>CALLVV010000028.1 GCA_938012815.1 uncultured Propionibacteriaceae bacterium
GCGGGCCCGCCACTGGGGGTCGGGCAGTTTCTCGATGATCCGCATGATGGCGGCCGCCAGAGAAGCGGGGGTGGGGCTGGCGAGTTCGGCGTTCACTCCCGGCTCCAGCACCAGTTGCAGCTCCGGATCCACCGAGACGATCGGCAGGCCCGCCAGCGCGGCTTCATGCAGGACCAGGGCCTGGGTGTCGGTCTGGCTGGGGAAGGCGTACAGGTCGCCCATCTCGTAGAACGCCCCCAGCGACTCGCGTTTCTGCTCGCCCGGCAGGATGATGTGGCCGCGGCGCCTGCCCGCGTCGAGGACCTTCGCGATCTTCGGGTAGCGCTGCCAGTCGCCGACCACCATGAGCTGCGCATCCGGACGCTGAGCCGCGACGAGCTCGAACGCTTCACACAGCAGCGGCAGCCCCTTCTCCGGGGCGATGCGACCCACATAGATCACCAGCGGGCCGGGGCCGCGCGGTACCGGTGCGGGGCCCGACGGCAGCGGATCGACTCCGTTCGGCACCACCACCAGGTTCGCCTCCGGTGCCAGGGAAAGACAACGGGCGGCGGTCTTCGGTGACGGCGACGTCACCAGGTCCGCCGATTCCAGCATCTTCTTGCACAACCCCAGCAGCGTCGCCGTGGAGCGGCCCCGGTCGGCGAACCGGACCGCCGCATCACGAAGGTCGTTGGAGTTGAGGATCTCCCCGTGGGTCAGCCTCGCGAACGCCCGCACCACGCCGTGCAGCAACGGCAGGACCGCGGCGTAGTGGTCGGCGTAGGCGTCGAAGTCGGTGTGCCAGGTCATCAGCATCGGCTTGTTCAGCCTCTTGGCCGCCCAGGTGCCGAGCACCCCGACGGTTCCCAGCCCGTGGACGTGGATCACGTCGGGATCGAGTTCCCCGATCTGCTCGATGGTGCGTTCGAAATGCCTGCCGTTGGCGACCCGCGTGGGCATGTTCGGCACCCGCACCGACGGCAGCCGCAACTCGACGCGGCCCTCCCGCCCCAGGTGCGGGTTCGGCCCCTTCGCCTTCGGTGCGACGACCACGACCTCGTGGCCGGCGTCGAGCAGATTGCCCTCCAGCTGTTGGACGGCGAACATCAGGCCGTTGCTGCCGGGACCGTAGTTGTCGGTGAACTGCGCAACCTTCAGGCGGCGTGGTGAGTGCTCGGGGTCTTCGGTCACTCTCGACACTCTAGCCGAACCGCTCTCCACGTGGGTTTTCGCGCCCAGAGCGCCGTGGTGATGAAGGTCCGGGATCAGAACCGGGTCGTCGACCGCCACACCCCGTATTGCGGTCGGGGCTGATGTCGGCGGGGCCGAGCACGTGCTCGGGATCCGGGTTGTCGGGGCATTCGGGGGCGACATCTGGGGCTTTGGTGTGTACCCGAGCCGCCCAACCGTGGTCAGCGGGGTTTCCAGACCTGTCGTGACCCGGGTTACGGCAAGGAACCGGTCGAAGGCTTGCCACGAAAGCGCTTGACCTTGACGTTCCGTCAACGCCTTCACTGGCCACAGAGCACGGCGACAGGGGCCTGTGACTGGTCTGGAAGGGTGAAGGAGGAGCAGCTGACCACGGCTGCGATACGACGATGGCAAACAATACTTATCTCTTCTCCGGACAGGGAGCCCAATACCCCGGGATGGGAAAAGAGCTGTGTCTCGACTCCCAGGTCGCGGCCCGCATCGCTCGGCTTCGGGGGACCCTCATGCAGCAGGCAGTCCCGCAGGGCGATGAGGTGGTGCTTCAAACGGTCAGGGACATCCTGGCCCGCATCCCAGTTCCAACCCAGCCCCTGTGCTGTTCCGCGTTAGAGGGAGAACATCGATGACTGTGTGTGAGAGTAACTACGAGAACGGCCCGGTTGCCGAGTTCCGGTCCGAGCCCCGTGCTGAACGTCATGGACCCGGGGCTGTCATCGAGACCCGGGGTCTGAGAAAGTCGTTCAAGAAGACCGCTGCTGTGAAGGGAGTGGATCTCACGATCTGCGAGGGCGACCTGTTCGGGTTGCTTGGCCCGAACGGTGCCGGTAAGTCGACCACCATCAACCTCATCCTGGGACTCCTGAAGCCCGATGGTGGCTCGGTGCAGGTCTTGGGGTGCGACGCGCATCGCCTCACGGACGACGTCAAGCGTCAGATCGGCTATGTGCCGCAGGACATGGCCTTCTTCGAGGACCTTTCCGGTATCGACAATGTCACGTACTGGGGGAAGCTCAATGGGCTGCGTGGCGCGGCTCTCGTGGAGGCGGTACATGACGCCCTGGACTTCACAGGTTTGTGGGATCGCCGCAAGGACAAGGCGAAGAACTATTCGGGCGGGATGCAGCGTCGACTCAACATCTCGTGCGCGATCGTGCACAACCCGTCGGTCCTGATCATGGATGAGCCGACCGTTGGTGTTGATCCGCAGTCCCGCAACGCGATCCTCGAGTCGGTCAAGGCCTTGGCCGATGGCGGGACGACGGTCGTGTACACGTCGCACTACATGGAGGAGATCGAGGCTCTCTGCGACAAGGTGGCCATCATGGATCATGGCGAGGTCATCGCCTCGGGTGGTCTCCAGGAGGTTGTTGACCAGCACACCGACGAGCGGGTCGTCGAGATCACCCTGGCTTCCGCCCGGGATGCGGCCGAGGCCGCGGTGCGCCTTGAGGCTCCTGGCCTGACCAGTGACCGCATCGAGGTCGATGGGGTCAAGGTGCGGGCACATCTGGACAAGGGTGCCGACTTCGCCGAGTTTGCGCGATGCGTGCTGGCGACCAGTCCCAATGTCGCTGGCCTCAGCGAGGTGCGGGTGTCGCTCGAGGCTGTGTTCCTGAACCTGACCGGCAAGACCCTGCGCGATTGAGAATCATCGAGAGGATCTGACTGATGTACCTGTTACTGACACAGTTTCTGTACTCGTTGAAATCGGTATGGATGGATAAGAAACCTATTCTGTTCCGTCTCGGGGTTTTTGTCCTCATGACGTTCATCCTCGGCAGTGCATTCAATTCTTCCTTCAGCAAGAAGGACATCGACCCGGTGAAGATCGGCTACTACTCCCAGGACGTCGGTGATGGAGGTCAGGAGTACTTCACCCAACTCACATCTATTCAGGGTTTTGAAGGGATAGCCACCTTCACAAAACTCGACAGCTTCGAGGCCGGACAGCAGAAGGTCGAGGACGGGGAGCTCGGCGCGATGCTCTACATCGGCAAGGACTTCTCCGACAATCTTGCCGCCGCCGATGGCCGAGGCACCGTAGAGGTGTACATGAAGAAGTACTCGGGGATCAACTATCCCGTGGTGAGTTCCGTCGTCGACAGCTTCAACAGTGGCGCCAACACCGCGTGGGCCATCAAGTCCATCGGAACTGCTGGGGGCGACGCCTCCTCAGGGAACGTTGGAACCAGTCAGGGTGTCGAACTGCACGATGTCACCTCGTCGCGGAACCTCACGGGGTTCAGCTACTACGCCGTGGGTATGTTGTTGTTCCTCTTGCTGTACGGCACGGAATACGGCAGCTTCGGCGGCATGCACGAGGATTTCCTTGGTGTTGTCGGCAAACGCACCCGCCTGACCTTGGTCAAGCCGTGGCAGCAGTACCTCGGCAAACTCTTGGCCTTCAGCCTCGTCCCGTTCACGCAGGGCGCCATCTACATCGGCGTCATGAGCCAGTTCTTCGGCGTCGACTGGGGCCAGAACCTGCCCCTGACCTTGGCCTTCGTCTACGTCTTCGGAGTCCTGGCCATCGCCCTCGGCATGACCGTCATGACGATGACGCGCAGCGAGCGAAAGACCAAGGGATTGCTGCAGGTCGCCATCCTCGGCTCCACGTTCCTGGCCGGTGGTTTCGTCGTGGCGAAGTTTGGTCCGCTGGAACTGATCTCCCCCAGCTACTACGCCCGTGAGGGTCTGTTCGGCCTGATGTTCGGGGAGACCACACGCAATGCCCTCAACTACCTCGGCATCCTCGGGGCGATCACCGTCGTCCTGGCGGCGCTGAGCATGGTCGGTGCGAGAAGGAGACTGGCATGACCATCATCCTGAACAACTTCAAGCGGCTTCTCGGGAAACGATCCAGTTGGGTCTTCCTGCTGCTGATTCCCGTGCTGCTCAACGTCTTCATCGTGAAGGTGACGACCCAACAACCAAAGTGGTCCATCGGCGTCCTCGATCAGGACCAGACTCAGCTGACGCAGCAGTTCATGGACAACTTCGCCGGTGATTCGAAGGTCGTCAAGATCGATGCCGGGACCGACATCCAGCAGGGCATTGTCGGCTCAAACTATGATGTGGCCGTTGTCTTTGACAAGGGCTACACGGGCAAGGTCATCGCCGGCGAGCCTGCCCGGGCCCAGCTGTACGTTCAGAGCGGGACCAACCAGACTCAGTCCATCAGGGTCCGCATTGACACCTACCTGAGCAGCGTCCAGAGCATCGGCAATGCCGCTGCGGGCGATCAGAAGGCCTTCTACTCCGGCATGGACTCTTTCGTGAAGAACAAGTTCTCCAGCGACTACCGCAACTTTTCCAGCGCTGCGGCGGAGGACTCCAGCAAGACCATGACGACGCTCGGCTACTTGGCGTTCTCGATGCTCCTGATGATGACCGCCGGTGCGTCACTGCTGCTGCAGGACCGCGTCCGCGGCATCTACGATCGGGTCACGCTGTCTGGAACTTCGCGTCTGTCCTACTTCGGGCAGTACATTGCGTCCCTGTTTGCGATCACGATGATTCAGCTCATGGCGGTCATGGAGATGCTGCCGAAGATGGCGGGGGTCTCCTACGGCGACCACATCCAGGAGACCGCCATCGTCGGGTTGTCGGCAGCGTTCGGTCTGTTCTGCGTGGCCAAGGCCATGCTGGTGTTCCGGTTCGTGAAGAACGAACTCATGGGCAGCGCCATCAACACGCTCATCGACATCCCGATGGTGATGCTGGCTGGTGCCCTGTGGCCACGCGAGCTGATGCCCGAGGCGCTTCAGAGGATTGGCGAATTCCTACCCGTGTACTGGTATCTCGACGGGGCCGAGGCCGTCATGAACACCGGCGCCATCGGCGCGGCGCTACCTGCGATCGGGCTCCTCGTGGGCATCTCTGCTGTCCTGTTCGGCGTGACGGTGGCCGTCAGGACCGAAAGGCATCGGTGACGGCATGGAGAGTTCAACATCTCCCATTCTGCTGAGCTCTGTGCCTTGCGGGATAGCTCTCAAACCGCCGCGCATCCGAGAGCCCCTTCCGCCGGCTGCGCGAGCCTTTTCTTCGACGATGAAGCCTGTGTCGATGCAGCTCCGGAGCTGCATGAAACCACGCTCCCGGAGCCCGCCGACTTGGCCTATGATCTCTTGGAATCGATTCAAGATGCTGACGTAGTGTCAAGGTCAAGCCCTGGGTGTGACGTTACGCCATTTGGGCTTGAAGGGGGTTATGCGGACCCGCCCTCCGCTGACCTCAACCGCTCCCGGGCGGCAGCTATCACGGCGAGCTGGGCCTCGTTGTAGGTGAACTCCTCCATGGCGGAGTTGAGGTCGACTGTCTTCTTGCTCATCGGTGGAAACTCCGCGAGGATCGGGCCAAGGACCCTGACGTAGTCGTCGACCAGCACCGCGATCTCTTCTGGGGAGGCATCCGGTTCAAGGGATTCCAGTCGTGCATCCAGCTCCCGGAGCTCTCGGAACCCCGGATCGTCATGTTTCTCGATGGTAGCCCGGGTGAGCGTCTCGCACTTGAGGCGTTCGCGCTCATCTGCGAACGCCGCGATCAACTCAAGCCGAAGTTTCAAGCGGTCCTCCTCCGCAAGCTTGTGATGTGTCTCGGCCCAGGCACGCTCCAGATCAGCGAATTCGATGGCAACGTCGAGTGGGGCTTGGGCGTTTTGGATCTCCTCGATTTTGGTCCGCTTTTCCTGGAGTTCATCGATCTGCTGGGCGAGGAGCTGTTTTTGCGCGTCCAAGGCCGCTGCGGCTTCAGGGCCCGTTGGATCGTCCATGATCTGACGCACGTGCTGAAGGCTGAACCCGAGCCCCGTCAACCGCTTGATCCGGATCAGGTCGATGATGTCCATGACGGTGAACAGGCGGTAGTTCCCGGAGGTTCGCTCCGCTTTGGGCAGGAGGCCGATGCTCTCGTAGTAGCGCAGGGTGCGTGGGGTGAGGCCGACCATGCGGGCGGCTTCCTTGATCGAGAAATCCATCCGTGCGCCCCTTCTCCGTTGTGGCGGCTGCCCGAAGTCTATCGGCGGAGGCGCAGAGCAGTGAGCTCCGAGGTGGGGGTGCCCGGTCCTGCTAGGCCTGCTGGGCGAGCCAGGCCTCACGGTCGCGTTGCTCCTTGGGGCCGAAGTGGAACAGCCCGACCAGGACCGCGACCACGAAGATCGTCAACATCACGAAGAACAGCGGCCACACGCCGGTGAGGTAGATGATCGGAATGGCCATCGCGGTGACGAGGCCACCGCCGAAGAAGGGCTCGAAGATGAGCTGCTTGTAGCCGAAGGCCTCGAAGGCGGGGGAGGAGGCGTCGGGGTCGGTGATGCGCATGAGGATGACGCCGGTGGCGGTGACGCCCATGGACTGGCCGAGGTCGCCGATGCCGCGCTCGAACCAGAAGCGGCCGATGACGCGCGGCGTCAGCCACAGGAACAGAACCAGGTTGATGACGATGCCACCCACCGAAAGGACGAGGAACGCCCCGAGGTTCTCGCCGACGGCCTTGATCGAGACGGTGGCGATGGCGGAGATGACGAGGAAGTCGAGGGCCCAGCCTTGGATGCGGAGCATCATCTGCGGGTCGATGACGTGGGAGACGCCCAGCGCCTTCGCGATCAGCTGGAGGATGACGCCGCCGATCAGCGCCATGGGGAACAGGGGCACGTACGAGAAAATCTCCAGGGGAGTGTTTTCGCCGATCATGATGGAGGCGTAGGTCGCGCGTTCGATCCAGCGGAGGCCTTCGAGGATGAGCCAACCGATGAGGATCGCCAGCGCCATGATCGCGATGTGCAGGGACAGGGGCTCGACGGACGCGGGGCGGCTGGTCATCTTCCCGGCGGAGTAGTACTCGTCCTTGCGGAACAGCCCGCGCTGTTCGTCGATCGAGAGCTGGACATCGTTCTTGAGGATCTCGGTCTTGCCGTTGCGCACGCCCCAGTTGATGAGCGCAATGCCGACGATGATGCCGCTGACCAGGCCGACCGTCGCGATACCAACTGCCAGGTCCGCGCCCTCGTTGAATCCGAGCTTGGTCATGACGTCGCGCATGCCGGCGGCGGTGCCGTGACCGCCTTCGAAACCGATCTCGATCAACCCTCCGGTCATCGGCGACGACCCGAAGAACGGCACGAGAATCAGAGCCGCCAACAGCAGACCGACGACGTACTGCGAAGACGCGAACGCCGTCCCCAGCGCCAGCTGCGGGCCTACCAGCTTGGCGGCCCGTTTCGGGCTGGGCAGGTCCTGGCCGAGGAACATTGTCGCGAACACGACACTGATCAGCAGGCCGGGCAGCGCGGACCAGGTGGTGACCATGGCCTGGGTGAGCAGGCCCGTTTCTCCCCAGGGCCCGGGGATGCGCCCCAGAACTTGCGGGCCGAGCACCAGCAGGATGACTCCACCGACGATGGAACTCGGCAGGAACAGTCGCTGCACCCACCGGACCTTGACGCGAATCATCTTCCCGACCAGCAAACCCACGCTGAGGATCAGCAGGGAGAAACCGACGGCCTGGGGGTTCATGTCATCACCTCACAGTTCCTGAAGTACCGGTCCTGAAGTACCGGGTCACCCTACCCTGTCCTGCCCGAGCGACGCGTGGCGTGGTAAACCGGGTGTGCGGCGCCTCCAGGCGGCGGCACATCAAACGGATCGCACCGGTTTCACAGGCCCGCGTCGCGGATGATCATGGCGGCGGAGACCCGGTTGTCGACGCCCAGCTTGACGAACAGGCTGGTCAGATGGGATTTGACCGAGGCGAGGCTCAGGTGCAGGCGGGTGCCGATCTGGTTGTTGGTCAACCCCTGGGTCATCAGGACCGCGACCTCGCGTTCGCGTTCGGTGAGGGTGGCGACCAGGGCCCGGGCCGACGGGTCCCCCGCGGACGGCGCGTCGGTGGCGACGGTGATGAGGGTGCGGGTCACGTCGGGGGCCAGGACGTTCTCGCCCGCCACCACCCGCTGGATGTCCTCGACCAGCCGGGCCGGGTCGGCGTCCTTGAGCAGGAAGGCGTCCGCGCCGAGCTTCAAGGCCCGTACCACGTAGTCGTCGGTGTTGAAGGTGGTCAGCACGATGACCCGCGGCCGCGTCTGCCAGCCGCGCAGCTCCTCCAGGGTCGCGAGCCCGTCGAGACCCGGCATCCGCACGTCCAGCAGCACGACGTCGACGGGCCAGTCGCGCAGTTTCGTGAGCGCCTCGGCGCCGTCGCCTGCCTGCCAGACCACGTCGATGCCGTTCTCCCCTTTGAGGATGAAGTTCAATCCAGTGCGGACCATCGGGTCGTCGTCGACCAGGGCGACGGTGATCATGCTGTTCCTTCGGGAGCGTAGGGAAGTGTTGCGTCCAGTATGAATTCTCCCCCCTCGATGCCGTGGGAGAGGTCACCGCCGACCAGATCGACGCGTTCGGCTATGCCGACGAGCCCGAGTCCCGAACCCGACCGGTTGGGGCGTGCGAGGTCCGCCAGGCGATTCCTCACGACCACCCGGAGCCGGTCGGCGGTGGTTCTCAGTGACAGGGTCACCGGGGTGCCGGGGGCGTGTTTGCGGGCGTTGGTGAGTCCCTCCTGGACGATCCGGTAGGCGTGACGGGACACACGGTCGGGCACCGATGCCGGGTCCCCGTCCAGTTCCACCGCCACCTGCTGCCCGGTCGAGCGGGCATCCGCCAGCAGCGCATCGAGTCCCGTGAGGGTCGGCTGGGGCGGTTCGGGTGGCGCCGTGCTGCCGCGCAGCCGGGCCAGCATGGTGCGCAACTCGTCGAGGGAGGACTGCGCGTTGGCCTGGATCGCCCGGGCCAGGTCGCCGGCCTCGCCCTTCTCGGTCCGCATGCGGTGTGCAAGCGCGCCCGCGTGCAGGGCGATGAGGGAGATCCGGTGTGCGACGACATCGTGCATCTCGCGGGCGATCCGTTCGCGCTCGACCAGCTTGGCCTCGTTGAGCTGCGCCTCCCAGGCGTCCTGCCGGGCAGCCTGTGCCGCCGCCCGCTGCTGGTTGGCGTCGGTGGTGCTGTGGCCGAGCAGGCCGGCGAGCAGCGCGATGATCACTCCGGCGGTGGAGATGGACAGCTCGATCCAGACCGCGGAATCACCGTAGCCATTGGGCAGTATGGCGACCACTTTGGCCACGATGAGAGCGCAGGTCACGGTGATCGCGTCGATCCCCCTGCGATGCCGGGCGACGTGGACCTGCGCGGCCATCGCTGGGCCGAACACTGCGGGAGACAGCAGCCACAGCCCGGCCAGGGAGACCGAGACCAGAACCGGGGCGCGACGCAACCACATCAGCAGGAGCATCGCGACCAGTCCCGGGCCCAGGAGCATCGCGACCGGTCCGGGATCCAGGTGGCGCGACGGGTTGATCAGGGGGATCGCCAACGGCTGGCAGTAGTACAGGAAACCGAGCGCGGCCACTACCCAGGCCACCGGGCCGATGCCGGGGCGTGCCGTGTCGGTGGAATCACTCATGCTGTCAGCCTTTCACGTCCGGCCATCCGCCGTCCCCGGCCGATGGGCCAGTGCGCCTCAGCCGATGGGCCAGCGCGATCACTGGCCGGACGGAACCGGATCACCGGCCGGTTGCCCGATGTGGGATCCCGGGTGGTTCCAGTGGAGTTGATGCCATGCTCGAACTGACTCATGTGACCAAACGCTTCGGATCCATTCTCGCCCTCGACGACGTGACCTTCACCGTCCCCTCCGGCCAGATCGTCGGTTTCCTCGGCCCGAACGGGGCCGGTAAGTCCACCTGCCTGGGCATCCTGACCGGGCTGGTGACCCCGGACGAGGGCACCGCCACCGTGGGCGGCGTGCGCTACGCCGACCTGCCCAACCCGGCCGCGACCGTCGGGTCGCTGCTGAGCGCCGAGGGATTCCACCCGCGACGCAGCGGCCTGGAGACTCTGCGGATGGCGGCACTCACCCTGGGGCTGCCGCGGCAGCGGGTGGGGGAGGTGCTGTCCGAGGTCGGCCTGTCGGACGCGGAGGCCCGGCGTCGCGTCGGCGCCTACTCGCTGGGCATGCGGCAGCGACTCGGGGTGGCCCAGGCGCTGCTCGGCGACCCGCAGGCTCTGATCCTGGACGAACCGGCCAACGGCCTCGACCCGCAGGGCCAGCGGTGGCTCTCCGACCTGCTCCGGAGCCGTGCCGCCCGCGGCTGCGCGGTGCTGCTGAGCAGCCACCAGCTCCACGAGGTCTCACGCCTGGCCCATCGCGTCGTGATGATCGGCGGCGGGCGCCTGCTCGCCGACCACACCACCGGCGACGGCACCGACCTCGAGGAGCAGTACTTCACCCTGACCTCCGGAACCGACCGCGCCGCCTGACCCCTCCCCGATCCTCGCTACCCACCACCATTCCCCATACTCGCCCGAAAGGCATCGTCATGACACTGACCAGCTCCCCCGAACTCACCGCCTCGACCCGCACCTCGCCCCCCTTGACCCTGACCCGCACCGTCGCCGTCGAGGCCCGCAAGGTGGCCAACACCGTCTCCGGAAAGGCGCTGCTGTCCCTCGGGGTGGTGCTGATGGCGGCCTTCGGTCTCGGCAACGCGTTCTTCCCTGACTCCGGCACCACCTTCGGCCGAATCGTCGCCACCGCCTGCATCCCGGGGTCGTGGATCGTCATGGCGGTCTCGGTGCTGCTCGTCAGTGGCGAGTTCACGCGGCGGGAGGCCGCCGTCACGTTCACCCTCGACCCGCGCCGCGGCCGGGTGCTGGGCGCGAAAGCCGTCGTGGTCACGGGCCTGGCGCTCGCCGCTGCCTGCTGGTCGCTGATCGTCGCCGCTGTCGGGTACCTGGTGGTTCCCGTCCTCACCGGCACCACGCTTTCCCCCAGCCTCGAGCCGAGTCGCATCGCCGTGGTGTTCGGGGGACTCGTCTTCACGGCCCTGGCGGGGCTGGCCCTCGGGCTGCTCACCCGGAACGCCGTGGCGCCCATCGTCGTGATGCTGGTGTGGCCCACCGTCTCAATGCTGGTCGCACGGTCCTCGGAGGTCGCGCAGAAGATCATCGCCTGGATCGACCTCGAGCCGGTGGCCGCGCTGTTCCATCCCTCCGCCCAGGCGTGGGCCCAGCTCGGCACCTCGGCGCTGGCCTGGATCGTCCTGCCCGGTGCGATCGGCGCCTGGCGGCTGTTCCGCGGGGACCTGTGACCCGTCACCTGGCCGCTCCCGGTCCCGGACGTCCCGCGTCCGGGACCGCCGTCATGCCAGGTGCAGTTCCCGGTCGCAGGCCGCGACCACGGCCGGGTCGTGGCTGATGACCAGCACCGCTCGCCCCTCGCAGGCACGCCACACGTCGCCCATCAGGGCATCGGCGGTGGCCTGGTCGAGGTGCTCGGTGGGTTCGTCGAGGATCCACAGATCGCGGTCGGCCACCAGCAGCCTCGCCAGGGCCAGGCGGCGGCGTTCCCCGCCGGAGAGGGTGCCGCCGTCCTCCCCGACGAGCCGGCCGGGATCCAGCGGCAGGCCGGCGCGGTGCAGGGCGTCGCGGACCTGCTCGTCGCTGGCGTCCTTGTTGCCGATCCGCACGTTCTCGGCGACGGAGGTGGTGAAGATGTGGGCGTCCTGGGCCAGGTATCCGACCCGGCCGCCCCGCCGCACCGTGCCCGCGCGAGGCGGGATCAGCCCCATGGCGGTCACCGCCAGGGTGGTCTTGCCGATACCGGAGGCGCCGGTGCAGGCCACCTTCTCCCCGGGTTTCACCACCAGGTCGAGGCCGTTTCGGAGCACCGGGGCGCCGGGCCAGCCGATGGCCACGCCGCCGAGTTCCAGTCCGGGGCCGGCCTCCCCGTCCGGGACGACGTCACCGGTGCCGACCGGGTCGGCGTCGAGAATCTCCCGGACGCGGGCCAGGGAGGAGCGGGTGCGGGTCCACGTCTGGGCGGCCGCCACGAACGTCGCCAGCACCTCGTGCAGGGCGAGCGGCACCAGCGCCAGGACCGCCAGGAAGGTGGGGTGCATGGCTCCGGAGGCGACGGCGGGCCCGCCGATCGCCAGTCCCGCGACCACGGCACCCCCTGCGGCGAGCACCTGCGCCGAGGTGGCCACGCCCCGCACCCACGCGCCGCGTGCCTCCTGCCGTTTCAGCCGGTCGTCGACCTCCAGCAGCCTCGCCAGGGAGGCGTGTTCGGCGCCGTAGGCGACCAGGTCGGGGGCGGTGCGGGCCACCTCACGGACGGCGTCGGCGAGTTCCCCGCGGGTCGGGGCGGCGTCGTGGTCGGCGGCCAGGGTGGCGCGCTGCGTGAGCAGCGGCACCACGACCCCGGCCAGCAGGGTGGTGACGAACAGCGCCAACCCCGCCCACGGCGAGATGACCGCGATCCCCACCGATGCGCCGGTGATCACCAGCAGCCCCGAAGCGACGGGAATCAGCACCCTCACCACGACGTCGGTGACGGCCTCGGTGTCGGAGACCACCCGGGTCAGCAGATCGCCGCGGCGGGCACCGATCAGGGTGGTGCGGGCCAGCGAGTCGTAGGTGCGCATCCGCAGCCCCGACTGCATCCGCAACGCGACGTCGTGCCCGACGAGACGCTCCACGTAACGGAACACCCCACGCGAGATCGCGAAGGTCCGCACCCCCACGGCCGGGGCCTGGAGGTACAGCACAGGAGGCAGCAGGGCCGCGAAACTGATCAGCCACGCGGAGATCCCCATCAGGGCCACCGACGACGCCGACGCCGCGACGGCCAGCAGCACCGCCAGCCCCAGGCGCAGCCGACCCAGTGGGATGGCGCGGATCAGGTCCGTGAGCAGCCCCCTCACAGCGCCACCACCTCGTCGGCGGCCGCCAGTACGGCGCTGCGGTGGCTGCGGTCTCGACCAAAGACAAGGAGTGCATCAGCATAAAGTCAACCTTCACGACTACCCTGGTCAAGACCGGCACCGAGACCCAGATCGACCCAAGCAACGAATTCGACACCGTCTACGCGGACATCGATCAGTCCTTCCACTACCAGGACGGCGGGACTAAGCGCGATCCTACCTATAACTCTCCCTGGAGGGAGGCCGTGGGGTTGGCAGACGGCTATAAGTCCGCCCTCTTGGGACCGGTTGGGGTGACGACCGTCAAGGTGGACGAAGAAAACGGGGTCACGTGGTTCAGGTCATCCCAGAACGACGACGCAAATGCGGCGAACAACATCTCCACGGTCGTGGCAAAGGCGGGGCCCAAGTTCGTCACCGGATGGGTGGGCGACGGATGCGAGACGAGCATAGGATACGCGTCCTTCGTCCGCGTATATCCCGAGTGGCCAGATCCAAAAAAGTCACCGGAGACCCAGGTCAGGAAGCGTGGGGAGATAGCCTCGTTTGACATCACCCAAGCGTTTCCCTATGTGTCCGAGAAGAACAAGGCGACGTCCATCGTCGTGACCGACACGCTCGATTCGGCCCTCGATGCGTCGCACGCGACCGTCCAGGTCTTCAAGGGTGGCGTGGACGTCACGGACAACTGGACGATCAACGTCTCCGGCCAGGTTGTGACCGCAACGGCAAAGAACA
>CALLVV010000029.1 GCA_938012815.1 uncultured Propionibacteriaceae bacterium
GACACCGGCTGGGCTTCGTCCTTCGGCTGTGAATCGGGTGTGGAGGCCATCACGATCGGGGATGGGGAATGCGTGGTGGCGGGGGCAGGCTGTTTTTCGACGGGAACCGCCCGGGAAGTGAGGGACGTGGGTTCCTTCTCATCGGTCTTGAGGGCCGCCATCGCCTTCAGCTCGGGCGTCGGCTTCGTTTCCTGTCCAGCGGCCAGTTTGGCCCGGACGGAACGCTTTCCGAGAAACCAGCCTAGGAACAATGCCAAACCGACGAGCACCACAAGAATTGCTGCCAGTTCGATGGCCAGCAGAACATATCCGGTCATGGTCTACCTTTCCCCTCGTTGCACGAACGTCACTCGCCGGTTCGCTGCTTGACCTTCCGGAGTCGAATTCGATTCCACCGGTTCCGTGTCGGATTTTCCAACTGCGATCAGTTGATCGCGATTCGCCCCCGCTGCAACGAGGGCGTCGACCACGCGTTGCGCGCGTTTCTCCGACAGCTCCTTCCGGAAAGCCGAGGAGCGGCCGTTGTCCGTGTGCCCGTCAACCTCGACGATGATATCCGGATTGGCCTGGAGCCAGACCGCAAACTCTATGATCTTGGTGCGTTCGCTGGATGCGAAGTTGGATTCCCCACCCTCGAACTTAACCACCGATTTCGGCATCTCGCCAGAGGCGGGGCTTGGGGACGGACTGGGTGAGGCCGTCGGGGTGGGGGAACTGGGCATGGGGGACGGCGTCGGGGTGGGGGCCGGCGTGGACGCGTCGGGTTGTGAAGTGGATGCTGCGGGTAGCGATGAACGATCTGCCTCGGCCCGGACAACGCCCGGCACGTCCAACACCAGGCGCAGTGCCGTCGTCAACTGCTCCGGGTCGGCGGCGGAGACGGTGGCGGTCAACCCAGAGAAGGTGATGTGGGCGTTCACGCCTTCTGCCGCCAGCGCCCGGGTGGCTTCCTCGGTGAGCGTCCGCTCGACCAGCAGGGCGCTCCCTGCTGCTCCGACGGCCACGAGCGCGGCCAGCCCAGTGACCACGGTCACCACAGTTCCCTTCACGGCACCTCCATACTCTTGCGAACTGACCTTATATCCCGACTCGCTGCATCTGGGTATCCACCCCAGTTTCGCCGAACGTTTTTCCGTTCACGTACTAACTTTCGTCTGGAATCATCTAGTATTCCACCTCGGGGGAAGACCTACAAAAGGGGATAACATGTCCGCGAGTGTCCTCTGGAGGTGCCCCAGCTCCGAGGCGCTCTGGCGTGACATATCCAACGAGGGCGGAAGGAAGCGCAATGGACGGAAAATACGGCAGCAGCAAGCACAGTGATCTCAAGCTAGTGCTCAGCGCCATCAGGCGGGCCATACCGGAGCTCCACGGAGTCATGATTGCCTCGCAGGACGGCCTGGCCATCGCCCACGACTTCCCGGAGGCGGACGCGGAGCGCATCGCCGCGATGGCCGCCACCGCCTTGGGAATCGGGAAACGCATCTCTGAGCGCACCAACATGGGCGACCTGTCGGAATCCGTCATCCACGGTAGGAACGGTTATCTGGTCGTCTACGGGGCAGGTGAGGACACGGTGCTGGTGATGCAGGGACCAATCGAGTCCAATCTCGGTTTGATGCGGATCGAGGCCCGCGTCGCGGCCGTCGAGATCAAGCAACTGCTGACGAGGGCCTGAGCATGGAGACGATGCACGTGATGGCGCGGGATGCGGCCGGGCAGATCCCCCCGCAGCGGCTCCTGCGCGACGAGGACCGTGAAATAGTCCAGCGCCACCGGGACCGGTTGCTGGCCCTCGGGCCGGAGGTGGTGCAGGCCCTGGAGGAAATCCTGTACTCGCGACTGCCCGAGGACGCCGGGGCTTCTCGGGAGAGCCTGGAACGCTGGTGGGGGCGGACGGTGACCGGGCCGTGGGATGACGACTACCTTGCCTGGATGGCCCTCGTCGGGCTGGTACACGTCACCAAACGGGTCACGAATCCGATGATGCTGGCGGCCTCGGATCACGTGGTGCAGCTGATCGCGGACGCGTTGACATCCTCCGGGATCCCCGACGAGGAGCGGCGGGCGTTGCTGGAGGCCGTCGGAAGAGTCGCGGGTACCGTGCGGGTGATCATCGCGTGGAGCCACGAGCGTGCGGTCAGCGCCGCCCTGTATGAGGCGGCCGGGATGCCGGAAGGGCTGCTGGCCAGGCTGTGTGACCAGGAGGTCAGTGCCCTCCTTGAGAAGGCTCGTGCCGAGCTGAATCCGTGAGGACCCCGAGGGTAGCGTGATGCCGTGATAAGACTGCGAAACGATGTGCGTGCCTGGCTGACCGACATGGACGGGGTCCTGGTGCACGAGGAACAGGCGCTTCCCGGGGCCCAAGAGCTGATCTCCCAGTGGACCCGCACGGAAACGCCGTTCCTGGTGCTGACGAACAACTCGATCTTCACCCCCCGCGACCTCTCGGCGCGGCTGCGGGACTCCGGGCTGGAAGTTCCCGAGGACCACATCTGGACCTCGGCCCTGGCCACCGCGACCTTCCTGGAGCAGCAGCAGCCGGGGGCGTCGGTGTACGTGATCGGCGAGGCCGGCACCATAACGGCCCTTCACGAGGCCGGTTTCGTGCTCACCGACCGCAATCCGGATTTCGTCGTCATCGGGGAAACCCGGACCTATTCGTTCGAATCAATCACTCGCGCAATCCGGTTGATTGACGCGGGGTCGCGTTTCATCGTCACCAATCCCGATGCCACGGGGCCCAGCAATGACGGGATATTGCCCGCCACCGGCGCAATTGCTGCCCTCGTGAGTGAGGCGACGCAGAAGAAACCCTATGTGGTGGGGAAACCGAATCCAATGATGTTCCGTTCAGCACTGAACCGGATAGGTGTGCACAGCGAACACACGGGAATGATCGGTGACCGGATGGACACCGACATTGTCGCTGGAATGGAGGCCGGCCTCCACACCGTCCTGGTGCTCACCGGGATCACCACCCGTGAATCTGCCAAGAGGTTCCCCTTCCGTCCGAGCGAGATAGTGGAGGGAGTGCACGAACTCGTCGAAAAGGATTCAACCGGCGGCGATGGCGAGCAGCGGTAGGGCGGCGGAGGCCAGCGTCAGGAGGGTGTCGCGCCAGGTCCAGTGGAGGTCGTGCAGGCGGGTTGGGTGGCGGGTGATGCCGTAGCCGCGGGAGATCATCGCCGCCGACAGGTCCTCCGACATGCGGATTCCGCTGGTCAGTAGCGGCACCATGATGGTGGCGTGGGCCAGGACGCGGCGCACCGGGCCGCGTGAGTCGATGTGCGCGCCCCGGACCCGTTGGGCCTCGGTGATCTGGCGGGAACGCCGCCGCAGGGTGGGGATGAAACGCAGCGCCGTCGTGCACACGAACACCAGCGGGTTCGGTAACCGGAGGGTGCGCATCAGGGTGGTGAAGCGTTCGGCGGGGGTGGTGGCCAGCAGCGCCGCCGTCGAGCACAGCATCGTCACCAGCCGCAACACCAAGGCGGAGGCGTACCCGATTCCGCCCGGGGTGAAGGCGGCGAAACCGAAGACCAGGGCCAGCACCGGGAGCATCGGGGCCAGGAGACCCCAGAGCCCACGCATCCCGCGCACCCGCACCAGGACCCCGGCGGTGAGCGCGGCCAGCCCGAGGAGGGCCAGGGGATTGGAGGTCAGGAAGGCTGCTGCGACGACGGCGGTCAGCGCCACCAGCTTCGAACGCACATCGAAGCCGTTCCCGCGTGTGATGGCATCCCCGGAGCAGTCCGGCCCGGCCGTCTCCGGTGCGGGGGCGGTCAGCGTCACGGTGCGGGAGGCGTGGCGGGCCGCCAGGGGCAGGTCGTGGGTGATCATGACGATCGTGGTGCCGTCGCGATTCAGGTCCGCCAGCAGCCCCATCAGTGCCTCGGTGCCCCGCCAGTCCAGGCCGGTGGTGGGTTCGTCGAGGATCAGGACGTCGGGGTTCATCGCCAGGGCGGAGGCCACCGCCAGTCGCTGCCGGTCCCCGCGTTCGAGCCGCAGCGGATGCAGCCCGGCGGAATCCCCCAGCCCCACCCGCTCCAGGGCCCGGCCGGCCCGTTCCGCCACCTCCGGGTCCGGCAGTCCCGCGTTGCGCGGCCCGAAGGCGGCCTCGTCGAGGACGGTGTTCGCGAAGATCTGATGGTCGGGGTTCTGGAAGACGAACCCCACCCGCCCGGCGTGGCTGCGGACCGTCCCGGAGGTCGGTTCCAGCAGCCCGGCGAAATGCTTCGCCAGGGTGGTCTTGCCCGCTCCGTTGCTGCCCAGCAGCGCGACGAACTCGCCGCGGTGGATGGTGACATCGACCCCGTCGAGGGCCAGCACCCCCGACGGGTAGCGGTGGGTCAGGCCGATGGCCTCCAGGACGGGGAGAGTATCCGGTTCGGGTCGCTCCGGCACACCGCCGCGGTAGTGGTGGCGGGGGCGGATTCCCGCCGCCGCGACCCGCCGCTCGTCATCGAGGAACGGGCCGGGCGCGCCGAAATACGCGAGTTCCCCCTCCTCCAGCACCAGGAGCAGATCCGCCCAGGCGGCGACGGCATCCGGGTCGTGATCCACCACGACCACGGTGCGTCCCGCAGCGCTCAGATCCGCGACGATGCGCCGCACCGTCGCCGCCCCCTCCGGGTCGAGGGCCGAGGTGGGTTCGTCGAGGACCAGGATCTGCGGCTCCATCGCGAGCACCCCGGCGATCGCGAGCCGCTGGAGCTGCCCACCGGACAGGGTGGCCGTCTCGCGATCCGCCAGGCCCGCCAGCCCGACCTCTTCCAGGGCCCGCCGGGCCCTGGAGAGCACCTCGTCGCGGCCCAGCCCCAGGTTCGCGGGACCGGCGGCGACGTCGTCGATCACCAGACTCTCCATCACCTGGGCCTCCGGGTTCTGCGAGACCAGGCCGACGACGCGCACCAAGTGGGGCGGGGTCGTCTCGTGGGTGGCGATGCCCGCGACCCGCAGCTGCCCGTAGAGATCGCCGGGATGGTGGTGGGGGACCAGGCCGTTCAGGGCCATGGCGAATGTCGACGTGCCCGCACCCGCGGCGCCCATCACCGCGACGCGGCTCCCGGTGGGGATGTCGCAGGTGATGTCGGTAAGCTGCCGGGTTCCGGTGCCGCGGTGGGAGAAACCGAGCCCTCGGGCCTCGATCACCGGGCCGTCGGTTTCGCGGTCAGTTCCGCCACCGGGTGCCATGGGACGTGTCCGGGGACCGTGTTCCGCAGGTCGGCGACGGAGGCCGGATCGCAGGTGAGGAGCACGCAGCTGGCGGGGCCGCCCGAGGCGTCGAGGGGGAGGGGATGGGCCAGCCACGCGAGACCGCACCCGCTGGATTCGGCGAGCTGCCCGGCCTCGTAACCGATGCCCCGCGACCCGACCGGAAGGGCGTCGTGGACCATGCCGGTGGCGATGAGGGCCTGCACGGTGGCCAGCGGCACGATGTCTGGATGGCCGATGAAGACCTCGTCGTGTGGGGCGGAACGCGGCCAGCCGACGCAGATCACCACGTCGCCGGGGCGGCCTCCGCCGGTCAGCAGGTCACCTGTCAGGGTGCCGATCACCGTCACCCCGGCCCCCGTTGCGGGTGAGGGCACGTTCTCCTCCGTGCTGCCCGTCACCGCTTCGCCTCGGATGCCGACCTCCGAGGCGACCGCCCGGAATGTGTCGATGAACGCTGTGGCCTCGGCCATGTCGTGGCAGAGGGTGTTGATCAACGCGACGGGTCGCGCCCCGGAGCACAGCACCTCCAGCAGCGGCACCCGGGCCGCGAAGTGCGCCACCACGTCGGCGGGCACCCGCACCAGATCGGCGGGCCGCGGTCCGATGCCGCCCACTGAGTCGCAGGCGATCACCAGGGGCGGGGAGCCGTCGACGATCAGGAGGTCGCGGACGGGGCGAACCGGGTCCGTCATGATTTGCCGGGGCCCGTGAGTCGCACGGAACGTCCGGCGAGCCCGGCCGCCGTCAGGGCGATCCCCGCGATCACGGCCACGGCGATGTTGATGGCGGAACCCACCAGCAGCGGCACCACCTGCGCGGCGTACATTCCGAGGCCGCCGATGGGAAGCAGGACCGCGGGGGCCAGCAGGCCGTTCAGGAGCACCGCCACCACCCCGGCCACCAGGGCGCCCAGGGGCCGGGCCAGCAGACCGAGGACCCAGGCGAACACGAACATTTCCGCCGCGACGATCAGGTGGATCGGAAGGCCCAGCGGAAACCCCGCGGTTGCGGCGGAGATCAAGTGTCCGAGCGCCCCCACGACGCCACCCTCCACTGGGGAGAAGGCGACCGCGGCCAGGTATCCGGGGGCGGAGTCGAGGGCGACGGTGCCTGTCGGGCTCGGGATCTTGATGAACGCCCCCACCCCCGACAGCGCCACCAGGATCGCGACCCGCGCCACTCGTCGCGGTGAGAGGAACCCGTTCGAACCGGAGGTGGACAGGGTGGGTTGTTCGCTCATGGGACCTTCCTCGTGATGGATGTGAACCGGTCCTGAACATAGCGGAGCCGAGAGTGTGGTTTCGACACGGGGCGTTCCTTTGCCGCAGTGTGGTGGGATGGGTGCATGACGACTCAAGTTGATTTCTGGTTCGATCCGACGTGCCCGTGGGCGTGGATGACCTCCCGCTGGATCCTGGAGGTGGAGAAGGTCCGCGACGTGAAGGTCACCTTCCACACCATGAGCCTCTACATCCTCAACGAGGGACGCGACCTCGACCCCGGCTACCGGGAACGCATCGACGCCACCCTCGTCGCCTCGCGCGCGGCGGCCGCGGTCCAGAAACTCCACGGCCACGACGTCCTGCGCGACTTCTACACCGCGCTCGGCACCCGCTTCCATCCCGGAGGTGAGCCGGTCAACGTCGAGACCGTCGCCGCGGCCCTCGCCGACTGCGGCCTGGAGGCCGGAATCGCCGAGCGCGTCACCACCGACGAGTTCGACACCGACCTGCGCGCCTACCAGAAGGTGGC
This sequence comes from uncultured Propionibacteriaceae bacterium, assembly GCA_938012815.1. Classification (GTDB taxonomy): domain Bacteria; phylum Actinomycetota; class Actinomycetes; order Propionibacteriales; family Propionibacteriaceae; genus Arachnia. Next base: position 6,973 of record CALLVV010000029.1, read on the forward strand.
CCAGGACCTCGTCGGAACGGACGTCGGCACCCCGGTCATCCGCGTCAACGGCATGGCGCTGTTCGGTCCCGTCATCTCGCCCGCCCCGAAGGGCGAGGCGGCCGGCGAGCTGTTCGACGGTTTCGTGAAGGTCACGGCCTACCCGGGATTCTTCGAACTGAAGCGTTCCCGCGACGTCGGTCCGATCTTCGACTGAGGCTCAGTCCCCGAGACCCGTTCCCACGTCGCGGGCGGTCTGGATCCACGGATGGTCCGCCGGGACCTGCGCCAGATTGCCCGCGACCTTCTTCAGGTCGACGGGTTCGGTGCCGTCGCCCTTGCTCGCGACCATCACTCCGCTGACCCCGTCGGCGATCAGGTCGGCGGCGGCGGTGCCGATCCGCGACCCCAGCAGCCGGTCCTCCGCGCACGGTGTCCCGCCGCGCTGCACGTAGCCGAGGATGGTGACGCGGGTCTCCAGGCCCGTCGCGTCCTCCAGGGCGCGGGCCAGCCGGAAGGTGTGTTCGCGGTGTTCGTCGAGGACCCGAGCCAGGTGTGACTTCGCGGCCGCCTTTTCCTGCGGGGTCCCGGCGGCCTTCTTCAGTGACTCGGCGGCGGCGATGGCCTGCGCCGCCGCGACGTCGTTGGCTCCTTCGGCCACCGCGATCACGCTGAAGTTGGTGCCGCGTGCCTGGCGCGCCCGGATGGTCTCGGCGATGGCGTCGACGGAGTACGGGATCTCGGGAATCAGGATGACGTCGGCGCCGCCCGCGATGCCCGCACCCAGCGCCAGCCAGCCCGCCTTGTGGCCCATGATTTCGGCCAGGAGCACCCGGTGGTGGCTGTGGGCGGTGGAGTGGAGCCGGTCGATGGCGTCGGTGGCGATTTCCAGGGCCGTGGAGAAACCGAAGGTGTTGTCGGTGTGGGCGACGTCACGGTCGATGGTCTTGGGCAGGTGCACCACCGGGATGCCCGCCTCAGCCAGGCGTAGTGCATTCTTCGCGGTGCCTCCGCCGCCGAGCATCACCAGGCAGTCGAGGTCGGCCTGCTCGACGACGTCCTTGATGGTGGGGATGGCGTCGACGACCTCGCCGCCCATGCGCATGCGGTGCACCTTGTCGCGGCTGGTTCCGAGGATGGTGCCGCCGATGGTGAGGATCCCCGACAGCGCCTCGGGGCCGAGCTGGAAGCACCGGTTCTCGGCCAGGCCGCGCACGCCGTCGCGGAAACCGATCAATTCCATGCCGTGTCTGCTGATGGCCGCCTTGCCCAGCCCGCGGATGGCCGCGTTCAGGCCGGGGGAGTCGCCGCCTGCCGTCAGAACACCGATGCGTTTCGCATTGCCCATGAGAACCTCCTTGTCCGCCCCGAGCCTACTCCGAAGCGGGATTTGCCGCTGGGCACTAGCTTTGAGCCATGCAGCGAGTACTGGTGGGATATGCGACCCGCGCGGGTTCCACGGCCGAGGTGGCCGGGATTATCGCCGACGAACTGCGCACCAGGGGTTTCGACGTCGTGGTGGCGGACCTGCGCGACGACCCCGACCCGGCTGGTTTCGACGGGTTCGTGCTGGGCAGCGCCACCCAGGCGTTGACGTGGCTGCCGGAATCGCTGACGTGGCTGCGCAGCCACGGGGACCAGGTGGAGCGGGCCGCGTTGTTCAACCTCTCGATCACCGCCGTCGATCCGGCCAAGCAGGACATCGCGCTCGGTCACAACAAGGCCGCATCGGGGCTGGTCGAGGCCAGCGCACAGGCCGCCTTCGCTGGTCGTTACGCCCCCAAGAGGGTCGGGTTCTTCAAGCGGCTGCTGTTCCGGGCCCTCGCGAAGAAACCCGCCGACCATGTCGATCCGCCGACGATCCGCGCCTGGGCCCGGGAACTCGACTTCACGAGGACGAGCGAAACGCCGTGAGGAAACGGGACGCCGACTCCTGGCGTTCCTCGTGCCCGGCCTTGGCCTTCTCGTATGTGTCGGCAGTGGTCCTGGTGGCGTCCTCGACGCGCTTTGCCAGGGAGCTCTTGTTGGCCTCCACCGTGTTGCGCCGCTCCTCGGCGGTCTCGTTCATCTTGTAGCCGAGTACCGCGGCGAGGATCCCCGCGAGGCCGAGAAGCAGGAACCAGCCCGAGCGTGCCGTGAGGAGCAGCACGAAGGAGGCAGCCGCCAAGGCGACCCCCGCCCACATGATTTCCCTGCCGCGAAGGATGAGGCCCGCGGGCTGCTGGGAGTCGTAGCGGCGCATCAGGGCCCGCATCGCGGTCTGGTCGTGGACGCCGTGGGGGCCGACGGTGAGGCTGTCATAACCGGACACCTTCCTCTCCGGGATCCGCGGCTCCGGTTCCGTCTGCCATTCCCGCGCGACCGGCACGAAGATCTCGGCGATCAGCAACCACAGGCTGCGGCGGTCCTGTCTGCTGGCGTGGTCGTCGAGGGCGGTCTGCCGCAGGACATCGACGATCGTGTGGCGTTTCTCCGGTACCTCGTCGGGAAGCTTGCTGGCCCCGAGGGGATTGTTGAACTGTTCCTCCAGGAGTTCCGCGCGGGCCAGCAGCGCGTGTTCGCTCTCGCTGCCGCCACGGATGTGGACCTGCATCACCCGGACGAGCATGGCCCGGGTGGATTCCCAGGCATTCTCCTCTGGGGAGGTCTCCTCCACGACCACGGGGGTTTCCTCGGGTTCCGGTTCCGGCCGGTTCGATGCGTCCCAGATGCGTCCGGAACCCCGGATCACGAAGTCGGGGCGGCCCGTCCCGGTGGCGGTCCAGCCGGTCTCCTGCTCGGGGGTGCCCCGCGGGGCGAGTTCCTCGAGCTGTGACGTCACCCAGTCCAGCGCCGCGGCGTCGTTGGTGCCGGCCTGGGATCTCGCCCACTCCAGCCAGTCGCCGGCGCTGGCGATCAGCGGGCGGAAGGTTGCGGTGAGCGTCGTCAGGGCCGCCGGGCCGAAGGCCCCGCGCAACGTGGCGCTCCACAGCAGCAGCTGCCACTCGGCCCAGGTGCCCTGGTCGTCGGGGATCAGGAGCTTCGGCAGCTCCGCGGCCACGGCCTCACCCGCGCCGAATGCGGCCCGCGCGGCCGCGAGGAAGACCGGTGCCGCGTGGGGGTCGCGTTGCCGGGCGAGCGCGGCCTGCTCCGGGTCGACGGAACCGTCGGGACGCAGTGCGGACATCGCGGGGGGCAGCCAGTAGCCGTCGACATCCGGTCGCCGCGGGGGAACACCGCCGTCGAGCAGCACCTGGAGGTCCTGGAAGGCGCAACGTCGCGCCTCGGTGTGCTGAGGGAAGGCCGCCAGCTGTTTGCGGATCCCGTCGAGTTCCACGAAGGCGACGAAGGCGTTGGTGAGCGCGTTGAGCCGGGCCTCCAGCGAGCCCTGCATGGTGCGCAGCTCGGAACGCAGTTTCGAGGTGTCGCGCTGCTGGCGTGCCCTGCTGGCGGCCAAGGCCCCTGCCTGGGCTTCCAGCTCATCGCGCAACAACCGGTCGCGCCCGTATTCGCTGGCCCAGAACCACTCGCTGTTTTTCACCACCCCGCCATGATGCCTGCGGGTGGGGGCAGCCCTCCGCTCGCGGATGGTGTCCTGGCCGGGGTACGAGACGCCTAGACTTTGAAACAGCTTTGATGAATCGGATTGGAGCGGTCGTGACTCATGAGCTTGAGGGTGTCTTCGTGTATGCGCCTTGGAGTCGCCTCAATGAGACGCCGGAGGAGATCGCGCGGCGAACCTCCCGTTTCATGGAGGAGTTCTCCTCCCGGGTCTCGGTTGGACGATGGAGGCCAATACAAGAGGAAGAGGGGGAGTGGGATGGAACCGAGGCGGGACTGGCCGGTTTCATCGGAAACAGGATCATGAGGAAGGACGATGGGGAGCCCGCTCCCGAAGGGGGGTATCATTTCCTTCTGAAGACCGAGAATGATCTCCTGGAAACCTTATTCACCGTGACGGCGGGCCAGTCGAAAACCTCGGAATCTGTTTATAGCTCCTCTTTCTACCAACAATTTTCCCAGTCGTCGGATGTGTTTGTTGAACAGCTGGCGCAGCATTTCGGCTGGTTGCCGTCCCCGGATTCTGATCAGCCGCCGCGCGTGTCGGCGGAATTCTTGTGGGAAGCGTCTCTTCGCGCGGTGATTCCTGCTTTTGATCCCGTCTTCGCCGTGGGGCAGGAACTTGATGTCATCATGGAGCAGGAACCTGAGGGCTGGGAACTTCCCTTCGGCTACCGGGTGTGGATCAATGAGCGGGTCGGGGGTGTCCGCGCCTGTGCGGAGGGTTTGACCGTCGAACGCTTGGGAAACGGCACTCTCATCAGGGTGCCGGACTCCTGGCCGGCGGAGCGCGTCATCGACGCCCTGACCGAAACCTTCCGATCCAACGACCTCGACGGCGCGCTCCTCGTTTGATGCCTAGTGGGTGTTGCGACGGTCTGGCAGGATTGCGTCATGTACCCCACCTACACACCCGACTCCGGCCGTTACGACGGTCGCATGCCCTACCGTCGCTGCGGACGCTCTGGGCTGCTGCTTCCGGCGATGTCGTTGGGGCTGTGGCAGAACTTCGGCGACGACAACCCCCTCGGTGTGCAGCGGACGATCATTCGTCGCGCCTTCGACGCCGGCATCACCCACTTCGACCTGGCCAACAACTACGGCCCGCCCTACGGGCAGGCGGAGATCAACTTCGGAACCATCTTCCGGCAGGATCTCGCGCCGTTCCGCGACGAGTTGATCATCTCCACCAAGGCCGGCTGGGACATGTGGCCGGGCCCCTACGGGCAGGGCGGCGGGTCGCGCAAGTACGTGCTTGCCTCCCTCGACCAGTCGCTGGAGCGCATGGGCCTCGATTACGTCGACATCTTCTATTCGCACCGTTTCGACCCCGACACGCCAATCGAGGAGACCATGATGGCCCTCGACCAGGCGGTGCGTTCCGGCCGGGCGCTGTACGTCGGCATCTCGTCGTACTCGGCTGCCAGGACCCGGGAGGCTGCCCGCATCGCCCGGGAGCTCGGCACCCCGCTGCTGATACACCAGCCCAGCTACAACATGCTCAACCGCTGGATCGAGACCGGTGGGCTCGTCGACGCCTGCGAGAGCGAGGGCATGGGCATCATCGCCTTCACCGCCCTGGCGCAGGGACTGCTCACCGACCGCTACCTCAACGGAATCCCCGACGACTCCCGGGCAGCGCGCGACGGGTCGCTGAGCCGCGACCAGCTCACCGACGAAACTCTCGGTCGGGTTCGTGCCCTCAATGAGATCGCCCGCGACCGGGGGCAGTCGCTGGCGCAACTGGCACTCGCCTGGGTGCTGCGCGACCCGCGGATCACGTCGACGCTCATCGGGGTGTCGTCGCTGCGGCAGCTCGAATCCAACCTGGGAGCCCTGGAGAACATGGTCTTCACCGACGACGAACTGGCCGCCATCGACCAGCACGCCGTCGAGTCCGGGGTCAACCTCTGGGCCAAACAGACCGAGGACTGAGAGCCGGGTTCACACCCGCAGGTCGCGTCTGGTGAACAGCGGGAAGGATGCTGCCAGCAGCACCGCCGACCCCGCCAGCAGGATCGCGACGTGCCCCCAGTCGGCGCCGTTCTCCAAGGGGCTGGCGGCCCCGTACCAGTGGAACGGGGAGATGCGGGCCCAGTCGGCGAGGTCGGGGTTCATGGGCATGGTGGTGTTGATGACGTAGCCGACCAGCCCCACCCCGGTCGCGGTCCAGGTCGCTGCCGCCGGGGTGCCCAGGGCGGCCGCCGCCAGCAGTGCCGCCGCCCCGATGAACAGGCCCAGTGCCAGCAGGTGCGCGGTGGCGCCCGCGACGTTCTCCGTCGCCAGGTCCAGGCCACCCAGCTGGATCCCGCCCCAGATCCCGAGCCCCGTCAGTCCCGCAACCAGAGCGATGAGCGTCGCCTGCGCGGCCATCACTGTGGCCAGCATCCGGGTGCGGGTGGTGGGGGTGGACAGCAGCACGCCGAGTCGACCCGAACGTTCGTCCGACCCCAGCCGCGATGCCACCGCCGCGCCGGCCAGGATCACGGCGGCGGGGGCCATCAGGCTCATCGTCTCGCCCCAGTAGAACCCGGCGGGGGAGGCCATGTCGGTGGCACCCCAGACCTGCATGAGCTCGGGCGGCAAGGATTTCGACGCCGTCTCCAGCTGCGGTGCCATCTGCGCGTACAACGGACCCATCAACAGGCCCATCACCGCGAACATCACCACGCCCAGCACCAGGAGCAGACCGGCGTGACGGGAGACCAGGAGACGGTAGTGGGAGGGTCCGCGGCCAGCCGCCGAACCGGTCCATCTAGTTGTGGCGTGCCGGACCGGGCGCGTCCTCGTCGCTGCTCGACGCAGGTCGCGGACCACCAGGCCGACGACCCCGACGGCCAGCAGCACCACCGCGACGCCGAGCATCAGCGCCAGGTAGCCGCCGTCGATGCCGTTCAGCAGCACCGTCGGTTTGCTGTACCAGTACCACGGGATGAGCTGCGCCAGGTCCTGGGTTTCCGACCACTGGGGCAGCAACCCGGCGAACAACCAACCGAGCCCGAGGATCGCGGAACCGGTCCCCAGCGCCAGGCTGCGGCTCCCGGTCGCACCCCCGACCGCGAACGCAACACCCCCGCACACCAGGGCGTTGGCGCCCAGCGCCAGGCAGAGCTCTCCGAGATGGGCATCCCCCAGCGTGAGGTCGAAGGGCAGACTCGCCAGCGCGGCCGCACCCCACAGCCCCAGCGATGTCGCACCGACCGCCAGCACCAGCACCGCGGCCTTCGTCACGCCGACACCGAACCGGGAGACGGGATGGCTGAGCAGCAGCGGCAGCGTGCCGTCCTTCTCCTCACCCGCGACCAGCTGCGCCCCCACCGCGACGGCGAACCCCGCCACCGCGATCGCGCCCAGGAAACCGAGCATCTGCGTGTAGGACATCACCGGGGCCGAGGCGCCGGCGGGAATCCCGGCCATTGCCAGCAGCGCGGGCGGCAGGGATGCGTAGATGTTGGTGTCCATCGACTGCACCATCGCGACCCCCATCAGCAGGAAGGCGAGGATGCACGCGACGATGACGCAGACGGCCTTCCAGCGCGGCAGCAGGCCGCGTCCCAACACTGCGAGGGTGGTCATGACTGCTCCTGGTAGAACGCGAGGAAGATCTCCTCCAGGTCGGCGTCGTGGGCGGTCAGGTCGACGACACGGCGGTCGCCGAGCGAATCGAGCAGGGTTCCGAGCTCCCCGTCGAAGGCCATGCGCACCCGCGGCCCGTCCACGGTGACGTCGCGGGCTCCGGGGATGCGGACGAAGTCGCGCGGGTCGGCGTCGCGGTCCAGGAGCAGATCGACGCGCCGCACCGAGCGCAGGTCCGCGACGTTCTCCACCGCCACCAGGCGGCCCGCACGGATGATGCCGACCCGGTCGGCCACCTGCTGCACCTCGGAGAGGGTGTGGGAGGACAGGAACACGGTGCGGCCCTCCGCGACGGTCTCCCGCAGCACCTGGTGGAACTCGTGCTGCACGAGCGGATCGAGGCCTGCGTTGGGCTCGTCCATGATGATCAGTTCGGGTTTGTGCATCAACGCGGCGATCAGCCCCACCTTCTGCCGGTTCCCCGTGGACAGCTCCCCGACGCGCTTGTCGAGGTTCGCGTCGAATCGCTGCTGCAGCTCGTCGACGTGATTCCAGTCGACGCCGCCACGCAGCCGGGCGAAGAACCGCAGCGTCTGCGCACCGGTCATCCCGGGGTACAGGGCCAGGTCGCTGGGCAGGTAGCCGAGCCGGCGGTGGATCGCTGCGGTGTCGCGGCGGGAGTCGAGGCCGAGCAGCCGGGCGGTGCCGCCGGTGGCGCGGATCTCGTCCAGGAGGATGCGGATGGTGGTGGACTTGCCCGCGCCGTTGGGGCCGAGGAAACCAAAGATCTCCCCGGTGCGGACCTTCAGGTCGATGCCCTTCAACGCCTCGAAGGAGCCGTACTTCTTCCGGAGCTCCTTCACCTCGATGGCGTTCATTGCTCTTTCTCCTTTCCTTCTGTCTTCTCCTCCAGCTGGGGTTGCATCTGCTCCAGCAGGTGCGGGGTGAACAGGCTCGCAAACAGCGTGAGTTGCACCTGCACGTAATCCGTGACTCCCGGTTCGGCCGCGATGTCCTCGGCGGTGATGTCGACGTCGAGGAGGCGTTTCAGGTGGCGGCCCAGCACCAGCGAACCCAGCGAGTAGATGGTCAGCATCCGCGCCGCGGCGGGAACGTCGGGGATGGGGGTCAGCAAACCTGCGTCGATGGCGCGGCGGATGTAGCCGGCGGCGTCGTCGGCGAGCTGGTCGACGAGGGCGTCGATGGCGGTGCTGGACTCGGTGAGGCGGTGGGCCAGGTAGCCGAGGATGTTGTCCTGTCCGGTTTCCCGCAGGGTTTCCAGCACGTTGGGCATCGGCCCGCGGATGGCGTCGTTCTTGGCGTTGCGGATCAGCGTGGCGACGTGCTCGTCGCAGGTCAGCAGCAGGCCGTCCATGGTGCCGAAGTGATGCCGGATCAACCCGATGGACACCTCCGCCCTCGCCGCGACGGAGCGAGCCGTGGGTTTCTCACCCGCCGCGATGAGCGCGATGGTGGCGTCACGGAGTCGTGCCCGGGCTGTCAGATCATCAGTCATGATACAAGCGTATAATAAACTGAACGCTTGTACAAGGAGTGGACGTATCGAACCCGCTCTTCTTCAAGCTGGTTGATCCGAACTCGCGCACTTCGGCGACTGATATCATTGTTGCGAATAGATATCAGGAGGGAATATGGCCGCCGTCACCATCAGGAATCTGCCTGACGCGACTCATCGCGCCTTGAAGGTGCGGGCCGCCCGCAACGGCCGCAGCACCGAGGCGGAGATCCGGGCCATCCTGAACGATGCCGTGACCGAACCGGACCAGGTGCGGCTTGGAACCCTGCTGCGTGAGATCGGGCGCGATGTTGGTGGGGTTGATCTTGACATCACCCGCGACTCCACGCCCTACGAGCCCGTGGATCTGACGTGATCGTCGTCGACACGAATGTGCTCTCGGAGCCACTTCGTCCACGACCTGAAGCAGCAGTTGTCGACTGGCTTGATCATCAGCATGCCGAGACGTTGTTCATCACCGCTCTCAGCGTCGCTGAGTTGCGGCTCGGGGCGGCGCTGCTGCCTCCCGGGCGGCGCCGGAACCGGCTCGTGGCTGCGCTGGACACCGTGGTTCTTCCACGATTCGCCGGTCGGGTGTTGGTCTTCGACGAGGCGGCTGCGGAGGCCTGGGCTGAATTGCAGGCGAGATGTCGCGGCGAGGGGCGGTGCATTCCGGTGCTCGACTCGCTGATAGCGGCCATCTGCTCAGCGCGCGGTTTCATCCTTGCAACCCGGAACACCCGCGACTTCGAGGGTCTCGGGATCAAGCTCATCAACCCGTGGAGCGGCGCCGGGTGATTGTGTTCTACCCCGCGCCCATCATGGCGCGCAGTTCGTCGGTGAACCCCTCCACCACGACCTCGCCGTCAAGACGACGGAACCGGTCGGGGGTGAGCGCGACGCGATGCATCCCCACCACCCGTTTTCCGAAGATCTCGACCCCGGTGCCGTTCGGTTCGTAGCCCGCGCTGCGGGAGACCCCGAGCGACGATTCGTTGCCTGTCACCGCCTCCGACTCGGCCCGCTGCGCCCCCAGGTGATCGAAGGCGAAGTGCAGCAGCAGTTTGCGCATCCGCGCACCCCAGCCCTTGCCCTGGTGTTCCAGCGCCAGCCAGGAACCCGAGTGCACCACCCTGCGTTTGGCGAACTCCTCGGCGAAGAGGTCCTGGCAGCCGACCAGCACACCACCGACGTAGACCCCGAACGCCAACGTCCAGGCCTCCGGACGGAATCCGGAACGCCACCCCCAGTGCGCCTGGATGGCGTTGCGGCGCCGCTCGGGAACCGGTGCCTCGCACCACGGGAAGAACCAGTCCACGTTCTCCTCGGCGAAGATCGGGGCGCTCAGCAGGTCGAGGTATTCGGGCATGTCGGCATCGCGGAACACCCGCAGCGTCATGTCGTCGTGGGTGATGCGCAGTCCGAAAGGCGGATAGGCCTCGACGAGGGGGTCGCTCATGATTTCACGACGAACTTGAGCTCCCGGCCGTCGGCCAGGCGCGGCAGCTGGTCCGCCAGCAGGGCGACGATCCGGGGCAGCATCGCGGTGGTGTTGCCGCCGATGTGGGGGCTGATGAAGGCCCCGTCGGCCTGCCACAGCGGATGGTCGTCGGGGAAGGGCTCCGGGTCGAACACGTCGGAGGCCATCCGCAGCCGGCCCACGACCACCTCGGCGGTGATGGCATCGGTGTCGACGACGGGGCCGCGCGCCACGTTGACCACCAGGGCGCCGTCGGGCAGCAGCGCCAGCTCCTTCGCGCCGATCAGGCCGCGAGTGGAGTCGGTGAGCGGCACGATCAGCACCAGGATGTCGGTGTTTGGCAGCAGCTCGGACAGCTCGTCGATGCCGTGGATGTGGCCGTGCTCGTCGTCGCGGGCAGTGGTGGCGACCCGCGTGATCTTGGTCTCGAAGGGAGCCAGCCGCGACCGGATGGCCTCGCCGATGGCTCCCGTCCCGACCACGAGCACCCGCGAGTCCGCGAGCGCGCGGGTGGAGGCGGCCTGCCAGCGACGTTCACGCGCCCAGCGGGGCAGTTCCCGCTGCGCCGCGAGCATCAAACCGACGGCCAACTCCGAGGTGGAGGCCTCGTGCACCCCACGCGCGTTGGCGAGGGCGACACCGTCGGGGGTGATGCGGAGGAGGTTGTCGTAGCCCGCCGACTGCGCCTGCAACAGACGCAGCTTCGGCAGATCCGCCAGCGACCTCCACGCCGGGGCGGGGCGGAAGTACGGCAGGACGGTGGCCACCACGTCGTCGGCCTCGTCGCCGAGCACGTCGCGGATGGGGGAGTTCCAGTCCCAGATGCGCAGCTCGACGCCGAGCTGGCCCACCGGGGTGTGTGAGGTGAGGGCTTCGAGGAGTTGTTGATCCGGAAGAGTCACGATCATGCACCGAGTCTAGAGCTCGTGGGCTCCGCGGGATGCGGTGAGGCCCCATGTGACGGGCCTGGTTCGTGAAAACCATGGAATCCATCGGTCAAAAAGCCGACGAGGCGGATCGCGGTTTGGATGGCTGAAATCCTGATGACAGGGTGTCGCGACGCTAGGTTCGAAAGGGCGAACACAACTTCGCCAATGACGATGACTGCCGATATCGAACCTCGGAGGGTGATGTCATGAGCCACCACGAACACGGTTCAGGGATCGCTTCCGCAGCCAGGGCCCACCGCATCCTGCGCTTCGTGCTGGTGGGCAGCCCGAACTGTGGCAAGACGACGCTGTTCAACGCACTGACCGGGTTGCGCGCCAAGACCGGCAACTACCCGGGGGTCACCGTCGCTCGATACGAGGGGCGGCACCGGGTGGGGGATGCCGACGTGATCATCGAGGACCTGCCCGGCGCCTATTCCCTCGAGGCCATCAGCCCCGACGAGGAGGTGGTTTCCCGGGTGCTTGGCGATGGGATTTCCGTTGGTTCCCCAATCAGCGGGCAGATCGTGCTCCTCGACGCCACGTCGCTGCGACGTTCCCTCAACCTGCTTTCCCACGTGCAGCAGGTCCCGCGA
>CALLVV010000030.1 GCA_938012815.1 uncultured Propionibacteriaceae bacterium
TCGCGCTGGACACCGACCACGTGAAGCCCGGGCAGGCCCAGCAGAAGGTCGCAGCGCTCGCAGTAACCGCTGGGCACACAGCAGCAGGAAGTAGAATCGGTCATCGTCGAGGATCCTGACGTTCACGTCGTGGACATCGCGACTCCGAACAATCTGCACGCGGAGGCGGCCAACGCGGCTGCTCAGGCGGGCAAGCACATCATCTGTGAGAAACCCTTGGCGCGGACCTCCCAGGAGGCCAAGGCGATGTACGAAGCGGCCAAGGGCGCGGGAATCGTGCACATGGTGGCCTTCAACTATCGACGCACCCCGGCGGTGGCGTTGGCCAAGAAGTACATCGAGGAGGGGGCCATTGGCCGAATCCTCAGTTTCCGTGGGACCTACCTCCAGGACTGGAGCGCTGACCCCGACTCGCCGCTTTCGTGGCGCTTCCAGAAGTCCATCGCAGGCTCCGGCGCCTTGGGGGACATCGCCACCCATGCGATCGACATGGCGCGGTATCTGGTGGGCGAGGTTGCCTCCGTCAACGCGATCATGAACACCTGGATCGCGGATCGGCCGGTCCAGGCCGAAGGCGCTGATCTTCTCGGGACGAGCAAGAACAGCGGTGGACCTCGTGCTGAGGTGGATGTCGACGATGAGGTGATGACGATGCTGAAGTTCGCGGACGGCGCCGTCGGTTCGGTGGAGGCCACTCGCAATGCGTATGGCCGGAACAACTTCATCACGCTCGAGATCCATGGGACGGAGGGCTCCATCCACTTCAACTATGAGCGACGCGACGAACTCCAGGTGTGCTTCGCCAGCGATGGTTCGGATCGGCGTGGCTTCCGCACGGTGTACACCGGACCGGCGCACCCCTACGGCGATGCCCTGTGGCCGATCCCGGCCCTGGGAATCGGGTACGGGGAAACGAAGATCATCGAGGTGCACGACTTCATCAAGGCGATTGTGGAGGGCGGCACGGTGAGTCCGAATTTCGCTGACGGTTATCAGATCGCGCTGATCGAGGATGCCATCGCTGCCTCGGCGGCCTCGGGCAGCTGGGTCGACGTGCCGTCGATCGACGGATGACCTCTTCCCTCCTGTAGGGGACGGCGGCGTGGACCCGGGATGGGTTCACGCCGCCCTTGGTTCGAGGCGCATCACGGGGCTTGAGGCCGAGGGCGATCGGGGCTCCCAAGCGGATGGTGAGTGCTCAGTCGATTCCCCGGCTGGCCAGATAGGCGTCGATGACCGTGCAGAGTTCCTGCGTGTCGCGGTGCTCGTCGCCCGTGACGGTGCCGAGCAGCGGCAGGCTGCCGCGGAAGACGGCGCTGGCCTGGCGGGCGGCAAGCTCGAGGTCGTCCCTTGGCAGGTCGGGGTTGCGTTCGGCCAGGAGGGTGACGAGGCGGGCCGCGAAGGCCTGATTCACGCCGTCGACCTCCTGGCGCAGCGACGCCGGCAGATTCGGGTGTGCGTAGATGAGGGTGAAGGTGGCGTTGGCACGCTTGAACTCGGCCAGTGGGTGGAGGAGGGTCGAGATCAGATCCCGACGCGGAGTGGCCGCGCTGATCGTGGGCCACACCCCTTGGTAGACCTCGCTGAGGCGGGTGAGGTAGTCGTGGACGACGGCCCGCAGGATGTCGGTGCGGTCGGTGAAGTACTGGTACAGCGAGCCGGGGGAGATGCCCGCCTCGGCCGCGATGGCGTTCGTCGTCGCCCGGTCCACTCCGTCGCGGGCGAACACGACGACGGCGGCCTCGACGATGGCGGCCATCCGGGCCAGGCCGCGGGCTGAACGTTGGGTCGCCACAGCTCCTCCTTGTGAATGCGAGCAAAAGCTCGTATGTTGGTGCGAGTCATTACTCGCATTGAGAGGATAACGCAGTGAGACGAATCATCGGAGGCATCGAGACCTTCCCCATCGGGCTCGGCTGCATGGGCATGACCATGTCCTACGGGCCCGTCGACAAGGCCGAGGCGGCAGCGACGGTGCAGGCCGCCGTCGACGCGGGCGTCACCCTGTTCGACACCGCCCAGATGTATGGCGGTGGCCGGAACGAGGCATTCATTGGCCCTCTGCTGGAACCGTTCCGCGATGACATCGTCCTCGCCACGAAGTCCGGCATCCGGACCCGCTTCGGCGGCCTGCCAGTCGGGCTCGACGGCCGCCCCGAGTCCATCCGCAAGGGACTCGACGCGTCACTGAAACGGCTGCGCACCGACCGGGTCGACCTGTACTACCTGCACCGGGTCGACCCGAAGGTGCCCCTCGAGGACAGCGTCGGTGCGCTGGCCGACGGCGTGCATGCGGGCAAGGTGCGTGCCATCGGGCTCAGCGAGGTCACGGGGAGTCAGCTCCGTCGCGCCCACGCCGTGCACCCCGTCGCAGCCGTCCAGATGGAGTGGTCGCTGTTCTCCCGCACCCTCGAGGACGACGTGCTGCCGGTTGCGCGGGAGCTCGGGGTCGGGATCGTCACCTACTCACCGCTCGGCCGGGGCATGCTGACCGGGTCGCCCGCGGCGACGACCAATCTTTCCCTCCTCGACTACCGCCGCATCCTGCCGCGCTGGCGCAAGGAGAACCTCGCCACGAACCTCCGAACCCTGGACATCATCGGGCAGGTCGCGGCCCGCCACGACGCCACCCTCGGGCAGGTCGCCCTGGCCTGGGTGCTCGCCCGAGGCGACGACGTCGTCCCGATCCCCGGTACCAAACGCCGCCGCCACCTCAAGGAGAACCTCGCGGCGCTGGAGCTCCGGCTCAGCGCGGAGGATCTCGTCGAACTCGACCGGATCCGCGCCCAGGGCGACCGGTACGGCCGACTCGGGGTGAGTGCGGGCGAGTGAAGCAGGTGGCAGGTTAGGCTAACCTAAATCCTGATCGTCAATCTGCTGTTTTTTCGGTGCTCTCGAGGAGGGTTTGTCATGGATTCCAAAGGTCGAGAAGTCGACTGGGGCACAGTGGCGATGGCTGCAACCGTCATGATCGTCGAGGGGTACGACCTTGTGATCTATGGCAACACCCTCCCGATCATGCTCAAGGATGCAGGGCTGGGGCTCAGCGTGGGGGCGGCAGGTGTGGTCGGTTCAGCCGTATTCGTCGGCATGTTGCTGGGAGGCCTCAGCGTGGGCCTTCTGGTGCGACGTCTCGGGGTCAGAAACATGCTCATGCTCGGGATCGGGTGCTTCTCGTTGGCCATGGCCGGAGCCGCACTGGCCCATCAGCCTTGGGCACTTGGCTTCCTGCGCCTCCTGGCGGGCTGGGGACTGGGTGCCGTCATGCCCGCCTGCATGGCCATGACGCGGCAGAGTGCCACTTCGCGGTCGGGCCCGTTTGCCATTTCGGCCGTGATGGCAGGTATCCCCTTGGGCGGGATCGTGGCCAGCTCGTTCACTTATCTCGGGGCAGGGACGTTGGGGTGGCGTGGCCTGTTCGGTGTGGGGGCGTTGCTTGGTGTGCTTCTGCTCCCCTTCGTCTCAATGTTCGCTGAGCGGGTCACCGCCCACGGTGATGGAGCTGCGACACCGAGGCAGGGTCGACTTGTCCCTCCCCCTTTCGGTTTGTCGTTGCTGTTGGATGCCTGGCCACGTTCTGCTTCCTCCTCACCTTCTACGGCCTTGTGACTTGGCTTCCTCAACTGATGACCGAACTCCGGGTACCCCTTGAAGGTGCCCTGCAGTTGGCGCTCGTGCTGAACGCAGGTGGTGTCATCGGCTCCCTGTCCACTGGATTCGTGGCGACGCGACTCGGATCCCTGAGAACCTTGGGCTGCGCAGGACTCATCTGTGCTGCGATGCTGATCCTCATACCCAGCGGGTTGGTCTCGGGGGCAGGGCTGATGGTGCTCGTCACTGTGCTCGGCATGGTTGCCCCGACGACACAGAACCTCGTCAATGCCCTCGTAGCCGAGATTGTTCCCGCGCAGAGTCGGGCAGCGCGTCTGGGGCGCACCCTGGGGGTGGGACGTCTCGGTGCCATCACCGCGCCGTTGATCGGCTCTTGGCTGTTGGCCCACATCCCGCGAGGGAGTGGTCTGCAGGGGGGAGCCGGCTCGGTCTTCGTCACCTTTGCCGGTGTGTGTCTTCTCGGGGTGGCCATCTCCTTGTTGTTCCCATGGGGTGCGCGCCACGCCCGTGCCCAGGAGATCACGAACGAAATCGGATGATGATGTGGTCGGCTCGTCCGCTCTCTTCAAGGTGTCATTCACGACCTTCCTCTCCGCTGGTCGAGCCGGACGACGCGCGTCAGCGCGCCGTGCGTGTCGAGACCCCTGGCGCTCGGTGCTGGAACTCCAGTTGAGCGGGAATCCCCAGGGGGCTCGACACGGCTCCTCCGCAGGCCTCGGCCCCGGTGTGAGCAACAGCGAGGAGGGCGACGCCGACACCGAAAAGAGCAGCCGCCCGAGCCCCGTGAACAACGCCCTCAGCGTTGTTCCACGCTCGTTGAAACCTCCTCTTGGCGCAACTTCATGCTCGCCGTCTTGCCGATCGCGGTACGTGGTAGTTCGTTGTTGAACTGAAAGATGTCCGGCATCTTGAAGGACGCGATGCCCTTGTCCAAGAGGTGCCTTCTGAGCTCCCGGACATCGACGTCGTGCCCCTCCTTCAGGACGACATGCGCCTTGATCCGCTCTCCCAGAAGTTGATCAGGGATCCCCACGACGCAGACCTCAAGAATGCTCGGGTGGGAAAGCAACAGATTCTCCACCTCCTCGGGAGCGATCTTCTCCCCGCCCCGATTGATCTGGTCCTTGGAACGTCCTGTCACCTGCAGGTTGGGCCCAACCATCCGCACGATGTCCCCGGTCCGGTAGAACCCCTCCCGGGTGAAGGCCTTGGCATTGTGTTCGGGGGAGGCCAGATAGCCGCGGATCGTGTAGGGGCCACGGGTCAACAGATGTCCTGACTCCCCGGGCGGGACGGGAACATCGTTGTCATCGACGATCAGGATCTCGTCATCCGGACTGATTGGCCTCCCCTGGGTAGTGACAACCAATTCGTCGGAGTCGCTGAACCGCGTGTAGTTGACCAACCCCTCAGCCATGCCGAAAACCTGTTGCAGTCGGCAGTTGAAGGAGGGGGTGATTCTTCTGGCCACTTCCTCTGACAGCTTGGCCCCGCCGACCTGGATGACCTCCAAGGAGGACAGGTCGTGCGTGTTCAACTCCAGAGCCTCCAGCCAGAGCATGGCCACTGGGGGGACGATTCCCGTGATCGTCACGCGATGGTCAGCGATGAGCGGGAGAACCCGACGAGCAGACGGGTCCGGAGCCATGACGATGGTCCCACCCACGTCCATGATTCCCAGCCAGCCGGGGGAACTCACCGCGAAATTGTGGGTGGCCGGCAGGGCACACAGATACACCGACCTCGAGGTCAGGGTCTGTCCGATTAATGGTGTAACTGGCGGTTTCTATTGGTGGGTGCTGGCTGCGGGCATGCGGTCAGCGAAGGTCGTGGCGAACGCGTTCAGGGCGGGCTTCCAGCGCATGCCCCACCGGGCCTGGCCGGTGCCCTTGGGATCCAATGATCTCACGGTCAGATACAGGGTCTTCAACGCGGCTTGCTCGTTCGGGAAGTGCCCGCGGGCACGGACCGCTCTGCGGAACCTGGCGTTGAGTGACTCGATCACATTCGTGGAACACAAGACCTTGCGGATCTCGACGTCGTAGTCCAAGAAGGGCACGAACTCGGTCCAGGCACCCAGCCAGAGCCGGATCATCGCCGGATAGGCCTTGCCCCACTTCTCGATGAACTGTTCGAACGCCCGCTCAGCAGCCTCCGGGGCGGGGGCTTCGTAGACGGGCTTTAAGTCGGCCGCGATCTGGGACCAGTGCTTCTTCGAGGCGTAGCGGAAACTGTTGCGCAGCAGGTGGATCAAACAGGTCTGGATCTTCGCGGCCGGGAACACCGACCCGATGGAGTCGGGTAGTCCCTTGAGCCCGTCGCAGACCATGAAGAACACATCCTTGACACCGCGGTTCTTCAACTCGGTCAGGCACGCGAACCAGAACTTCGCCGACTCCCCGTCCCCCTGGCCGGGCCAGATCCCCACAATGTCCTTGTGACCCTCAAGGTCGACCCCGATCGCGGCGTAGAACGGCTGGTTACGGACCTGCCCATCCCTGACTTTGATCACGATCGCATCGATAAAGATCGCCGCGTAGATGGACTCCAAAGGCCGACTCATCCACGTGGTCATCTCGTCGACAACCCGGTCGGTGATCCGGCTGATCGTGTCCTTTGACACACTCGTGCCGTAAACCTCGGCGAAGTGGGCGGCGATCTCCCCGGTCGTCAGCCCTTTCGCGAACAGGCTCAGCACCATGGCATCCATGTCCGACAACCGACGTTGCCGCTTCTTGACCAGCTGCGGCTCAAACGTTCCGTTACGGTCCCGGGGCACCTGGATCTTGATCGCACCGACGTTGTCAGTAACAACCGTCTTCGACCTCGTGCCATTGCGGGAATTACCGCTGCCGCGGCCGACCGGGTCGTGCTTGTCGTAGCCAAGATGCTCATCCAGCTCTTCGTCGAGAGCGGCCTCAACGATCTGAGCGGTCAACGCCTTCAACAAACCACCGGGACCGGTCAGAGCGACACCAGCATCCTTGGCCTGACGCACCATCCACGCGATCGCCTCACGCTGAGCCACCTCCAGCTCAGCCGACTCCTCCGCCGACGGCGGTGATGATGATGGGTTCACATGCCCCAGTCTGGCCGACCCCACGGCCAGCTCACTACTCGTTGTTGTCTCGGTCATCATGACTCCTCCTGCCCTCACGGGCGATGGAACCACTTACACCATTTCCCTGACAGACCCTCTCGAGAGTGATTACGGTCTACACTCCCTTGATCGCCGAAGTCCTCCAAGCCTGGGTGCCCAGCATGGAAGATCCTTGACCCGAACCACCAATACAAGCCGTCACCGGACTCATCTTCGCCTACACCCCATGAATAAACCTCATTGGGTTGGGGATTTTCTGCCACCCATGTCCTCAATGGCGTCCGCAAGCAGCGCACAAGATTTTTCAATTCGGTTTTTCATAGATTCAATCGATTTTCCGGCAGGACCCTGAGATTTTCTCACCCATGCGATAGGAGATCGCAGCCACTTGAAACGCCCTCCCGTTTCTGCACGCATGTAATCCTGAAGCACCAGAGCACATCGCGCCTGCTCAGGAGACACGCACCCCAAGTCTCTCTCCTTCCATTCCTTCAACTCAATCCACCAGCTTGCATCCCAAAGCCCTTCCTTCCTGTGCATTCCCAGCATGGTGGCCACGAGAGAAACCGCCACATGCCAGCTCACAAAGGCCAAACACAGGGCCCCCAGAAACAGGAATTTATGATCGTCGAACAACATGATCAAACAAGATACGGATCCGCCGAGAATAAACGTTCCGACGCGAAGCCCGTTGCCAAAAACAAGAAGCCCCCACGAAGGAGCTCGCGAACCCTCAACAAAACATTTAAGACACCTGTCAACATGGTAACTTTTATCCGTGGAAACCGACACAAGTTCGGAAAAGACCACGAGGGTAACTGGGATCATGGCCAGCCTCCAGAACAGTATTTCTTCAAGCTGATTCTCACGATATCCCGTCGACATCCAAAGGAATGCTTTAAAAACAACTACAGCCAGCGACACCCGCACTACCGGAAGCCATCTAATAATCCACACGCAATGAGGATGTTTTCCCGACAATGGAACTACATGCTTGCCGACACCGCAATCAAGCTCAAAGGACCTTTTGAGCTCGGCCTCCAGCAGCGCCAGACGCCACTTTCTGCGCTCCATTCCCTCGAGGCCGAGACGGATCACATGAACTTTAGGGATCAGCGCCTTATTAATCCACCCGCACCCCAGGATTCCGATCCCCAAGGCGCCAAAAATTATCAGATCAGGGGCTTCCTCGCGCACCGACTCTCTCGACAAGAAAACTGCCACAAGTATTTTTGCAGAAGTCAGTATCAGCGTTCTCCACAAATAAACAGCAACGAAAAATGCGCAGTATTCGACCGCCTCGTCAGCCAGATCGACCCTGGACACCCCCGAGGCGTGTCCGCGCACAGAATTATCATTTTCTACATTCGGACTGTTCCCGCCGGCGACAAAGACCCCTATGGCGGCGGCAGCAAGAAAGGTCAACACCAAAAGTGTGTCACTGAAATTCGCCCAAGGCGTTTCACGAAGTCCACACAGTATCTGCGGCAAAAGCAGCTTGCTAAAATCGCTTTCTAAACGACACTCTCCGCCGACCAGACCAAACCCTCTGAAGTAAAGCTCTAGGAGAACTGCAGAAACCCCAAATGCAAGGGCACTATAACCGCCAAAGTAGCCCCTGATTCCTCGATATCGCAAGTACCTGTTTGAAGAATTCATCGCGGCATTCACCTCCCCCTGGATGAACAGTCATGTCCCACATGAAGTGTAGTAACTACGCTATCCCGGAGCGCCCCTGCCGATTGGCAGGGGCACGCGACTTCAGCAGTTGTGGCCCGGGAGATTCAGCCAGGTGATGCCCCGCTTCTTCTTACCTGTGTCGCCCACCCGTTTGACGGTTTTCAGCTGCGGGTAGCGGGCCCGGATGGTGGTCTCGATGCGCTGGTGGAGGGTCTGGCCGGCGGCAGGGCAGTCCTGGCATGCCCCGCCGAAGTCGACCTCCACCGTCTTGGCGTCGTTGTCGGCCACCTGGATCTGCCCGCCGTGGCTGGCGATGTAGGCCGCCAGCTGGTGCTCCACGACGTCACGGGAGATGTAGCCCAGCAGGTCGGCTGAGCCGGGCTCGACATCCCAGCCCTCCTCCTCGGCGAGGGAGGCGACGATGGCGTCGCGGACCTTGGACCCGACCCTGCTCCACGCCTGGTCGGAGGCCAGCCACGTCCACACGCCGTCGGCCTCCACCATGGCCCTGGAGATCACCCCGTATTCCAGCATCGACCCGAGACTGCCGGGTGCGCCACGCACCTCCCCGACGGGCACGCCGCCGGTGGGAACCACCCACCGGACGGCCTGCGGGTCACCGGGAACGGCCTCGGGATGAATCGGCAACCTTCCGGTCATGTCGCGATCGCCCCCACGATGAGTTTCGCCGCGAACGCCATCACCCACGCGAGTCCACCCATGTAGACGAACGCGATGATCGACCATCGCCACGTGCCCGTTTCGCGTCTCATCACGCCCAGGGTGGAGGCGCACTGCAACGCGTAGACGAAGAACACCAACAGCGCCGCAATCGTGCTCGGCGTGAACACCGGCTCACCGGCATGCGGGCCGTCCGAATGCGTCATTCCCTCCAACGACTCGCCCGGATCCTCCGGGTCCTCCGCGGATGCCACCTGACCCAGCGTCGAGACGACGGTCTCGCGGGCCGCCAGGGAGCTGAGGACACCGATGTTGATGCGCCAGTCGAAACCGAGCGGATCGAAGACCGGCGAGACCGCCCGGCCGATGGCAGCGGCATAGGAATTGTCGAGGGTGTAGGCCGTCACGGCCGCCTCATCGCCGACATCCACCCCGGCAGCAGTCATCGCGTCCTCGCTCGGGGCGGGGAAGTTCAGCAGCCCCCACAGCACGATGGTGACCACCATGATGATCCCTGCCACCTTCCGCAGGAACGCCTTGCACGCATCCCACACGGCGATGATGACGGAGCGGGCGCTGGGCAGCCGGTAGGACGGCATCTCCATGTAGAACGGCATCACGGTTCCGCTGCGTCCCGTGACACGTTTGAACACCCAGGCGGCGATCATCGCGGAGACCGACCCGAGCAGGTACAGGCCGAACATGATGGTGCCCTGCGCCTGGAACGGACCCCAGAACAGATCACCGGGCACGACCATCGCGATCAGCAACGTGTAGACCGGCAGGCGTGCGGAGCAGGTCATCAACGGCGCACCCATCATGGTGGCGATCCGGTCCTTGGCCGACGGCAGGGTCCGGGTGGCCATGATCCCCGGGATCGCGCAGGCCACCGAGCTCAACAAAGCAACGAACGCACGCCCCTCCAGACCGGCCATCCCCATCACCCGATCCATCAGGAACGCGGCCCGCGCGAGATATCCACTGCCTTCCATGATGGCGATCATCAGGAACAGCAACGCGATCTGCGGAATGAACGCCACCACCGCGCCAACACCGGCGAAGATGCCATCACCGACCAGCGAGGCGAGCCAGTCGATCGGGATCATGTCCTTGGCGAGCCCACCCAGCCACACGAAGAAACCCTCGAAGGCATCGTTGATGGGAGCAGCAACGGTAAAGATGATCTGGAAGAACGCGTACATCGTCGCGAAGAAAATCAACGTCCCCCACAGCGGGTGCAGCAGCACCCTGTCGATGCCGTGGCTGCGGCGGTCGGTGTCGGCCGCCCGGTAGTGCGCCGCCTCCAGGACGGATGCGGACCAGCTGAAGATGTCGCTCTGACCGATGGGCGGAGCGACGATCGGAGCGGGCCACGAGTCGACCTCGCTCAGCGCCTCGGAGAGCTCCTCCACCCCCGCCCGATCACCCGCGACGATCGGGATCACCCGCACCCCGAGGGCCCGTGAGAGCGCTTTGATGTCGACGGAGCCGCCGCGCCGCGCCAGTTCATCGGTGAAGGTCAGCACGACCAGCGTCGGTCGCGCGACCTGCTGCACGTGGGAAAGCAAAGTGAGAGAACGCCGCAGCGACGTGGCATCGAGAAGCACGATCTGCCCAGTGATCGGGGAACCGACGGAGACCCCGTCGCCGAGCACCTGGGAAACCACTTCCTCGTCGGGACTGATGGCCTCGAGGGAATAGGTGCCGGGCAGGTCTTCGATGATCACATCGGCCTCCCCCACTCGGTGCCGCCCCTCATAGCGAGCGACGGTAACGCCTG
>CALLVV010000031.1 GCA_938012815.1 uncultured Propionibacteriaceae bacterium
AACGGCAAGATGGTACGCATGCCGGGCCTTCTTGATGACGAGCGCCGCCGGATCCGCGAGTTCGTCGCCTGCCTGCCCACGACCGCTCTGCTCGGCCGGGTCGCGGAGGTGTCGCTCCCCGCATGGCTGGTATGGGTCTCTCCCTGGCGGGCTGGGTGCTGTTCCTCCTGTCCCTGGTGCTGTTCCACCGCATGTCGCGGCACCACCAGAGCCTGGGGCGTGACGCGATCATCGGTCTCTCACGTGCCGACGAGACGGGTGCCCGTCCAGCCCTGCCCGACCGCATCGGCGACCGCCAGGGCGAAATCGGTGTAGCCGATGGTGCGGCGGATGAATCCCGACTCGTCCCCGGACGGTCGCCACACCCGGTAGCCGCCGGTGGCCGGGGCTTCGGGGACGAAGGCGGGGGGTGGGATCAGGTAGGCCCAGTGCCGACCTGCGTGCCCTGCCTCCATGTGGTCGCGCAGCTCGGCGTGGGCGCGGCCGCGGGGCAGGGTCCGGGCGGGGAGGGCCGGGGACTGCCAGAACCTCCGCCCGCCGGGCAGGTGCAGTGAACCTGCCCCGCCGACGGTCACGATCAGGGGTGGATGGGCGTCGGGAGCCGCGTTGAGGATGAGGCGGTGAAGATCGACCAGAGCTGTGGCGGGAATGTCCTCCCGGAGCCGGATCGCGTTCACCACGGCATCCATGTCGCGCATCGCCCGTTGCAGGGTTGCGATCGATTTCAGGTCAATCAGTGCGGTTCCGGTGATGTTGGTGTCCTTGGGGAGGCGGCTGCGATCAACTTGTGTGCGCAGTCCGGCGACGATCTCCACCCGGCCGGACAAGTGGGAGATCACGGCGGAACCGGAACGGCCCGTCGCACCCAGCACGAGCACCCGTTTCATGCGACGACCTCGTTCTTTCGGGAGACCAGGTACGCGGAAAAGGTCACAAGAGCGGCAGCCATCCCCAGGAGCATCGTAAGAATGAGCAGCAGGATCGGGAATCCGAGGCCAGCGGTCGCGAGGACCGGACCGAGACTGGCGCCGATGAACAGGATGAAACCGTTGACCGCCATGCCGCTTCCCCGCCGAGGTGCCGCGGCCTGCCCGAACAAGTTGATCATGGCCGGTACTGCCAGTGCGATCCCGGCGACGAAGAGGAGGCTGGCTGCTCCCAGCCCGAGCAGCACTCCGGGGGTGAGTGCCTCTGCGACGAGCCCTGCGGCGGCGATCAGGAATCCTGCCCGAGCGAGACCTGCGTCGCCTCCTAGGAGGCGCCCCAGCGGACCTGCTGCCAAGGCCACGAACATGCCTGGTAGGCCTGCCAGACGGATCAGGAACATTGCCCCGGGATCGTGTCCTGACGCCGTCAGGTGCAGGCCGAGGCCGGTGTACATGGCGACGAACGACAACAGGAGCGTCAGGTGCGCGCCACACAGGCACAACACGTCACCCCGGACGAGGAGCCGGGCGATGGTGAGAAACTGCCTATTCAGACTGCTGGTGGCCCGGGTGTGGTGGGGCTCGTGCGCCAACCAGACGACCGCCAGGGTACAGATCACGAGCAGGCAGGTGCTGCCGAGAAACACCCATGGCCAACCGAACCGCTGGGTGATGGCCTGCGCGCCGATCTGCCCGGTGATCCCCGCTACGAGGAAGGCGGTGGACATGGCCCCGATGGCCGTTGCACGGTGTCGGGGAGTCACCGCCTCACTCAGGTAGGCCAGCGCGACCGGCGGAAAGCTGGAGGCCGTCAGCCCCTGTGCTCCGCGAGCCAGAGCCAGGGCCGGAAGTGACGCGGTGAACCCGCACGCGAGGGTCGTGGGCGCCAGGAGGCACAAGCCGATGAGCATGACCCGTCGGCGGCCGTAACGATCCGCAACTGGTCCCCACAGGAGGAAACCGACCGCGTAGCAGAGCCCGTAACTGGTCGAGAGAGCGAAGGTCGCGCTGCCGCCCAGCTCCTCCCCGACCGGCGTCAGCAGGGGAATCGCCGCGTAGAGCTGGGACAGTACCGCCAAGGCCGTGACGACCAACACGGTCACCGTCCCGAGGCCCGCCGGGAACTCATTGTCGCTGCGGTTCCCCGCGTCCTGCCGGGGTGGGGCGGCCGCGGCCGAATATGTGTTGGGCATGATCCACCTCAATTCCAACGATTGCGTTGGAATTGAGCGTAGTACGGTTGCTCCGAAAGACCAACCCTCGCGTTGGAATGACACGGCAAGTGGGAACGAGTCATGGCCTGGGACACAGAAGCGACGAAACGCCGCATCCTCGACGCAGCGGCCGCCGAATTCGCCGCCCACGGGCCGGACGGCACCACCATCGAGCGGATCGCGGGAGTGGCCGGGGTCAACAAGGAGCGCATCTACAACTACTTCGGCGGCAAACGCGACCTGTTCGCCCATGTGCTTCGCGACGAACTCGTCAAGGTCGCGCAGGCGGTGCCGGTGGAATCCTTCGCCACCGAGGACGTCGGGGAGTACGCGGGACGGGTCTACGACTATCACCTGGAGCATCCGGAGCTTGAACGTCTGCTGCGCTGGGAAGGGCTCGCCTTCGACGCGGGGAACCCCGACGACGAGCAGCGACTGGGGTTGTACAGGGACAAGACAGCCGCCGTCGAGGCAGGGCAGCGGGCGGGTAGCGTCACCGAGGAGATCGATGCGGATCACATGATCTTCCTCATCCTGTCGCTCGCGGGGTGGTGGTCCTCCGTGCCGCAGGTGGCCCGCATGCTGACTGGCTCCGACACCGATGTGGAGCGTGCCAGACGCAGGGAATCGGTGGTGCGTGCGGCCCGCCGGATCGCCCGGCCGGATTGATCCCGGATGCCGTCGGACGGAAAGCCGAGTGCGTTTGACGGGTGGGAACGGCAAGATGGTACGCATGCCGGGCCTTCTTGATGACGAGCGCCGCCGGATCCTCGCGTTCTGGCGGCTGCTGGAGCTTTTCAGCCCGCAGCAGATGCCCGGCTCGGTTTCGTTGGCTGAGGGAACCGGGAACGAGCAGGTGATCGACTGGACACCATCCAGCCCATTGCCATGGGAGGTCCTCACGCCCTCGTCGGGAGGGCGGGGGAGAGGCCCCGGGGCTTGGCGGCATCTCGTCTTCCTGGGGGTGTATCGCTTCAAGGACACCTACGACTGGCTCCGCAAGATCTCGGGGGACGAGGCCGAACATACCGAACACCCCGCGGGCAGGGGCGCCTGCGTCGGTCTGGTGCTGGACGAGGACGGGCGGATCATCCCGGACTCCGCGGTGCTGTCGTCGTCGCTCTGGGCCGTCGGGAGAATCGCCCACGGACAGATCCCCAGGGCCGAATGGGTTGACGAGTTCGGTGCTGCGCAGGCCCGGCTGGCGGAGATCATCGGCTCCTTCGAGAGGGCCAGGCGCGCGAGCATCGAGGGGGAATTGCCCCCGCCCCAGGACACCGATTCCCTGCGGGAACTACTGCGCATCGTCCAGAAGACCTGGGGCATCGAGGGGGCCCGCGAACTGTCCATGGACCGGATCGTCGTGAGAAGCCAGTGGGTGGATGACCGGCGCAGCGAGGAAACCCCGGACCCCGACTTCCTCAACAGTTGCTTCCGCGCCGAACTGGATGCCGTGATCGCGGAACTGGAGGCCGACGAACGACCGGGAGCCGCGCTGCGCGCCTACCTGACCCGCGACGAGGAACTCGACGAGACCGGGCGGGTGGACATCGCCGATCATCCCGACGCCTTGGACGCCCTGACCCTGCCGGAACGGCTTCCCGCCGGACGGTGGCCTCGCGACCCGGAGCAGTCTTCGACTCTGAGGCAGCAGTTCGTGACGAACCGCGCCCTGGATGACCTGGCGCCCGGGCAGGGGCTCATGGGCATCAATGCGGCACCCGGTGAGGACAGGGCCGTCGTGCTGCGCGACATCCTGGCCGGCAACATCGTCGAACGCGCCCGGCGCCTGGCGTCGCTGTCGCACCCGATGGAGGCGTTCACCGCCGAGGAGCACAGCTGGAAGGACGCGAAGGGATTCCAGCGCGTCGTCCTGCAGCTGCGTGAGGAGTTCTGCGGATTCGAGACGGTGGTGATCTCCGAAAACGACGAGGCCGCCGCGGGATTCGCCGCGGAACTCACGGGCCGGGAGGCCCTGGGGCGGCCGTGGCGGGAATCGGCGGACTACTTCGCCGACATGGCGACCGCGATTCGTGGCGGAGGAACAACCGGTGGGCATCGGAAGGCCGGGGGGGCCTGGGGCATGGTCGCGGCCTGGCTGGGGAACAGGAAAACCCGGGAGGCGTTCAGGTCCGAGTACTGGTTTGACAAACCGGGTCCCGGCGACGGGGAGGCCGGGTCTGTCAGGATGCTGGGCAGGTTACGGGACTGGCGCGACGGCAAGGCCTCCCACCAGAGCTGGTGGCTGGCCAAACATGACTTCCACCAGGCCGAGAAGAAGGTGAAACGCCTGACCCGGATGATGATCGATGCCCGTGACGCGATGCTGAGTCATCAGGAGCTCGTGGAACGCGAACGTCTTCTGCGGGAACGCGTCCCGGAGGTGGCGAAGGAACTCGCCGCAGCCGAATCCGAGATGATGGCCAACGCCAAGGCGGAGGAACAGGCCAGGCGGAAGGTGTCGGAAACCACTACTGAGCACTACAGGACGCTCGCCTTCAAACCCGGGGCGACCGAGTTCGTGTTCACCCTCGGCAACTCCGCCCGGGAGTGGCGGAAGCAGCACGACGTGGCAGCAGCCGAACTTCAGGAGGCGGAGCAGGAATACCAGCGCAGACTCGAACGCGGCGAGGAGCTGCGGGCCCGTTTCGAGAAACTGCGGATGGAGCAGGTCGAGATGGAACCGGAGCTGGAGGGCATCGGGGCCGAACTGGACCAGCTGCGCCGCGAGATCAAGAAAAACCGGAGACGATTCGGCGAGAACTACCCCGATGAAGAATGGGTGGGCCAGAGACGCGAACTCAACGCCCCGTGGCTGGAGGCCGAACTGGAGGCCGCCCGCTCCGAGCTCTTCCTGGCCGCGATGCGGCTCCACGAGGACTTCCTGTCCGGGACCGCCGTTCGTATGGTGGGCGCGTTGGGGACCGCCGTCGACGTCGTCGCCGGAAGGGCCCCGGAGAACCTGGAACCCGAGAAGATACGGGCCGCCTGGCAGCTCTTCTTCCTGGCGGTCCCGGTGGTTGCCACCACCCACGAGGGGTTCGCGGAGATGTTCGGCGAGTTCGGCCCCGAGAGCCTCGGGTGGGTGATCGTCGACCGGGCCGACCGGGTCGCCCCGCCGCGTGTGCTGAAGGCCCTCAGGGTGGCCCAGAGGGCGATCACCATCGGTGATTCAACTGCGCGCCGCACGGTCACGCTCCCGGGCAGGGTGCTGGCCGGGATGGCCGACGCCTGCGGAGTCTCGGCCACCTGGGTGCCGCCCCGGGCATCGGCCCAGACCCTGCCGGACCGGGTCGCCAGGTTCGGCACCACCCTCGTTCACGGCCGGGAGGATGGGGAGAAGACGTGGGTGAGCATTCCGCTCGCCCATCGTCCCGCCGAGGTCCGGAATAACGGGGGAGCGGGTTAGGATCGCCTGACTGATGGTTCAGGAGGATGCCATGACGTTTGTGAACATCACCGCGCTGAGGATCCCCGAGGGTGCGGGACCGGAGATCGAGAAGCGGTTCGCAGCCCGTAGGCGCTCGGTGGACGCGGCCGAGGGGTTCGAGGGTTTCGAGTTGCTGCGCCCCCGGTTCGGTGAGGACCGTTATTTCGTCGTCACCCGCTGGGACACCCGCGAACACTACGACGCCTGGGTGGCCGGCCGCGACACGAGCGCCCATGCCGACGACGAACGCCGCGGAATGTCCATCGAGCTGCTGGGATTCGAGGTCGTCCAGCACGACGAGTAGAACGAGCGGATCCGCGACGGCCGTTCAGGTGACGGTGATGGTGTAGGTGCGTGTGGTGCCGATGCAGGTGACGCCGTCGGGTTCGCAGTTCCTGACCGTCATGGTCGTGGTTCCCGGGGAAACCCCGGTCAAGGTCAGCGACGCCTCTGCCGGGGCGCGACCGGGTATGGGGCCGGGGTCGTTCGTTTCTTTGATGGGGCGGTTCTTGAATGAGCCGGTGACCACCGATTCGTCGGCGCCGCTGCCCTTGTAACTGTAGGGAAGCGACAGGTTGACCTCGCCGAGGGTGATCGTCTGCGCCTCCCCCACCCGGAGGGTGATGTTCTGGGTCGTCTCGTCGACGGGGGTTGGTGCCGGCGGGGTCGGGAAGGGGCCGGTCGTCTGGAGCAGAAGCGATAACAGGATCTGGAACAGGAAAATCATGTCTCATCCTTTTCTTCCAGGAGGCTGGGTCGGGGAACCGCGGTGGCCCGCGTGGCCGTCAACCAGAACCAACGGAATCAGGTGCGAAAGGCGTTTCCTCACATGAAGATGATGGCACCGGTGGGGGGCACAGGGATGGCGAAGCCTCTCGGTTCATCGAAGCATCACGTTTTTCGTCACTGTCCATGAAACGTGTAGCACTCCAGTTACCGTGTGCCTCCAAGGGCCCGGAGCGACCGGACATCCATGAGACGTCACACTTCCGTAAGGATTTCTCCCTGTTCCGCGTCATCACGGCGGCGGAAGACTTCCGGGTATGAAGAAATACCTCCTGCCCCTGGCCCTGTCAGCCGTCATCGTGCTCGGCGGCTGCTCCCAAGCGAACTCGTCCCCCGATGCCATGTCTTCCGCGAAGTCTCCCTCCTCGGCCATGTCGCACAGTGACGCGGCGTCCCAGTCCTACATCACCTACGACCAGTACCAGGCCTCCAAGGACAAGTACGCCGACTCGAAGGTAGTGCTGTTCTTCAACGCCACGTGGTGCCCCGACTGCCGGGCCATCAACGAGGCGCTGACCTCCGATCCCGGGAAGATCCCCGCGAAGACCACCGTGGTGAGCGTCGACTACGACCAGCACACCGATCTGCGGCAACGCTACGGGGTGACGACGCAACACACCTTCGTGCAGATAGACACCAACGGCGAGAAGACACGCCAATGGGTCAGCACTTCGGTGGATGCCCTGCTCAAGGAACTTCAGGGCTGACTTCATGATCGTCACCGCTCTGCTCTCCTTGGTCGCAGGTGTCCTGACGGTGCTGGCGCCGTGCGTGTTGCCGTTCCTGCCGGTCATCGTCGGCGGAAGCCTGGGACACGGTTCCAGGCGCCGCCCCTACCTGATCGCGGCCTCGCTCGTCGTGTCGCTGCTGGTTTTCACGCTGCTGCTGAAAGCCAGCACCGCCTTCCTCAGCATCGATCCGCGCGTCTGGGCCATCGGGTCGGGCGTGCTGGTGATCCTGCTGGGGGTCGCGATGCTCTTCCCCGGTTTGTGGGCCCGGGTCGCCCGGTGGACCAAGCTGGAGGCCGCCCACGGCCTCCTCGGGAAGGCCCGCAACCATCGCGGCGAAACCGCGGGGGCACTCCTGACCGGCGCCGCACTCGGGCCGGTGTTCAGCAGCTGCTCGCCAACCTACGCGTGGGTCATCGCGACGGTACTGCCCGCCAGTCCCGTCGTAGGCATGATCTACTTGGGTATTTACTGTGCGGGCATGGCGGGGGCGCTGCTGGGCATCTCCTTGGCGGGCCGCAGGCTCGTCGATCGGCTCGGCTGGGCCTCGAACCCGCGCGGCTGGTTCCAGCGTGCCATCGCGGCACTGTTCATCGTCGTGGGTCTGCTCGTGTCCACGGGACTGGACAAGACACTCCAGACCTGGGCCGTCGACAAGTTCCCCGCGCTCACGGCCTTCGAACAGGGACTCATTCCCCAGAGCAACGCGGCCCCCGGGGTGGCGGGCAACGCCGACCAACGGCAGCTCGGGACGGCCCCGGAACTGGCCGGTATCTCCCACTGGGTCAACAGCAACCCCACCACCCTGGCCGGCCTCAGGGGCAAGGTCGTGTTGGTTGACTTCTGGACCTACAGCTGTATCAACTGCATGCGCACCCAGCCCTACCTGAACGCCTGGTACGACCGCTACCGCGCCGCCGGACTGGAGATCATCGGCGTGCACGCGCCCGAGTTCGCCTTCGAGAAGGTGCCGGAGAACGTCGAGAAGGCGGTACGTGACGCGGGCATCAAGTACCCGGTGGCCCTGGACAACGACTTCGCCACCTGGCACGCCTACCACAACCGGTACTGGCCCGCGAAATACCTGATCGACAAGGACGGCAACATTCGCTGGTCGCACTTCGGCGAGGGCAGCTACGACGAGGCGGAGAAACAGATCCGCGACCTGCTCGGCGAAACCGGGGACAAAGCCGGGGTCACCGGGGAAACCACGCAGCCAACGCAGGGGCAGTCACCGGAAACCTACCTCGGTACCCGGCGCGCCTCCGGTAACGAAACCCGGTTGGAGACCGGGGAACGCGACTACGGCCAGAACCCCGCACCCGGTGCCGCCAATCGGTGGAGCCTGTCCGGGAGCTGGACGGCCGGAGACGAATCGATCACCGCCGCCCGGGACGGGGCGCAACTGAACTATCGCTTCGCCGGGCGTGAGATGTTCTTGGTGATGGACGGTCCCGCAGGGGCGAAGGTGCGCGTCCAGGTCGAGGGTGGCGGTCCACCCGGTGGGGCCGACGTGCAGGGCGAGGAGGTGACGATCTCCGGTGCCCGCCTGTACCGGCTGGTGCGGCTGCCCGAGGCCACCCGGGGAACCACCGTCACCCTGACCTTCGACAAAGGCGTGAGCGCCAATGCATTCACATTCGGATGAGCAGCCCTACCCTGAGCCCATGGGAAGCATCCTGCTCGTCGACGACGACCCGACCGTGCGCGGTGTGGTCTCCGACTACCTGCGTGCGGCCGGGCACAGCATCACCGAGGCATCCGACGGGATCAGCGCCCTGGAACTCGCAGACGGCTGCGACCTGGTGATCCTGGACCTCATGCTGCCCGGTATCGACGGCCTCGAGGTGTTCCGGCGGATCCGCTCCCGCGGGGTGGTCGCACCAGTGATCATGCTCACCGCCAAGGGCTCGGAGGCCGACCGGGTGCTGGGTCTGGAACTCGGCGCCGATGACTACCTGGCCAAACCGTTCAGCCCCCGTGAACTCGTGTTGAGGGTCAACGCGGTGCTGCGCCGACAGCAACCCCGGCCCGAACGGGAGATCATCACCGACGGCGACCTCACCCTCGACCTCACCGCCCGGAAGGCCACCCTCGCGGGCGAGACGCTGACGCTCACGCTCCGCGAGTTCGACCTGCTCGCCCACCTGGTAACCCATCCCGAGAAGGTCTTCTCCCGTGAGGAACTGATGCGCGTGGTGTGGGGTTGGGACGTCGGCGACGCATCCACGGTGACGGTGCACGTGCGGCGGCTGCGCGGGAAGGTGGAGACCGACCCGCAGCACCCCACCCGGCTGGTGACGGTGTGGGGTCGCGGATACCGGTGGGAGGCCTCGTGACCGGGCAGCTGCTGATCGTCGCCGCCGTCACCCTGCTGGTGGGTCTGGGCTGCACCGCCATGACCCTGAGCGTGGCGAGGCGTTCCGTTCGCTGGGCCGCCCTGCTGAGCCCCATCACCGTCGTCGTGACCGTCGGGGTCGGGATGCTGGTCGGGGTGCGGCTGATGCTGATCGAATCGGTGGGGGTGCCGCTGCTGCTGCTCGCCGCCACCGTTCCCGCGGCCCTGCTGGCGGGCGTGCTGGTGGCGTTGCGCAGCCAGCGGGTGATCGCGGAGGCCGCGGCGGCGCTGGAACAAGAACGCCGCCGGCGCGAGGTGGAGCAGGGCAGACGGGAACTCATTGCGTGGATGTCCCACGACCTGCGCACCCCGCTCGCTGGTATCAGAGCGATGGGTGAGGCGCTGGAGGACGGTATTGCCCCGGACCCCGCCAGCTACCACCGCGCCATCGTCGCGGAGGCCGAACGCACCGCCGCCATGGTCGATGACGTCCTGGCGCTCGCCGGCCTGCAGTCCGGCACCCTGGAGCTGAACTCCGAGACGGTGACCGTCAGCGATCTGGTCTCCGATCTCGTTGGGAATCTCACCCCACTCGCCCTGCGCCGCGATGTGCGTCTCACGGGTTCCGTCACGGGCGGGGGCAGCGACGTCACAGGGGATGCGGGATTGCTGTCCAGGGCGCTGCAGAACATCATCGGCAACGCCATCGCCTACACCCGTCCCGGAACCGAGGTGACCGTGGTCGTCAGCGGCGGCGACGACACCGTGCGGGTGCAGGTCCGTGACGGCTGTGGCGGTTTGAGTCCGGAAGCCCTGGAGAAGTCCTTCACCGCGGGTTGGCGCGGCGACCAGGCCCGCACCCCCGGCACGGGATCGGGAAACGGCCTCGGCCTGCCGATCGTTCGCACCATCGTCGCGGCTCATCGGGGCACCGTCGACTTGCGGAACCGGCCACCGGGCTGCGAGGTCACGATCGAACTGCCGAGAGCGGTTGGAGGGATCAAAATCCACGAATGAACCGTTTTGTGTCAGGTGTGGGCGGCAAGATGGAGGCATGCCCCGAACCAGCTTGGACAGTCAACGACAGATTCTCAGTTGCTGGTGGTTGCTGGAGATGTTCAATCCGCAGCCGATGCCGAAAACCACGTCTCTCGCCACCCGTCCGGAAAATCTGCATGTGATCGAGTGGAAGCCGCTGGCACCTCTGCCCTGGACATCACTGCCGGCCCCGGACAAGAAGGATCTCGTCTGGCGGCACGAGGTCTATCTCGGAATGTACCGGCTCGAGGAAACCTACGAGTGGCTGCACAAGGCCTTCTACGACGACAACGATGCCTACGATCCACGGCCACCGGGGTGCAGCGCCTGCGTCGGCATGGTGGTGGATCAGGACGGGAGGCTGGTTCCCGGGTCCGCAGTGCTCTCCTCGGCCCTGTGGGCGGTTGGACGAATTGCCAACCAGTCCAGATCCGGGGAGAAGATCACCATCACGCTGGACTGGATGGAGAAATTCGCGGCTTCCCAGGAACGCCTCTGCAAAGAGTTCGACACCGTGGAGGGCAGGCGTCGTCAAGCAGCAGGGACACAAGAACCCCCGGCCCAGGACCCGGGTTCCCTGGCGGACCTGCTGCACACTGCTCAGAAGGTGTGTGGAATCAGCGAACTGCCCAATCTGGCCACCAACAGAATCCTCATCAAGAGCGTTCGGGTCAGCGCCAGGAACGAGCCGGAACTGGAGTTCCTCAACAGCCTTTTCCTCGAAGACCTGGGCAGGGTGTGGCGAACAATCATCGACGGCGCCATTCCCGGGAGCGCCCTGGAGGCCTATCTGACGAGACCCTCGGACATCCGGAAGACGGACCGCGTGGACGTCATGGCCAGTCCTGAGGTCGTGACGAAAGGCGCCGGCATCGAGCGGCTGCCGCTCGGGCGATGGCCCACCAACCCTGCCCATTGCCTGGCGCTCAGCCAACAGTTCGCCGTCAACCAGGCCGTGGACGACCTGGCGACTACCCGCGGACTCATGGGTGTCAACGGGCCGCCGGGAACGGGGAAGACCACCATGCTGCGTGACCTGCTGGCCGGGAACGTGGTGGAGAGGGCCGGCCGTCTCGCCGGGCTGACACATCCGGGGCAGGCCTTCACCGGAACGGAACACCGCTGGCAGAACCCCAACGGATGGAATTGCTCGGTACCTCAGCTGCGTCCCGAACTGACTGGCTTTGAGATGGTGGTCGCCTCCGCGAACAATGCCGCTGTCGAGAACGTCACCAACGAAATTCCGGCTCGCAACGCCAACGTCATCAGCGATCCGTGGATCACCCGAGCCGACTATTTCGCGGAGATCGCGACATGCGTCCTGAGGGGAGCGACGCCAGTGGAGCCGGAGAGCGATGACATGCCCGGGTCCCCCGCCCCGGCCGAGGCCTGGGGGCTGGTGGCCGCCCGGCTTGGGAACAAGAGAAACCGCAACGGGTTCCGCTCCGAATTCTGGTTCGACAAAATGATCGCTGACACCAAGGAAAGAGATCCGGAAACCCCGAAGCGCATGCAGACCCGCCTCAAGGAATGGGCGACGGGGACGGCGCCGGTGCGTAGCTGGAAACAAGCACGTGAGGACTACCGCCGGGCCGAGCAACGGGTCCGTGACCTGATGGAGGAACGACGCCTGGCCGCGGAACGACTGTCCGCTCTACCAGCGGAGGAAGAACGGCAACGAGAACTCCAGACCAGGGTCAGGGAGCTTGAGGAGAACAGGAACGCCGTTGGGGCGGAGCTGCAGGAGCTTCTGCAACACGTGAGCCGTGTGGAGGAAGAGGTACGAGACGCCGCGGCCAGGCGTGAACGGGAGATGGAATCGAAACCCGGCATTCTGGAGGTCATCTTCACACTGGGACGGGCCATCCGGGAATGGCGAACACGATTCCGGGCGGTTGCCGATCAGCTGGATGAGGTCGAGAAAAGACACCGGGACATCCGAACCCGTGAACAACGGCTCCGTGAACACCTGGCCGGGATCGGCAGGGAACACGTGGTCTGCGCCAATCAGCTGAACCAGGTGACGGATCACCTGGTCGAGTTACGAGCGGAATGCGTCCGCGACAGCAGCCGCTTCGGAGCAGGTTATCCCGGCCGGGACTGGGTGGGGGACCAACGCGAGATGCGCGCTCCCTGGCTTGATCCGGAGCTGGACGAGGCACGATCGGACCTGTTCCTGGCCGCTCTTCAACTGCATGAGGACTTCCTGGCGAACACCGCACAGCAGATGAGGGACTGGCTAGGCGCGGCGGTGGATGTCGTTGGCGGACAGCAGCCCCGGAAACTCGAACCCGAGAAACTGCTGGCGGCATGGCAGTTGTTCTTCCTCGTGGTTCCACTGGTTTCCACCACCTTTGCATCATTCGGCCGGATGTTCGGCAACCTTGAAGCGGAGTCCCTGGGATGGGTGTTGATCGACGAGGCCGGGCAGGCCTGCCCACAACAGGCCGCCGGGGCGATCTGGCGGGCCCGGCGAACCGTCGTCGTTGGAGATCCGCTCCAGCTGCCGCCTGTGGTGACGATCCCCAAGAAGGTCCAGCTGGACATCGCGGCCTCCTGCGATGTGAGCGCCGACTGGCTCGCTCCACAGGTCTCGGTTCAGTCCTTGGCGGATCGGGTCGGGAAGTTCGGCACCACTTTGGGGCAGGGAGACCGGGACATGTGGGTGAGTGCCCCGCTGAAGGTCCACCGCCGTTGTGACGACCCGATGTTCTCGCTGTGCAATCAGATCGCCTACAAGGGGATCATGGTCAACGGGGTGCACCGGGGAGCCGGTGAATCGAAGTGGTCACAGATACCGCACAGCAAATGGCTGGACGAACCCGCGAACATCAACGAGACCCATCTGCAACCCAATCAGATACGCCGACTGCAGCAGGTCCTGGAGGATCTGGAACGACGTGGAATCCCGTACTCCGACATGATCGCGATCTCACCCTTCCGTGAGGTTGCGAACAAGTTGGACACCCTGAAGAAGCAATACAGCCGGCTACGCGCGGGCACCATCCACACCGCCCAAGGACGTGAGGCCGATGTCGTGTTCCTCGTCCTGGGCGGTGCGCCCGACCGTCCGGGAGCCAAGGCGTGGGCGGCGCAAACCGTCAACCTGGTCAACGTCGCGGCCAGTCGCGCGAAACGGCGGCTGTACGTCATCGGGGACCGTGCGGAATGGGCGAAATACAACTACTTCCAGCAGTTGTCAGCAGTGCTGGACTGATTACCGCGCCACATACTCGGCGACGTAGTCGACGTCCTTGTCGCCGCGACCCGACAGGTTCACGATCAGCACCTTCTCGGGGCTCATCGTCGGTGCCAACCGGATGGCGTGCGCCAGGGCGTGCGACGACTCCAGGGCGGGGATGATGCCCTCGGTGCGGCACAGCAGCTGGAAGGCGGCGATGGTCTCGTCGTCGGAGGCCGTGACGTACTCGACGCGACCCGTATCCCGCAGGAAGGCGTGCTGCGGACCGACTCCCGGGTAGTCCAACCCGGAGGCGATGGAGTGCACCTCCGCCGGGTTGCCGTCCTCGTCCTGCAGCAGCAGCGTGCGCATGCCGTGCAGCGTCCCCGAGGTGCCGAGGGTGATCGTCGCGGCGTGCTCGCCGGGCACGTCGAGGTTGCGGCCCGCGGGTTCGACGCCGAACATCTTCACCGGCTCGTCCTCCAGGAAGGCGGTGAACAACCCCAGCGCATTCGAGCCGCCGCCGACGGCGGCCACCAGCGCATCCGGCAGGCGCCCCTCCTTCTCCAGCACCTGGCGGCGGGCCTCGCGGCCGATGATCGACTGGAAGTCCCGCACCATCGACGGGTACGGGTCCGGGCCGACGGCCGAACCGATGGCGAAGAAGGTGTCGGCGTAGTCGGCGGCGAACACCGAGAAGGCCGAGTCGATGGCCTCCTTGAGGGTTTGCCCACCCGAGGTGATCGACACCACCCTCGCGCCCAGCATCTCCATCCGCACCACGTTGGGATGCTGCTTGGCCACGTCGACGGCGCCCATGTGGATCTCGCACTCCAGCCCGAGCAGGGCGGCTGCGGTCGCCAGCGCCACGCCGTGCTGCCCCGCGCCGGTCTCCGCGATCAATTTCTTTTTGCCCATCCGCTTGGCCAGCAGCCCCTCGCCCAGGCAGTGGTTGATCTTGTGGGCACCGGTGTGGTTGAGGTCCTCGCGTTTGAGGTAGATCTTCGCCCCGCCGAGGTACCTGGTCAGCCCGGCCGCCAGGAACAGCGGCGACGGGCGACCGACGTAATCGGCCAGCAGCGCCTCGTAGTCGGCCTGGAAACCAGGATCCTGGCGGGCCTGCGCGTAGGCAGCTGCCACCTCGGCGATGGGAGCTTCGAGCTGCGGGGGCAGGAAACGACCGCCGTGGTTCCCGAAGAACCCGGCCTCGTCAGCGTGGATCAGCGAAGTCATGTCGCGAATGCTATCGCTGGTCGGCTGGGCGATTGTCGACGGTTGCGGCATCGGACATGTCGTCGGAGTAGATTCCGGGCGCGTCGTAGATCAGCGACGCCCCGTCGGCGGCCTCCCGGAGCTCGCGCGGGGCGATGGCGTGGGCGATGTGGTAGACGGCCACGGTCACGATGGTGCCGAGCGCGATGCCACCCAGGGTGAAGCCCTCGGTGATCGGCAGTTTCACGTCGCCGATGCCGATGATGATGCCCGCTGCCGCCGGGATCAGGTTGATGGGGTTGCCGAAGTCGACGTGGTTTTCCTTCCAGATCTTCGCTCCCAGCAGACCGATCATGCCGTACAGCACCACGCAGATCCCACCCAGTACCGCGCCGGGGGTGGCGGAGATCACTGCCCCGAACTTCGGTGACAGGCCGAAGCAGATCGCCACCAGGGAGGCGACCACGTAGGCGGCCGTCGAGTAGACGCGGGTGGCGGCCATGACGCCGATGTTCTCCGCATAGGTGGTGGTGGGCCCAGCGCCCACGAGGGTCGCGAGCATCGAACCGCCGCCATCAGCGGCGACGGCGCGACCCATCATCGGGTCCAGGTTCTCGCCCGTCATTTCCGCCACGGCCTTGACGTGGCCCGCGTTCTCGGCGATCAGCGCGATTACCACCGGCAGGGCGATGATGATGGCCCCCAGCGAGAACTGCGGAAGGTGGAAACCGACGACGTTTCCCGCGCTGCCGAACCGCCAGGTGGCAAGGTCGGTGACGGGTGGTAGGCCGAACCAGTTGGCGGCCTCGACGGCAGACCAGTCGACGCGCATCTTCTCGGTGACGGTGCCGTCGGAGGCGGCGCTGCGCATCGGCCCGAATGCCAGGTCGAAGATCCAGCTCAGGAGGTAGCCGGCCACCAGCGACAGGAAGATGGCGATGCGTCCGAGGAAACCGCGCAACCCCACGCTGAGCGCGATCACGATCAGCATGACGATGAACGCCAGCCACGGATCCTGCGGCCAGTAGGTGTTCGCGACCACCGGGGCCAGGTTGAAGCCGATCAGCATCACGACCGCGCCGGTCACCACGGGAGGGAGAGTCTTGTGGATCACCCGGGCGCCCGCGAAGTGGATGATCAGACCCACCATGAACAAGGTCAACCCGACCACGAAGAGCGCACCTGAGAGGGTCGCCGGGTTGCCGCCCGCCGAGTAGATCGCGGTCGCCACACCCACGAAGGAGGCCGACGACCCGAGATAGCTGGGCACACGGTGTTTCACGACGAACAGGAAGATCAGCGTCGCGATGCCGCTCATCATCACCGCGAGCTGCGGATTGAGCCCCATCAGCAGCGGGAAAACGAACGTGGCGCCGAACATCGCGACGACGTGCTGGGCGCCGAGCCCGATCGTGCGTCCCCACCCGAGCCGTTCGGTCGGGGCCACCACCGCCCCGGGAACGAGGATTCCGTTGTTGTGCAGCTTCCAGCCGAACATGGCCCAGTCCTTTCGTCGCGGGCATGTTACTGCCCTTGCCGGGGCGGGGAACAGGCGACGTCGCCAATCGTGGAAAACTCGGGGAAAAGCAATGGTCGAGGTGAAGCAGATTCTTCGGTGGGTGCCCAGGGAAGGGCGTCAAACACCCGGCTAGGGTTGGGGCATGGTGCTGGATGTGGTTGTGCTCGGGGCCAGCGTAGCGGGGCTGACAGCGGCCCGACGCCTGGCCGCAGAGGGCTTTTCCGTGGTGGTTCTCGACCCGAACCAGGAACACGCGACCGCCGCCATCGGCCACGGGGTCGCGGCCTGCGCGCACGCCAGCACCGTGGCGAACATGGCCGGGGCCTACGGTGACGAGGCGGCGCGGGAACACGTGCGCCGCAACCTGGCGGGTCTGGAGGAGATCCGGGGGGTTGCGGCCGCCGGTGCGCTGGAGCTGGCCGAGGTGGAACTGCACGATCACTCCCTGGGAGTGGCCCTGGATCGGGAACTGGACCGGGTGCTGAACCTGATCGGCGGTGGCGGTGCCGAGATCTCGCTGCTGGCCGCCGAAGCGAGCGCCCGGGCGGCGGCAGGTCTGCGTTCCCCCGCGCTGCTGGTCGACCCGGCAGACTACGCCGCCATCCTGGAGGAACAGGCCGGATCCGCGGGGGCCGAGATCCTCCACGACGTCACCGTCACCCGTATCAAACGCCTGGACGGGGCGACCCAGGTGGCGTTCCGGCGGAACCTGGCATGGTCACGGGACCTTGAGGTCCTCACCGCGCACGCCGTCGTCGACACCCTCGCGGTGAGCCCGTGGGGTTCGGTGGCGGGCGTGGGACAGCCACAGTACGTGCCGACCCTGCGGCTGCGGGGCGTCGAGGTGCCCGGGGAGGTGACGCTGCTGGCCGGCCCGCCCACTTGGCTGATCCGGCCCATAGGCGACGAGGTGCTGCTGCTCGGCCCGAAATGCGCCCGCGTCCAGGTGGCCGAGGCCGCGGCGGCGCTCATGAACTGGGCCGTAACCGAGTTCGGGGCCCGCGACGTGACCCCGGGTCAGCTCATCATCGACCCCAGCGACCACGGCCGCCCCGTCGTGGGGGCCTCCGCGATACCGGGCGGCTTCTACACCCGCGGCAACGGCCGGGGTGAGCTGATGAACGGCACCGCGTCGGGCTGCTACCTGGCGGCCCTGCTGCTCGGCACCGATGCGGCCCGCAGTGTGTCGCTGCCGTGGGCCTCGAAGGTGCGGGCCGGCGTGGGCCGACTGCTGCGTCGTCGTTGAGAACACCGGATCGTCTGGCCGCGACACCGCGACCGGTATGTGGCTGGTCGCCGGGGAACTCCATCCACCCCGGTAGTGTCCCCACCGGATTCGAAGCGACCCTAGGAGCCCCATGAGCAAACCTGTCCCCGACGAGCAGCCCATGGCCTGGCGGTCGCTGTGGGCGATGGTGGTGGGGTTCTTCATGATCCTCGTCGACAGCACCATCGTCACCGTCGCCACCCCGACGATCATGCGGGAGTTGAGCGCGGACGTCACCTCCGTGGTGTGGGTGACGAGTGCCTACCTGCTGGCCTACGCGGTGCCGCTGCTGATCACCGGGCGTCTCGGTGACCGGTTCGGGCCGAAACGGGTCTACCTGATCGGGCTGGTGGTGTTCACCCTCGCCTCCTTGGGGTGCGGCCTGACCACCACTGTCGAACTGCTCATCGCAGCGAGGGTGGTGCAGGGGCTGGGTGCCGCGTTGATGACCCCGCAGACCATGACCGTCATCACCCGCGTCTTCCCGCCGCACCAGCGCGGGATGGCGATGGCGGTGTGGGGCGCCACGGCGGGGCTGGCGATGCTCGTCGGCCCGATGCTCGGCGGTCTGCTGATCGGGCTGCTCGGCTGGGAGTGGATCTTCTTCATCAACATCCCCATCGGCGCGGCTGGCTACGTTGCGGCGCATCGTCTCGTCCCGGACCTGGAACAACACGCGCACCGCTTCGACTGGCTCGGGGTGGTGCTCTCCGGCACCGGGTTGTTCTGCATCGTCTTCGGCCTGCAGGAGGCCAGCACCCACGACTGGGGTGCGATCGCGGGGCCCGTCTCCGTCGGGTCGCTGCTGGTGGTCGGGGTGTGTTTCCTCGCGGCCTTCGTGGTGTGGCAGCGGCTCAACCCCAACGAGCCACTGATGCCCCTGAAGCTGTTCGGGGATCGCAACTTCTCCGTCGCGAACCTGGCGATCGCCCTGGTCGGGATGACCAGCGTCGCCACCCCGTACCCGCTGATGATCTGGGCCCAACAGGCCCGCGGCCTGAGCCCGCTGCTCGCCGCCCTGGTGAACGCACCCTCCGCGGTGGTCACGCTGATCGTGGCGAAATGGAGCGGGCAACTGGTCAACCGGGTGCATCCCCGCTACCTGACCATGACCGGAGGTCTGGTGTGGGCGTCCTCGCTGCTGGCGGCCGGGCATTTCCTCGACACGACGACGCCGGTGTGGGTGCCGATCGTCCTGCTGACCTTCACCGGCGTGGCCAGCAGCCTGGTGTTCGGACCGCTGTCCACCGCGGCGACGGCGAACCTGCCCGTCACCTATGCCGGCGCCGGGTCGGGGGTCTACAACGCCACCCGGCAGGTGGGTTCGGTGCTGGGCAGCGCCATCGTCGCAACCGTGATGAGCACCCTGCTGGCCGCCGACAACCAGACCCCAGACAGCATCGCTTCGGCCATGTCGGGGACGTTGTTGTTGCCCACCGTGTCGATTTTTGCGGTGGCCGTCATAGCCTGTTTCCTCGAACGCCCGAAGCACCAGCGAAAGAGCTGACCCCGAAGCCGGTCGCCCCGACCCGCGTGTCAGATCCAGGTGCCGAACCACATGCGTGACAGCCACTCGGGGCGGGTCAGCAGGTCGTCGGTGAGGATCGGGTGGATGAACATGAAGTGCAGGATCACCACACCGATCGCCAAACCAACCAGCATGGCGCGCACCCGGCGTTTCGGGTGATTCGCGGGGCCGAGGATCCTGCCCAGCGCCATCGCCAACCCCGTCACGTAGAAGGGCAGCAGCACGATGGCGTAGAAGAAGAACAACGGGCGGGCCGCGAACTGGAACCACGGCAACCACACCGACAGCACACCAAGCACGGGAACGGCGAACCGCCAGTCGCGGCGACCCAGCCACCACCAGATGCCCGCGACCAGCGCGGCGCAGGCCATCCACCACAGCACCGGGGTACCGATGCCGGAGATCACCCGAAGACAGGTGGTGTCGACGGCCGCGCAGCCCTGATCACCCGGCTGGATGTCGTTCTGTGCGTCGATGCCGATCGGCCGCACCATCACCAGCCAACCCAGGGGGTGGGCCTCGTAGGGGTGCTCCGCGTTGACCATCATGCCGTCACCCGTGTGGAACGAGAAAGCCGAGACGTGATAGTTCCACAACGCCCCGAGGTCGGCTCCTATCAGCTTCACGACGGGATCGTCCGGGTGTTTGGTTCCCCAGTCACGCAGGTAACCACCCGAGGTGGTCAACCAGCCCGTCCACGAGGCGATGTAGACGGGGATCGCCAGCACCACCATCGACAGGAAGGCCAAGGGGGCGTCCCCGAACAGCGACCTCCACAGGCCCAGGATGTGGGCGTAGAGGATCAGACCCCCGACGGCACCGACCAGCAGGGCACTCTGCACATAGCCGATGCGGGAACCGACGATGATCGTGGCACAGAGCATGAAAACCGACGCCACGCTCCAGGTGAGCCAGGTGACCTTGCGTCGCCTCCCTGCCCCGGCGAGCCTGCGGGCCCCGATGTCCCAGGCCACGGTCAGGATCCCGAACACCGCCATCACGTAGACGGAGTTCCACTTCACCGCACAGGCCGCGCCGAACATCACCCCGGCGACGAGCCGCCAGGGCCGGAACAGGACCAGCGGCCCGTAGTCGCCGTCGAGGGCGTCCAGGCTGTTTCTGCGCAGATAACCGGCCAGGCGCGAACGGAACCAGTCGCGATCCGCGACCAGTGCGGCGACGGCAGCCAGCACGAAGGTGGCCTGGAAGATGTCCAGCAGCGCGATCCGGCTCATGGTGAAGGCCAGGCCGTCGAAGGTGATCAGCAACCCGGCGATGCCCCCGACCAGTGTGGAACGCGACAGGCGACGTGCCAAACGCACCGTCAGCAACACCAGCAGTGCCCCGAAGACGCAGGCCGAGATCCGCCACCCGAAGGACGTCATCCCGAAGAAGTGCTCGCCCACGGCGATCAACCACTTGCCCAGCGGCGGATGCACCACGTAGGCCGGGTTCTCGGTGAAACCGCTCAGGTCGCCGGCAGCGATCTTGGCGTCCGTATCGAACAGTTTGTTGTCCTGCCACTGCCTCTCGTACCCGGAGTGCAGCAGCCCCCAGGCGTCCTTCGCGTAGTAGGTCTCGTCGAAGACGATCTTCCCCGGGAACCCGAGGTTCCACACGCGAATCAGGAAGGCGAAGACTGCGAGACCCGTGGCCACCAACCAACCGGCCAGCCGGTCCTGGAGTCGGCCATCCTCAAGTGCCTCGATAGTCCTCACCACGCGGACAGTCTAGGGGAGGGGGGTGCCGCGAATCGCCGGTCGGCATAGCAGCAGCCGGGCATGACCTCCGCAACAGGGCCTAGGCTGGCCGGCATGGAATCCACGCGAGGCCGGTTGGTGCTGGCGGCCACCCCCATCGGTTCGCACACCCACGCCAGCCCGGCGCTGCGGGAGGCCCTGTCCGCCGCTGATGTGATAGCCGCCGAGGACACCCGCCGCTTGGTCACCCTGCTGCGCCGCATCGACGTGACCACCACCGCCAGGGTGCTGTCCTATTTCGAGGGTAACGAGGCCGCCCGCACCACCGAACTGGTCGAGGCGGTGGCCGACGGGCAGGACGTGGTGCTGGTCACCGACGCGGGCATGCCGTCGGTCAGCGACCCCGGGTACCGCCTCGTGGCGGCCTGTGTCGAACGCGACCTGCCGGTCACCGCGGTTCCCGGGCCGTCGGCGGTGCTGACGGCGCTGGCGGTCTCCGGTCTGCCCAGCGACCGGTTCTGTTTCGAGGGTTTCCTGCCCCGGAAGGCGGGGGAGCGGCGCACCCGGCTGGCGGGACTGGCGGCTGAGGAACGCACCATGATCTTCTTCGAGGCCCCGCACCGGCTCCATGAATGGCTGCTCGACGCCGCCGATGTGTTCGGCGCGGACCGGCGGGCCGTGGTCTGCCGGGAACTGACGAAACCCCACGAGGAGATCGTCAGGGACGGCCTGGCCGGGCTGGCCGGATGGGCGGCCGGTGGGGTGCGCGGCGAGGTCACCGTCGTCGTCGCCGGGGCGGAACCCCTCCGGGCCGGGACGGACGATGCCCTTGAACTGGTGGCCTCCCGGATCGCGGATGGTGAGAAACTGTCCCGGGCCGTGCGTGCCGTCGCCGACCTGCTCGGGGTCCCGCGCAAGGAACTCTACGAGGCCGCGCTGGCGGCCAGGAAGAAGGAACGATGAGCCTTCCGGATAATCTGCCCGCAGCGCCTGACATGCTTCCTGCGCATGTCATCGACAATCACACCCATCTTGGTTCCACTGCCGAGTACTCCGGCCTGGGTGTTGCCGAATCACTCGATGCGGCCGCCGCCGTCGGGGTGGTCGGGGTGGTGGACGTCGGCTGCGACCTGCCGTCCTCGCGCGCCGCG
The DNA here is from genome assembly GCA_938012815.1 of uncultured Propionibacteriaceae bacterium. Lineage (GTDB taxonomy): Bacteria > Actinomycetota > Actinomycetes > Propionibacteriales > Propionibacteriaceae > Arachnia. The sequence continues at coordinate 22,019 of CALLVV010000031.1, forward strand.
GCGCAGCTGGCAGCAACCGACCCCAGGGTCCGGGCGGCCGTCGCCATCCACCCCAACGATGCCGCCCGGCTCTTCCAACGCGACGGGCTGGTGGCCCTCGACGCCGAGCTCGCAGAGCTGCCCGCTCTTGTCGCGCTGCCCGGGGTGGTGGCGGTCGGCGAAACCGGCCTGGACCATTACCGCACCCGCGATACGGAGGCCCAACGGGCACAGGCCCACAGCTTCCGGTTCCACATCGCACTGGCCCGGGAACGAAATCTCACCCTCGTCATCCACGACCGCGACGCCCATGCGGACGTCCTGAAGGTCCTCGACTCCATGGAATCTCCCGAGCGGGTCGTGATGCACTGCTTCTCCGGGGACGCGGACTTCGCCCGCGAATGCGTGGAACGCGGTTTCTGGTTGTCCTACCCGGGGGTGGTGACCTTCGGGTCGGCCGGGTCGCTGAGGGAGGCGGCGAAAGTGACGCCCCTGGAACGCATCCTCGTCGAGACCGACGCCCCCTACCTCACGCCAAAACCGCAGCGCGGCAAACCCAACGCCCCCTATCTGCTGCCCCACACCGTCGCTTTCCTGGCCGACCTGCTCGGCATTGACCTGGCAGACTTCTGCCGCCGGGTGATGGCCAACACCGAGGCCGCCTACGCGACCTGCTGGGGCGGCGATGACTGATACCGGCCTGCTCGATCCCGCCTCGGTGCGACGCATCGCCGCCGACCTGGGGCTCCGCCCCACCAAACAACGCGGCCAGAACTTCGTCATCGACGCCAACACGGTGCGGCGCATCGTCTCGCTGTCCGGGATCGGACCCGACGACGTGGTGCTGGAGATCGGGCCCGGGCTGGGGTCGCTGACCCTCGGTTTGCTGGAGGTGGCGAGCGAGGTGAGCGTCGTCGAGATCGACGAACGCCTCGCTGGAAGGCTGAAGGCCACCGTCGCGCAACGACTGGGCCGGGACGCGGCGGCACGCCTGAACGTGGTGGCCGCCGACGCCATGACCGTCACGGAACTGCCGGGCCGGCCGCCGACCGCGGTGGTCGCGAACCTGCCCTACAACGTGTCTGTGCCGGTGCTGATGCATCTTCTGGAGAGTTTCCCGTCGTGGCGGCGGGGCCTGGTGATGGTGCAGCTGGAGGTGGCCGACCGGCTCGTGGCGCGACCCGGTTCGAAGGTCTATGGGGCGCCCAGTGCGAAGCTGGCGTGGTGGGCCTCGGCGAAACGGGTCGGCACCGTGCCCCCGAAGGTGTTCTGGCCCGTGCCGAACGTCGACTCGGGGCTGGTGAGGTTGGAACGCCGCGACCCGCCCGCGACCACCGCCACCCGGGAGCGGACTTTCGCCGTGATCGACGCGGCCTTCGCGTCGCGCCGCAAGATGCTGCGGGCGGCGTTGTCGGGGATGTTCGGTTCCTCGGCGGCGGCCTCCGAGACCATCGAATCGGCGGGCATCGATCCACAGGCCCGGGGCGAGGCCCTGGACGTCACGGACTTCGCTGCCATCGCGAGCAGGCAGCAGGTAGGTTGAGCCCGTGAAGGAAGTGCGGGTGCGGGTGCCGGCCAAGGTGAACCTGGCGCTGAACGTCGGAGCCACCGACAATGAGGGCTATCACGCCCTCGGAACCCTGTTCCAGGCGGTGTCGCTGTTCGACGACCTGGTGGCGCGACCCGCCGAGGCCGGGGTGTTCCGGGTGAGTTTCCGGGGCGAGGGCGCATCCGGCCTGCCCGTCGACGACACCAACCTCGTGGTCCGTGCGGCCCGGCTACTGGCCGAGACCTGTGGGACGGGGAACCTCGGGGCGGAGATCCGGGTCCACAAACGCATCCCCGTCGCGGGAGGCATGGCCGGGGGATCGGCCGACGCCGCCGCCACCCTGGTCGCCTGCAACCAGTTGTGGGGGGCAGGCCTGGAGCCGGGGCAGCTCCACGCTCTCGCGGCCCGGCTCGGCGCCGACGTGCCCTTCCTGCTGTGCGGCGGCACCGCCGTCGGTACCGGGCGGGGGGAGAAGCTGAGGCCCGTGCCGGTGCGCGGCAGCCTCCAGTGGGTGCTGGCGCTGAGTCACCACGGCCTGTCCACCCCGGCGGTGTTCCGGGAGTTCGACCGCATCAGTCCGCCCCGGCCCACCGGAATCGATCCCGGCTTGCTGGCCGCCTTGGCCGGTGGTGATGTTCACAGTGTGGGTCCGCTGCTCGGAAACGACCTGCAGCGGGCGGCCGTCAACCTCCACCCCGAGCTGGCCGACGTCCTGGCGATGGGACGCGAGGCGGGCGCGGCCGGCGCCCTGGTGAGCGGTTCCGGCCCCACCATCGCCTTCCTGGCCGACACTCCGGCCGCGGCCGATGCGATCTCCGGCCGGCTGGCGCTGTCCTCCCGGGTCCGTGCCGTGCGCCGTGTCCACGGGCCGGTGCCGGGCGCACGGATCGTGAACTGAGGGAGCAGGGATGGACGAGGTCGACGAGGTGATGGCCGCGTGGCACCGGGAACGTCCCGACCTCGCCACCTCGCCCATGGGGGTGTGGTCGCGGATCCACCGGCTGGCGGCCCTTCTGAACAGGGAACGCAAACGCTGTTTCGCCGAACACGGCCTGGAGATCTGGGAGTTCGACGTCCTGGCGGCCCTGCGGCGCGCCGGACGACCCTACCGGCTGTCCCCGGGCCAGCTGCTGCAGCAGACCCACGTCACCTCCGGGACCATGACCAACCGGGTCGACCGGCTCCGCGCCCGGGGCCTGGTCATCCGCCGCTCCGACCCGAACGACGGTCGCGCCGCCCTCGTCGAGCTCACAGCTGTCGGCCGACGGGCCGTCGACGAGGCCCTCGGGGCGCTGGTCGAACTGGAGGAATCCCTGCTGGCCGGGTGGCCGGAGACGGAACGCCGGGCTCTGGCCGGGATGCTGCGGCGGCTTCTCACGGCCTCCCAGGACTGATGCGACTCCCGTCACCGTCCGTCCCGGATCACCTGTCACGAATACGGGCGTCCGCTCAATGAAGAAAACACCGGAAATCTCGCCAATGGCCGGCGAATGATCTGCGACGCGGCCCTCGGGAGGACCTTGAGGTCGCGATGTCGGCCAGGAAGGACACCGGGCACATGCGGGAGGCCCTGTTTTCGAGGCTTTTTCAGGTGCTTCACCTGATCTTTTCCGGACCCACCACCCAGGTGTTGCACTCGCCGATGGTCTCGGAATGGAAGCCCCGCATCCCCCAGTACAGCAGCGAATCCGGGCTGCCGTGGATACCGTCGTCGACGAAGCTTTGCAGGACCTTGCGGAGGGCCTGGTAGTTCTTCTCGGTGAGCGCGAAAGAGTCGTCGCTACGAATCATTCCAGTGGCGTAGCACTCGGCCTGGATCTCCTTCCGGCGTTCCGTCTCGTTCCCGCCGGGAAGCTTTGAACTGGCGTTGAACAGTTTGCTCTGGGCCTGGAGGTGGTGCCCGTACTCGTGGAAGACCATGAGTTTGATCCAGATGGCGCTCGCGGAACTGTCGCGCAACAGGCTGCCGCCGAAGTACAGGTTTCCCCCGTTCGAACTGCAGTACACGGCGGGCGCCTGCACGGTGCCGCAGGGAGTGGATGCCGAGGCCCCGTCGTAGTAGTAGACGGGAAGGGAATGGGTGGAGTAGCCGAGCTGCTCGAAGACGGGAATCCATGCCCTGTGTGTGCACTCCACCGCGGCGTCAACCTGCTGTTTCATCTCGGCCATGGAGCCGGCGTGGCTTGGTTCGGGGCATCCGGTCACGTCGGGCCAGGGAAGGGCGTAGATCGGCGCCTGCTGCACCAGCTTCCACGCCGGGTCGTCGGAATCGGGGCTGGGAAGAGGATCCAGATTTTCTTCGGGCACCTTCCAGCCGTCGTGTCCCTCCCTGCGGGGGGTCGGGTCTGGGGAGGGTGCTGTCGGCTCCGGTGAGCGGGTGTGCTTGGGCGGGGCGCTCCGCTGGGGTGCAGGGCTGGGTGGGGAAACCGTGACCTCGGCGGTGGGTGTGGGCCTGGGAGTTGACTCCCTCGGCCGGGGAGACGTGGTGTATGGCGTTGTCACAGCGGGTTCGGATGTCGTTTGATCCTTGGAGCCGAAGGAAGCCGCCAGCACGGCCAGCAGAGGAACCAGCACGACCAACCCGATCACGATGCCGAACGCCACCGGCACCCCCAGACCACCCTGCCGTGTTTGTGTTTGGGGGCCGTACTGGAAGCCGAAACCCTGTCGCCCTGGGACGTTCCAGTAGGGATTCGAGCTCCGCTCGTGTGTTGGCCGTTGATCCCAGATCGGCTGCTGACTCGCATGCCACTGCCCGCCCGGGCCCGGAACACTCATTCCTCTTCCTTCTTCGTTCCGCCTGTCCGCAACTGCGCTGGCACGGGAAGGCTCGCACCCGCCCAGCTCATGCGCATCCGGGGGTGTTCGTCCGGCGGGCGGGATGGATGGTCACCGCCGCCCGTCCTTGAGTTCGACGAGAAGCTTGGGCTCGGCCTTCAGGTTGGCCATCCCGTTCCAAGCCAGATTGATCAGATGCCGGGCCACCACCAGGCGCTCCGGTTCGCGGTCGTCCAGCCACTGCTGGCCGGTCATGGCCACCAACCCCACCAAGGCCTGGGCGTACAGATGCGCGTATCGTGGCTCGTGACCCAAGCGGGCGAACTCGGTTCCCAGGATCTCCTCCACCTGGATGGCGATCTCGCTGAGGATGGAGGCGAAAGAACCTGTTGGGTTCGCCAGCGACGAATCACGTGAGAGGATGCGGAAGCCATCCGGGCAGTGGTCGATGTAGTCGAGGAGAGCCAGGGCGCCGCGTTCCAGGGTTTCCCGGGGGCCAGCCCCGGGGTTGTTCAGTGCGTCTCGGATCTCCGCGTGCAGTGTGGTGGTTTCCCGCTCCACCACCGCCTGATAGGCGCCGTCCTTGCCCCCGAAATGCTCGTAGACCACGGGTTTCGACACCCCGGCCCGGGCGGCGATCTCCTCCACGGACGTGCCCTCGAAACCCCGCTCCGCGAACACCTCCCGGGAGATGGTGAGCAACTGCTCGCGCCGCTCCGCCGAAGTCAGGCGCACTCGTGAACGGCGGGCGCGTGTACTGGCGGGCGTTGGCATGATTCCAGTTTCCCGCATCCGCGGGACGATACCCAAACAAAGAGGTTCCCGAGGCAATTGGCGCTCATGCCCCCGTCTCGGTCTCACGAGTCCAGCACGATGCGAGGTGGTCATTGACCAACCCGATGGCCTGCATGGTGGAGTACAACGTCACCGGACCGACGAAACGGAACCCCAGGCTCTTCAACCGGCGATTGAGGGCCTCGCTTCCCGGCGTCCGGGTCGGTATCTCGTCGCGGCTCGTGGGCGGGGCCAGTGCAGATGGCGGGGCGTGTTCGGCGAAGATGTCCGCCAAACGCCCGCCCGCAACGTGCAGAGCGACCAGGGCCCTTGCGTTCGTGATGGCCGCCCGGATCTTCATCTCGTTGCGGATGATCCCGGTGTCCGCCATCAGGCGGGTGACCTCCTCCTCCCCGAAACCCGCCACCGTTTCCGGATCGAAACCCGAGAAAGCCGCCCGGAAAGCTTCGCGTCTGCGCAGGATCATGATCCAGTTCAACCCCGACTGGAAACCCTCCAGCACCAGTCGTTCGAGCAGCAATGACTCCTCCGGGTCATCTGTGAGGGGACGCCCCCACTCGGTGTCATGGTAGTGCTCATACAGCGGGTCCCCCGTCCCGAAACAACGTTCCACGTTTCCTCCTCGGATCGATCCTTCATCAGCAATCATGGACACATCGGAGCCAGATCCTCCGGAAGTGCAATGACGGCGCGGGAATGTGGAAAACCCAACGACCGGTTCTTTCCGTTAGACTTGCAAACCGGCCCGGGTACCGGGTCGTTCCCCGGTTGGTCTTCCGGCAGGGCCCGCCTGACTTTGAATCAGGACTAGCGAAGTAGGTTCGACTCCTACCCGGGGAGCCTCAGAAGCCTGGTCAGGATCATGTAGGCCAGGAAGATGGCGAACCCGATGAAAGCCGAGATGTTCACCCCGCGCCGCAGCCGTTTGCCCTGCGGGGCGACCTGAACGGGGGTTCCCGGCCCGTAGCCGGTGTTCCCGGCAGTTCCGGCCAGCACACGTGAATCGCTGTAGCGGTCGACCACTGGGGTGAGCGAACCCAGCACGCCGTTCGCGATGGTCTCCAGCAGGCGCCAGGTGGCCGGGTTCGTCAGGTCCTGCTGGGATTGGGTGTAGCAGAACAGCCAGTCGTCGACCATTTCGATGTCGTAGACCACTCGGGTGTTCAGCAGTGCCTCCATGACGTTGGGTGGCAGCAGCTGGAAGGCGTCGCGGCCGTAGCCTTCGGGGGCGTAGAGCTGGTAGTGGCTGTCGAAGGGCTCCCCCAGACTGATGCGCTGCGAGGACGCGAAGGTTTCCGGCAGGTTCGTTCCCCACCTGCCGTTGTTCGCCTTGGCATCCAGTAGCAGGTGCGGGACGGGATGCGGCAGCCGGAACGCGGCGAAGCACCAGCGGTGGGTGGTGCTGTCGTCGCCCGAACCTGTGGTGTATTCGTAGCAGCCGGCATCGGCCAGCACCCCGGTCGGGGAGAACAGGTGGTGGGTGGAAGCCCGGGAATGCCCCTTGCCAAACAGCAGCCCCGGATAGTTGGGATTTGCTGAGCGGATTCCGAGCCGCATCCCGTTGTCATCGGCGAAACGTGCCAGTAGGGCCCAGTCCCTCCTGCGCCGGCGGGATCTCAGGAGGGCGGCGGCGGAAATGAAGACGACCACGACGGGGACGGCGTAGAAGACGAGCTTGAAGTGTAGGAGACCTCCCGAGGTGTCGGTGAAGTGCAGGTTGCTGGTGGTGATCAGGAAGCTGGCGGCGACCGCGACGGATATGACCACGAAGATGAGCACGGGAAGCCACGCAAGCGACCCGCGGGATCCGAACTCGCCGCGTCTGCGGCGCTGTTTCAGGATCCGCAATTCCTGTGGAGTAAGGGGCGTCGCCAGGGAGTCCGTGTTGAATCTCACCATGAACCTCAGACTAACCAGCTGAAGACTCACGTGGTAAGGGCGGCTCCCGCCCGAGCCGGCCCCGCCGCTACCTGGCGAGCAGGTAGGTCAGCTGGATGAACAGGAAGAAAGCAGCGGACCCGATGACCCCGATGATCAGGAGGACCAGCCCCAGGCTTGGTCCGCTCCGCAGGCGCCTGCCCAGCGGTGCCACCGGCGCCGGGGTTCCCGGGCCGTACGCGGCGGGTGCGGTCTCCTGCCCCGGCAGGTGCGAGTCGGTGTAGCGGTTGACGATCGGGTCGAGCGAACCCAGCACACCGTTCGCGATGGTCTCCAGCAGGCGCCAGGTGGCTGGATCGGTCAGGTCCTGCGGGGGTTGCGTGTAGCAGAACAGCCAGTCGTCGACCATCTCTATGTCGTAGACGGCGGGTGCGTTCAGCAGTGCCTCCATGACGTTGGGTGGCAGCAGCTGGAAGGCGTCGCGGCCGTAGCCTTCGGGGGCGTAGAGCTGGTAGTGGCTGTCGAAGGGTTCCCCCAGGCTGATGCGCTGCGAGGACGCGAAGGCCTTGGGAAGGTTCGTCAGCATCCACGTGTTGTTCGCCTTGGCATCCAGTAGCAGGTGCGGGACGGGGTGCGGCAGCCGGAACGCGGCGAAACACCAGCGGTGGGTGGTCCTGTTCCTGCCGCTGCCGGTGACGTACTCATAGCCGCCGACGTCGGCCAGCACCCCGGTCGGGGAGAACAGGTGAAGGGTCGAGGCCCTGGAACGCCCTTCGTTGAAGAGCAGTCCGGGATATCGGGGCTCCGCCGAGCGGATCCCGAAACGCATTCCGTTGGAGTCGGCGAAACGGGCGAGCAGCAACCAGGAATGCCGGCGCCGCAGGTATGCCTTGAGCCCCAGGAAGAAGATGAGGACAAGGAGCAGGGCGGGCAACAGCGACAGGAACTGCAGTGGATGCCCGTACGAGGTCATGCTTGCCAGGGCCTGCCAGATCTTCAAGGTTATGGCGAAGGTAATGGCCACGACCATGAACACGACCATGACCACAGCCCCCACCAGGCGCCAGAGCGGGGTCATGGGACCGAAATCGCCGCGTCCGCGGCGTTGCTTCAGGGCGCTGATTTCCTGAGGGGTGAGCGGCGCTACCAGAGGATCCGTGTTGAAGCTCACCATGAATTTCATGGTATCGGTGCGATGGGCCAGTGGACCCGACTTTTTGGTGGATCAGGTTGGCCAGTGGCGGGCCAGCAGGCTCCGCGGCTGGTAGTTTCATACCGTGAATCCGGGGAGGCCCCGGCAAACCAAGGGAAGGAAACCACCTTGACCATCCCTGACAGCGATCTGGCTCCCGTCGCAGCGGTCATCGTCCTGGCCGCCGGTGGTGGAACACGGATGAAGTCGCGTCGTTCCAAACTGCTCCATGAGCTGTGTGGCAAGTCGATGCTCAGCTACGCCGTCTCGGCGGCCGCGGCACTCAACCCACATCACCTCGTGGTCGTGGTGGGGCATCAGCGCGTCGAGGTCCTGGAACACCTCGAGTCGCTGAGCCAGAACGTGGCCACGGCGGTTCAGGAGCAGCAGCTGGGCACCGGGCATGCGGTCGCCTGCGGACTGGGGCAGCTGCCGGACCTCGAGGGGGAGGTGGTGGTCACGTACGGAGATGTGCCACTGCTCACGGGCAAAACCCTCCGTCGGCTCGTCTCCATCCATCGCGCCGAGAGCAACGCAGTCACGGTGTTGACCGCGGAGGTGGAGGATCCGACGGGCTACGGGCGGATCGTGCGCACCGGCGGAAAGGTCACCGGAATCGTCGAGCACCGCGATGCCTCGGACGAACAGCTCCTGATCCGCGAGATCAACTCCGGCATCTACGTTTTCGACGCCGCCGTCCTGCGCGACGGCCTGGCGCACCTGAGCACCGACAATGCACAGGGCGAGCAGTACCTCACCGACATCCTCCACCATGCCCACGACCTGAACCGTCCCGTCGGCGCGTTGATCACCGACGACGTGTGGCAGACCGAGGGTGTCAACGACCGTGTCCAGTTGACCCGGATGAGCCAGGAATTGAACCGCCGCATCCTGGAACGCTGGATGCGGGAAGGCGTGACGGTCATCGATCCTCACAACACGTGGGTCGACGTCGACGTCGACCTCAGTCAGGACGTCACCCTGATGCCCGGCGTGATCCTGCAGGGCGCCACCACCATCGCGTCCGGCGCCGTCATCGGCCCGGACACCACCCTCCAGGACGTCGAGGTGGGGGAGAACGCCACAGTGGTCCGTTCCCACGGATCCTTCGCGATCATCGGTGATGGGGCGAACGTCGGCCCGTTCTCCTACCTGCGTCCCGGGACCCAGCTCGGTCCCGGCGGGAAAATCGGCGCCTTCGTGGAGACCAAGAACGCGGTCATCGGGGAGGGGTCGAAGGTCCCGCACCTCAGCTACGTCGGCGATGCGATCATCGGCGAGGGGGCCAACATCGGGGCGGGCACGATCTTCGCCAATTATGATGGCGTCAACAAGTCGACCACTCACGTCGGGAACTCGGCCTTCATCGGGTCGAACTCCGTGCTGGTGGCTCCCGTCGACATCTCCGACGGGGCCTTCGTCGCCGCCGGGTCGGCGGTCACCGACGACGTCCCCGCGGGGGGGCTCGCCGTGGCCAGGGGGCGGCAACGCAACGTTGGCGACTGGCTGGCCAGGCGCAGGCCGGATTCGAAGGCCGCGCGGGCAGCGGCCGAGAGCGACGGCAACGTCCATCCCGCCGTCACCGAGTCGAGGGCCAAGAAAAAGGAATGAAACGACTCCGCATGAGGAACGAGACCGCGAACAACAAGCACCTGATGCTCTTCTCGGGCAGGGCCTTCCCGGAACTGGCCGAGGAGGTCGCGGCCACGCTGGAGACGAGCCTGGTTCCCACCCGTTCCCTCGCCTACGCCAACTCGGAGATCTATGTGCGTTTCGAGGAGTCGGTGCGCGGTTGCGACGCCTTCGTGATTCAGTCGCACACCGCTCCCGTGAACGAGTGGATCATGGAGCAGCTGATCATGGTGGACGCCCTGAAACGGGCCTCCGCGAAACGCATCACCGTGGTCGCCCCCTTCTACCCGTATGCACGCCAGGACAAGAAACACCTCGGACGGGAACCCATCTCGGCCCGGCTGGTGGCCGACCTCTACAAGGCAGCGGGTGCCGACAGGATCATGTCGGTGGACCTCCATGCCTCCCAGATCCAGGGTTTCTTCGACGGCCCGGTGGATCATCTCTGGGGACTACCGGTGCTGAGCGACTACGTTCGGCAACACTACGACACCTCCGAGATGTGCGTCGTCTCGCCCGACGCGGGACGGGTCCGGCTGGCCGACATGTGGACCGACGAGCTCGGGTGCCCGCTCGCAATCATTCACAAACGCCGCGACCACGAGAAGGCCAACACGGTCGCCGTGCATGAAGTGGTCGGTGAAGTGCAGGGCAGGACCTGCATTCTCGTCGACGACATGATCGACACTGCCGGAACCATCACCCAAGCGGCGCTCGCGCTGCAGGAGCGGGGGGCCAGCAAGGTCATCTGCGCCGCCACCCACGCCGTGTTCTCGGGGCCCGCGGTGGAGCGGCTGAACAAGTCGGGCATGGCGGAGATCATCGTGACGAACACGCTGCCGATCCGGACCGCCGAGCCAATCGACAACCTGACGGTGCTGTCGATAGCCCCGCTGATCGCGAGGGCCATCAACGCCGTTTTCCGCGACGGATCGGTGACTTCTCTGTTTGGAGGGCAGGCATACAAATGAGCGTTCGTGGGGTCAACAAGCTGTCAATCATCGGCGCCGGGGCGGTGGGTTCCTCGCTGGCCTACGCCAGTCTGATCCGGGGGGTCGCCCGACACGTTGTGCTGCACGACATCAACGCGGCGAAGGTGCGTGCCGAGGCCTTGGACCTGGCCCATGGTAGCCAGTTCATGCCGCAGGCGAGGGTCGAGGGATCGGAGGATCCCGAGATCACCCGGGGTTCCGATGTGGTCGTGATCACCGCGGGAGCGAAACAGAAACCGGGGGAAACCCGAATGGATCTCGCGGCGTCCACCGTGAACCTGATGAAGAAGGTGATTCCGCCACTGGTGGAACGCTCCCCGGATGCGATTTTCCTCATGGTGACCAATCCGGTGGATGTCACCACCTATGCGGCGTTGAAGATCAGCGGTCTGCCCCGCAATCAGCTGTTCGGGTCGGGTACGGTGCTGGATTCCTCCAGGTTGCGGTACCTCGTCGCGGAGGCCTGTGAGGTCGCGGTGGTGAACGTGCACGCATATATCGCTGGTGAGCACGGCGACTCCGAGATTCCGTTGTGGAGCGCAGCCACCATTGGCGGTGTTCCACTGCTGGACTGGGAACGCCAGACCGGGAAGCTGGATGAATCCACCCGCGACTCGATCGCGGACCAGGTGGTGAACGCCGCCTACGAGGTGATCGCGGGAAAGGGTGCCACCAACTACGCGATCGGGCTGGCGGCCACTCGGATCATCGAATCGGTGCTGCGTGACGAACACCGAGTGCTCCCGGTATCGAGTCTCGTGGAGGACTGGTACGGCATCAAGGATGTGTGCCTCTCTGTTCCCACCATCGTCGATCGCCAAGGCGCCGGACAAAGCCTCAGGCAGCCACTGACCGACGGAGAGCTCGGTTGCATGCACGAATCCTCCGATGCGATTCGCCACACGCTGAATTCGTTGGGGTTCTGAGGTTCTGAACCCGCCCGTTCCCTGGTCAGGAGCCGATCGGGGAACGGGCGGTGTGATCAGGCCGTGTGCTCTCGTGCCGCCGGCCGTGGAATGGCCCCGCGCTGGCGCAACCGGGAGACCACGCGGTTCAGGCCCACGGGGGTCAGGCCGAGGTACTGGGCCACCTCGCGCTGCGACATCCGTGCCGCCAGGCGCGGATATTCCTGCAGGAACGCGAGGTAGCGCTCCTCGGTGCTCATGGTCAGGGACTGGTACTCGCGGTGCGTGTGATAGGCCACCAGACGCAGCAGAACGACGGTGATGAAGCGATACCACTCGGGATGGCGCTTCCCGAGGGCGGACAGAAGGCGTATCGGGGTGCCGACGATGATTGAATTCTCTTTCGCCAACGCGCGCTTGCGGGAGAGCGCGAGTGGGGAATCCATGATCTGGTGGTTCGTGGGCAGACCCAGCAACTCGCTGAACTCGCGGGGGTTCGTGTTGAGGAAGACGTCTCCTTGTTGCACGTAACTGGCGATGTGGGTTTTGCCCTTGATGGCGACCATGGACGCGATGGCTCCGTTCAACACCAGCCACATCATGGGCTGGTTCCCGTTGGGTAGTGGTTGCCCGGAATCTATCTCCATCGCGATGGAGGAGGTCGCGAACAAGTTCCAGCCCGGCATGGGACAGCCGACGATATTCTCCACGGACCGTCGCGCGATGTGCTCCCAACGGGTGCCTACGAGGTGGGTGGCACTGCTCATGATCAGATCTTAACCCCAGTTAACTAGTGATTTCTCCGATAGTTAACTGTATCTGAGTCCAAAATGCAAAACGTTGGCAAACTGAAGGTGATTGTACGCTCCGCCGGACTCGTGTGATTGATGATTTGCTCACACCGGAGGTTTTGCCGTTGGACGTCGTTGGCCCCGGGCCGGGTATCAGGGTAGTACCCCTGGTCGGCCTCCGGGGAAGCGTGGCACCGTGGTCTGGGAGGAGTTCGTGAACCACATTCTCTGGGACGATGCTCTTCCAGCGGGGGGAGATTAGTTTGGGACTGTCAGTTCAAGAATTGAGGAAGGTACCGACGTGAGCATCGCTCCACCCGCAGCGCCCCCCGCCTGTGGCGCTCAGAATCTGACGAAGGTGTTCGGGGAGGGCGGGCCTCGGCCCGTCGTCGCCGTCAACAACGTGAACCTCGCCATCGAAGCCGGATCTTTCACGGCCATCATGGGACCCTCAGGATCCGGGAAATCGACGTTGATGCACTGCATGGCGGGCCTGGACCGCGTCACCAGCGGATCGGTGTGGGTGGGTGATCAGGACCTGTCCCGCCTATCCGAACGGCAGGTCACCAGGATTCGGCGGGATCGGATCGGGTTCGTCTTCCAGTCTTTCAACCTGCTTCCCACTCTCACCGCGGAGCAGAACATCCTGCTGCCGCTGGAACTGGCGGGCCGCAAACCGGACCGTGGGATGTTCAGGGAGATAGTCGGCTCCCTCGGACTCGATGAACGTCTCACTCACCGCCCGAGCCAGCTCTCCGGGGGACAGCAGCAGCGGGTCGCGATTGCGCGGGCGCTGGTCACGCGCCCCCAGGTGATATTTGCCGATGAACCAACGGGCGCTCTCGACTCCCGCACGGGAACCGCCCTCCTGCACTACCTGCAGCGATGTTCCCGCGAACAGGGGCAGACCATCATCATGGTCACCCACGACCCGAAGGCCGCGGGATACGCGGACCGGGCCCTGGTGCTCTCCGACGGGAGCATCGTCGATGACGTGTCCCAGCCCTCCGCCGAGATCATGCTCGCCAGTCTCGGGCGTCTGGGGGCGTGATGCTACGAGACGCCATCAACGAGATCCGGCTGCACCCTGGCCGGTTCGCCGCGACGCTGCTCGCCGTCGCGATCAGCGTCGGATTCATCTCAGCAATCATGATCGGGGTGCGCACCGAGGAGAACTCGATGATGCATTCCGGGGTGATTGCGGTCTCGAAGTCCGACGTGGTGGTCGAGCAGACCGGCACGGATCGGCAGATCAGGCCGGAGGAGATACTCGAGACCATTCAGGGCGCCTCCGGGGTGACGAAGGCAGAGGCCTCTCTTTCCGCGACCTTACCCATGAACCATGGGGATTTCTCGACCTACGCCAACGCGATCATGCTGCCCTCGCCCGAGTTCCGCTGGGCCTCCCTCGCCGAGGGCACCTGGCCCTCAGGGGAGGGAGAGATCACCTTGGCCAAGGCGGGAGCGGAGAAACTCCACGTGAAGGTCGGGGACGAGATCACCACGGGCAGCGCGGAGGGCGAAGGGGGCACCCGATACCGGGTCGTCGGCGTCACCAACGACGCGCCCTCACTCTACTTGACGAGCTCCTACGTCACCGGTTTCGGGCCGGACCGGCAGGCGAGCATGTGGGTTGTCAAGGCCCAGGACCCGGCGGCGGCTGTCGCGTCCATTCAGCGGGCCCTCGAACCGTTCGGGGCCGACAACTTCAAGGTCAGGACCACGGATGACTACCGTGCCGATCAGATGAAGCAGCTCACGGGTGGGCTCGACGTCTTCCGCAACCTCCTGCTGGGATTCGCCGCGATCTCCGCGGTCGTCGGCACGATCATCATCGCCAACACCTTCACGATCCTCGTCACCCAGCGCCGACGCCAGATCGGTCTGCTGCGGGCCGTCGGCGCGTCGCCGGGGCAGGTCGCAGGGAGGCTCTTCGCGGAGGCCGTCCTGCTGGGGCTCGTCGGTTCGCTGCTCGGTGTGGGCATCGGGGCCGGCGTCGCTGCGGCGGCGGGTATCTGGACGGGCGCCATCTACTGGGGCCTGGTGCTCCCGGTCGGTGAGCTGGGTATCGCCGTCCTCGCCGGTGTGCTGATAACCGTGCTGTCGATGATTGGCCCGTCGCTCGCCGCGACCAGGGTCAGCCCCCTCGAGGCCCTGCAGGTGGTGCCCAGCGCCTCCCGCGTCAAACGGTTGGGCATCACCCGTGGGGTGTTCTGCTGCCTGTTCCTGCTCCTGGGGGGTGGCATGGTCTTCCAGGCCTTCGCCGACTCGACCAGAGGGCTGCTCTGGGCCATTGGCGGCGGCGGTTTCCTCTCCTTGGCCATTCTGCTGGCGGCGCCGTTCTACGTGCCCGTGTTGCTGCGCTTGTTCGGATGGATCTTCGGGTTCATGGGCTCCACGGTCAAGCTGGCCACCAGCAACTCCGTCAGGAATCCCCGTCGCGCCTCGGCCACGGCGGTGGCCCTGATGCTCGCGGTGGGGCTCGTGGTCACTCTCCAGGTGGCCGTTTCCACCATGCGCACCTCGGCCCTTTCCGAGATCAACCAGCGCTACCCGGTGGATGTCAGCGTGCGAGACTTCGATGGCCCCCTCAAGTCCGGTGTGGTGGAGGAACTCCGCAGGAACGATGGGGTAGCGAAGGTGGTGGAGATCTCCAGCAAACAGGTCGACCTGAACCACATGCCGTTCTCCGTCCGCAACGTGAACGCCGCCCGCGCCGAGCTTGGCCTCCCCGACCGGATGAATGCCCCGGACGGGGTGATCCTGGTCTCGGAATCCGCGACCGGCCACCTGCCCGGCCGGGTGGATCTACCGGGTGCGGGACAGGTCGAGGTGCGCTCCTCGAAGTCGGTTGCCTACGGCATGGCTGTGGTTTCCGAGGCCACCTTCGAGAAACTGTCTGGGCAGAGTGAGGTCCGGGAGGCCTGGGTCAAGTTGACGGACCGGACCTCCAGCACCGCCCTGAACCAGGTGATGAAGGTGGTCTCTCCTCTGACCTCGGAGGCCGAAATCGGTGGTGGCGCCGCCATGGCCGGGGTGCTGGAGCAGATCGTGAACGTGCTTCTCATGGTGTTGACCGCGTTGCTCGGTGTCGCCGTGGTGATCGCCCTGGTCGGTGTCGGCAACACCCTCGGTCTGTCGGTGATCGAACGGCAACGCGAGTCGGCGCTGCTGCGGGCCCTCGGCATGCAGCGCAGGTCGCTCCGGTTGATGCTGCTGACCGAGGCGATGCTGCTGGCCGCGGTGGGCATCGTGATGGGTGTCGCGGCCGGTTCGTTCTTCGGCTGGCTGGGTGTGGTCACGTCGCTCGGGATGATGGAGGAATACTCCCGGCCCGAGGCGGTGTTCTCCGTCGACATGTTCTACACGGGCGGCCTGATCCTGGTCTGCGTGGCTGCGGCGGCCATCGCGTCGGTGCTGCCCGGCAGGCGCGCCGCCAACGCCACCCCGACGGAGGCTCTCGCGGCCGAGTAGCACCACCAGCTGAGAGGCGCCGGAAGGACCGAGTGGCTGGTGCCGATCCCGCGGGATCGGCACCAGCCACTCGGTCGTTAAGGGAACGGCGGGAGGAGATCGTGAAGATCATGGAAACCGCCACGGACCTTCCTGGTTGCTTCCATGTTTTTCGGAGGCACCTCAACGTTGAAGGAGCAGGACAATGAGACGAACCGCGGCAGCGCTGGTCGACGAGAAAAAGAATCGGCCGTAAAGAAGTCATTCACACGGACGGGTGGGTTGATTTCCGATCGTGCTCAGGTCAGGCGGAGCCGGGAAACGGCACCGCGATGACAGGTGCGCAGGACGCCTCCATGGCGAACGGGGCAGACCCGAATGAATCAACGTCCGTCGAGCCCACCGATGGGCAGGCCATTCCGACGACAGCCGGCGCGGATGCGAACGGATCGACTTCTTCAACCTCCGTCAGCGTGCGCGGGCTGCCCGATGGGGAACCCCGGGAAGCGGCATTGAAACAGATGCACGAGGAGAGAAGCCGGTCGTCGGCCTCTTCAAGCTCAAGCTCGTATGCGCTGAGCATGTCCGGTTTCAAGTCCGGGGTGGGGCCATGGCGACCCCGCGCGGGGCACCGCGTTACCACTGGAGTCCGTCTCTCGCCTCGGCCCGTTCCCGGTCCTTCAGCGGGTTCTGTTTCGCCGGTGGCCCGTACCCACTGAACCGGTAGCTGGTCCCGTTCTGCTCTTGCGCCCACCGTACTTACTGTATATGCTGCATATATACAGAAGGGAGGGTGTGGTGGACGTCGTGTTGTCGAACACCGCGGGGATCCCGATCTACGTCCAGATAGAGGATCAGATCAAGGCGGCGATCCTGCGCGGCGAGGTCTCCGAGGGGGAGGCGCTGCCCTCCATTCGGGCCCTCGCCCGCGACCTCAGGGTCTCCGTCATCACCACCACCCGCGCCTACGCGGAACTGGTGGCCGACGGGCTCGTGGCCAACGTGCCCGGAAAGGGGTACTTCGTCCTGCCGCGCGATGCCGAACTCGTTCGTGAACAGGTGCTCCGTGAGGTGGAGACCCATTTCGCGAACGGTGTGGCCGTGGCCCGGCTGGCCGACATCGATGACGACGAGATCCGCTCCATCCTCGAACTCGCTCTCACTCAAAGGGAGGACGCATGACCAGCGACAATCTCCTCGCGCTGAAGGGAATCACCAAGCAGTACAAGGAGTTCCGTCTCGGTCCCTTGGACCTGAGCGTGCCTCGCGGCTACGTGATGGGTCTGGTTGGGGCCAACGGGGCGGGCAAGACCACCGCCATCAAGATCGCCCTCGGGGCGGTGCTCCCCGGGAACGGGTCGGTGCACCTGATCGACAAGAGCCGTGTTGGTGTGGTTCTCGACCGGCCATACTGGCCCTCCAGCTGGCGGGTCTGTGACATCTCCCGGCTGCTCGGCCCGTTCTACCCCGACTGGAACCAGCGGGTCTTCGACGAGCTGTGCGAGTGGGCCGGGGCCTCGCAACGACTGAAGGCGAAGGAGTTCTCCCGCGGCATGGGGATGAAGGTGCAGGTGGCGGTCGCGTTGGCGCACCGGGCCGAGTTGCTGGTGCTCGACGAACCGACCAGCGGCCTCGACCCCCTGGCCCGCGGGGAGCTGCTGGACAAGCTGTCCGAGTTCATGACCAGTGAGCGGCACTCTGTCCTCTTCTCCACCCACATCACCACCGACCTGGACCGCATCGCCGACCTGGTCACCATCCTCGACGCAGGCAGGGTGATCGCATCCGGTTCCCGCGAAGACTTGCTCGAGACGTGGGTGATGGTTCGTGGCGGTGTCGCCGACCTGACCGATGACCTGAGTTCCCGGGTTCGTGGCCTCAGGCGGCACTCCGTCGGTTGGGAAGGGCTGCTTCCCGCTGCCGACCTGGGGCTGTGTGGCCCCGGTGTCGTGGCTGAAGCCCCATCGATTGAGGAGTTGCTGGTGCATCTCGCGAAGGAGCACAAAGATGCGTGAACTCAAGGCCATGGTGATGGTTGACCTGACTAGAGTTTTCAGGTCATTTCTGGTGCCTGCAATGCTTGCGCTGATAATCTTCAAAATGTGGGCAGGGAAGCAGGAAGAGATCTTTTCCTACGGTTTTTACGTGCTGGTGCTGGCTACGATCGTCTTCTATCTCGATATCGACCGGGACGGAGAGGGGAAGACGTTCCTGCTTCTCGATTCCCTACCTTTGCGTCGCCGAACGGTGATGATCTCGCACTATCTGATAACGTCAATCCTCCTGGTTGTCTTCGAAGTCCTTGCCTCCGTCATGCTGGTGGTTGGATCGGCTCTGGGAATGCCCGTCGATGCAGGCTGGCCTGCTGTTGCTGCACGTGATACGGGAATCATGCTGATAGTTTTCTCCGTACTGATTCCTATATATATCGGATTTAAAAGTTCTTGGGCAAAAGTGTTTTTTCCGATGCTCATGATCTTTGTGGTTTCCGGACTGCTGGGATTTCGTGCAGGGATAATGTCGGCGCCCCAGGCTGCGCGGTCGCAGTCCTTCGAGTCCTGGTTCCTGGGTGCGGTGCCATGGTTGCTGCTGCTCGTCGGGCTGGCAGCCTGGGTTGCATCGCTGTTCGTGTCCATTCGCAACTACGAGCGGCAGGATCACTGATCAGATGAAAACGCAAGAAAAGTTTCGGCTGAATCATCGTGGCATGGTTGTGTGAAAGTGGTGATGGGATGCGAGAGCTGGTAAACATCATGAGGGTGGACGTATGGCTTGCGGTTAGAGCCATCGCTGTTGTGGCTGTTTGGTCTCCGCTCTGGATTCTGTTTCGTGGCTCAAAAGGGGCGTCGGACTACGTTTTTGCTCTCTCTCTGATTCTTCTCGTGATGATGATGGGTGCCTTTTATGGCGGTTTTCTCTCTGAAGGGATGAAAGGTCAAGAGTTACTCTACGACACCTTGCCTCTGCGACGTGGGGCCGTGATAGTTTCTCATTTCCTGATCTCGTCGGTCATCGTAATCATCTCTGAGGCCATGCTGGTAGCGGTGTTTCTTATTGGAAATTTTGTGGGGGTGGAGTTTGCTGATGACTGGTGGCTGGACTTTGTCGTACTGGCGGGAATCCTGCTCTTCGTTTATGCGATCGCGGTTCCCGCGATGATCCGTTTTGGAGCCGGGAAAGGAGCTGTCGTGTTTGTCGGTGTGAGTGCAGTCATGGCGCTGGGTAGCTACTTTCTGCTACAACTGATCTCCCCGATCCTGACGTGGATACAGGCATGGTTACCGTTTCTTTTTCTGGTCTGCAGTCTGGTGCTCTATGTGGGATCCCTGCCGGTCTCCATTCGTTTCTATCAGCGGCAGGACCACTGACCTTGTCAGGAGCGACGTCCGGAGGTTCCCGGACGGTAGGCGGAGACGCTGGGTTCGTCGGGCAACCAGAAACGCCACGGGTGACGCTCGCCGTCGCCTCCCGGGCCCGACACTCCCACCCGAGGACCCGTCGACCACTCACCGGGCGGATCATCGGGCAGCCACCACGACCATTCCTTACCCATCAGGTCGGCGCCGTCGGTCTCGCGCGACGACCCGAGCGCCTGCCCCAGGTTTCCGGGGCCGCGAGCCAGGTGGTGCTCGGGTAGGGGAGTCGTGCGGGGCCTCGCCGCTCGCCGGCTGCGCGCCAGGGCCGCGCCCTCGATGACCTCACCGGCCCGCAGCAGACACCCCGTCGGGACACCCTCCTCGTCGCACACCACGTTCAGGTTGTGGTGCATCCCATAGCTGACATAGCAGTACAGGTGCCCGGGCTCCCCGAACATGGTGGCGTTGCGGGCGGTGCGGCCTCGGAAGGCGTGCGACCCGGGATCGGCGGGCCCTGCGTAGGCCTCCACCTCCGTGATGCGAACCGCGACGGTGCCGTCGCCAGTGGTCCGGGCCAGCACGCAGTCGAGCAACAGCGGTGCGAGATCGAGAACGGGACGACGGAACCAGTCGCGGGAGGCGCGTGCGAAACCGGGCAGGTCCATGGGGGCATTGTGCCTTGGCCAGATTCCGGGGCGGGCCCACCATCCCACCTGGCGGAGCGGCTGCTGGAAGCAGGGCGCCGCGACCACTAGCCTTCTGCTCATGCTGCTGACTGGAAGTCGCGTTGTTCTCTGCAGGCATGGCGTCACCGATTTCACCGCTTCTGGTCGGTGGGACGGGCGCGGCGGAGCCGACCCGGCGCTCAACGCCGAGGGACGCGCCCAGGCCCGTGACCTCGCAGCCCGCGTCGGAGCCTTCATCGGGGACGCGCCGGAGGTGCGCGTGGTGTCGTCATCCCTGCGGCGCGCCAAGGAAACCGCCGCCCCCGTGGCCGAGCTGTTCGGAACCGGGGTCACCCCCAGACGGGTCTGGGACGAACTCGCCTTCGGGGAGTGGGACGGCCTCACCGGCGACGAACTGCGCAGCGAGAAACCCGACGAACTCCTCCGGTTCTGGGGCGACGAGACCTTCCAGGTGCCCGGCGGCGAATCCCACGTCGACCTGCACACCCGGGTGCGTCCCGCATTCGAGAAGCTCATGGGATTCAGCGGCACCACGGTGGTGGTCACCCACTGGGGCCCGATCATGAGCTGCATCTCGCTGGTACTCGGGATCGACCTGCTCCCCGCGCGGCGCCTCAACCTCGCGCCGGCGTCCATGACCTCCTTCATGGTCACAAAGCAGGGCCCACAGGTGGAGTTCATCAATGACCTCGGGGCGCGGGTGACCCCGCCGGAGAGTATCTGACCGGCGCCAGTGGCCCCTTGAGGTTTTGGAATGCTGGGAATGGACTTCCACAGCCGGGATCTGCGTTACTTCGTCGCGGTCGTGGAGGAAGGTGGGTTCAGCCGGGCCGCGGAGCGCCTGTTCGTGTCGCAGCCGGTGCTCTCGCGGCAGGTGGCGAAACTGGAACGCGACCTGCGTGTCCGGCTCCTCGAACGCGAGCCCCGGCACGTTCGGCCAACCCCGGCCGGAGAGGTTCTACTGGAGCACGCTCGGCGGATGCTGGCTGACTGGGCGCTGTGCCACGGGGAGATGCTCCGTCTCGACTCGGAGTCGCGATCGGTTCTGCTCGTGGGGCAGCAGACCGGAATCGGGCGTGGTCTGGTGCGGCGTCTCATCAATCGGCTGGGCCAGTCCTGTCCCGGGTGGCGGATCGAACTGCGTCAGATCTCCTGGGAGGACCCGTCTGCGGGTGTGCGGTCCGGGCAGACCGACATCGGTTTCGTGTGGTTGCCCGTCGTGGTTGCCGATGATATGGAGCATGTGGTGGTCGCGGAGGAACCGATCGTGCTGGCGGTTCCCGAAGGGCACGAGTTGGCGGACAGGTCATCGCTGGGTTTCGCGGAGATCGCAACCCTGCCGCTCATCGCCTTGCCGGAGCAGGCCGGCGGCCTACGGGACTTCTGGTTGGCCGGCCATGCCCGCCGCGAATCCGCTCCTGTCGCATTGGTGGCGCACACCCCGGACGAAGCGCTCGAGGCCGTGGCCGCTGGCCTGGGCGCGGTGCTGCTCTCGCTGGGAAATTCCGTCGTACATGCACATCCGGGAGTCGTGTTCATACCCGTCCCGGACCTTCCGCCCGCGCGGTTGGCCCTCGTCAGGAGGGCGGGCGACGACCGTGACGTGACCACCGAGGCTCTCCGGGCAGTACGAGCCGATGGGGCCCTTTCATAGCGAACGGGCATGCGAAGAAGTATTGGAAGGCCTCCGGAAGCCGACGCAGAATGCGGTCATGACCATCTACACCACGAACCGGGTTCGGTTCGCCTCCAGCGGCGATGTCCTGGTGGGCGACCTACACCGCCCCGTTGAACCAGCCGAATCCTTCGACGGGGCGGTTGTCGTCGTGACCGGCTCCTGGACCACCAGCAAGGAACAGCAGGCCGACTTCTACGCGCGACGGCTCGCGGCTGCGGGGATCAGTAGTCTGACGTTCGACTTCCGGGGATTCGGGCAGAGCCGGAGCCAGCCACGCGACTGGGAGAACCCCGAACGCAAGATCGCCGACATCAATGCCGCCATCACCCATCTGACCAGTCGCGGTGATGTGGATCCGGACCGGATCGGTGCTGTCGGGGTGTGCGCATCCAGCGGCTACCAGGCGGCCAACGCCGCCGCCGACCCGCGGGTCAGGTCGCTGGTGATGATCGCCCCCTGGCTGCACAATCCTGAATTGGTGGCACCCTATTACGGCGGTCCGGAGGGAGTGGCGGAGCGGATCGCCGCCTCGCGTCGCGCCCGGGTCGCCTACGAGACCGACGGGGTGCAGGAATTCATCCCGGCGGTCTCCACCACCAACCCTGCGGCTGCCATGTTCGGCCCCTACGACTACTACCTGGATCCGGAGCGCGGCGCCATTCCCGAATGGGACGCGCAGCTGGCGGTCATGTCATGGGAACCATGGCTGACCTTCGACGCCATCAGTTCCGCATCCCGGATCGACATCCCGGTGCAGTCGATCCACTCCCGGGACGCCGCCGTGCCTGATGGAGCGGAGCTGTTCCACGAGCAGCTGCAAGGCCCGTCGGAGCTGACCTGGATCGAAGGTGGTCAGCTGGACTTCTACGACCAACCCGCCCAGGTGGCCGTCAGCCTCGAGCGGGCCGTCTCCCACTTTCGCAACACCCTGTGAGGAGCATGCACGATGAGTGATGGAAACGAGATCATCATCACGCTGACGAAGCTGTTCTGGGCCACTGACCATCATGACTGGGAGGGTCTGCGCCGCACCTTCGCGGGTCGGGTGCTGCTGGACTATACCGCTACCCTCGGCGGGGAACCTCGGATCTGCACCCCCGGGGAAGTGGTCGACGGTTGGCGCCCCGCTTTCGAGGCCCTCGACGCCCATCAGCACCTCGTCGCCAACCACATGGTGGAGATCGCGGATGAGGAGGCGACGGCGACCGCATCCTTCATCGCCACCCACCAGTTCCGGGGTGAGACCTGGACACTCGGAGGCGAGTACCACTTCCGGCTCCACAAGTGTGAGGGAACCTGGCGGGTGGCGGCCATGCGCATGGTTCCCGTCTGGCAGACCGGGCCGGCGGACCTCGTCACGAAGGCGCTGGAGGCCGCAGCCTCCTGAACCCTGGGAACCGTGAGTTTTGTTGCCCGGGCCGGCGAGTTGCCCGCCATGGAGCAGTCGGGGCCGGCTCTCACAGGGCGAGCCTCTCCTCGTGGCACTGCTCGGGGGCGACCCCCAGACTACGGGCCTCGGCCAGGACGGAATCGACGAACCCGTCCGGGCCACACACGAACACGTCGGAGTCCTCGAGGCCCGGTGCCAGCGTCGCGAGATCGTGGCCGGCATATCCGAGACTCACCCAGTGGTCCTCGTGGCACGGCCCGGTCATCAGGTGCAGGGCGATGCCGTGATCGTCACACAGCTCCCGGAACTCGTCGAGGAGAACCAGGTTCTCAGATCCGGAGGCGCGGAGGATCACGACGGTGTCCGCCGGGTGCGCCGTGGTGGCCTCCAGCAGCGACCGGATCGGTGCGAGATCGGCTCCGGACCCGACCAGCACCAGGCCGTTCCGGGTCCGGGAGGCGTCGGTGAAGGCGCCGTAGGGGCCGGCGAAGATGACCTTCGTGCCGGGCTTGGCGGCCGCCAGCTCCGCCGTGTGTTCGTCGGTGACCCTGACGGTGATGCGCAACTGATCCCTCGTCGGCGCCGCGGACAGGAAGAACCGGTGGGTCCGGGTCCACAGCTGAGGGGTGAGCAGGCGCCAGGTGAAGTACTGACCGCCCCGGGTCTCCAGCGTGTCGAGGTGCCTGCCGCTGAACTCCATGTGGAGGAGGTCGGGGGCCAGGTGCACGGTGTTCACCAGCGTCAACCGATGCCGCCAGGAGCGGAGGAGCGGCCTCAGGATCCGGTACCAGAGCAGGCAGGTGCCGACGGAGACCAGCAGGACGCCCCAGTAGATGCGCTGCGCCCTGCCGGGCAGGAGAACCGGGTCGAAGCGGAGCATGTGGGGGATCGCCAGGAGCACGGCGGCGTAGGAGAGGATGTTGAGGAGGTGCCGCACCTCGCGGCGCAGCCCGCGGCACACCGCCAACACCGATGCGATCGTCGTCAACAACAGCAGGGCGGCGGAGGCGAAGGCCAGCGGTAGGTTCCCCGTCCACATCGAGCCGACGGCACCGGCGAGGTCGTCGTGATTGGTCCATCCGGTCCCGGTGAGGATCAGGGCGACGTGGGTCAGCACCCCGAGCACGGTGACCCGCCCCAGCAGCCGGTGCCACCGGATGGCCCTGACCTGCCCGAGCACCCGGTCGATCACGGGAACCCGGGCGGCCAGCAGCAGCATGAACAACATCGAGTTCATCGCGATCAGCCCGGCCACGGTCCCGAGCACGCCCAGCAGCCCGGGGAGGCCGGTGATCTGCTGCCCGGCGCCATCGATCAGGTGGAGAACGACCGAGAAGACCGTCCCCCCCCAGGCCGCCCCGGCCAGCAGGGCGCGCCAGAGACGCAGGCGCCGCCCGCGCGGCTGGGCGGGGGCCCGCTGCGCGGCGCGCGAGAGTGGTTGGGGTGAGGTCATACCGGTACATCCTTGCGGCGAATCTGTGGAGAAGCTGTTGAAGGACCCGTGAAAAACCTGAGGGGTCGTTGAAAGTGTAACTTTTCCGCGTCGCGAACCAAACACGTGCGTCCCGCCCGGCGGACGGTTGATCTCGAAGCGCCGCATTCTCGAAGCCGGTTGAGCCGATCCTCACGAGCGTCAGCGAGTGGGGCGTGTCGACACCATGGTGACCTTGCCCGGGGATTGGGGCCGGGTCTGCTTTTCGGCTTCCTGTGGTTCGACTCGGGCTCCTCCTTCGTCACGGTCCGGCTCAACCGGCTTCTGGGAGGTCACCGTCCGGGAATGAAGGAGCAACTGGCCGTCCGGTCCGGGGCGCGTGTTCTGGAGTGCTGCCGGGCCTGGGGTAAGCTGTGCGAGCTGCCTGGCGAGGGACCCGATGTCCGTTATCGACTAGCAACCCCTGCAGGCGTGCATCCCGACCCACACCTCAGGAGGTAGAAATGGCCACCCACAAACTGGAAGCCGCCGCCCGCACCGAGTTCGGCAAGGGCGCGGCCCGCAGGCTGCGCCGCGCCGAACGCGTACCCGCCGTCATCTACGGGCCCGGCATCGAACCCGTCCACATCTCCCTGCCCGGCCAGGAAACCTTCCTGCTGCTCCGCGAACCCGGAGTCACCTTCGAGATCAGCATCGACGGCGCCGATGCCGTGGTGGTTGCCCCGAAGCAGGTGCAGCGCGACCCGATCACCGGCTTCCTGAAACACGTCGACCTGATGCCGGTCAAGGGCGAGTGAGTCCCTCGGTTCATCTCGTGGCCGGGCTCGGGAACCCGGGCCCGGCCTATGCCCCGACCCGCCACAACGTCGGGTTCTGGGCGGTCGACGATCTGGCCTCCCGCATCGGGGCGCGGTTCACCATCGCCCGCGGGCAACGGGCCGAGGTCGCCACGGGACGGCTCCCCGGCGAACACCGGCTGGTGCTGGTGAAACCCACTACCTACATGAACGACTCGGGGATCGCGGTCGCCGCCGTCGCCAGGTTTCACAAGATCCCCCCGGCCGACGTGATCGTCATCCACGATGAACTCGACCTGGAGCCGACCCGTTTGCGCCTGAAACTCGGCGGTGGCGACAACGGCCACAACGGACTCAAATCCATCCGCGCCCACCTCGGCACCGGCGACTTCCACCGCGTGCGGGTGGGAATCGGACGCCCCCCGGGACGCCAACCTGCCGCCGACTACGTGCTCTCCCGGATGCGTCCCGCGGACCTGGACGCCATGCGGCTCGACGCCGCGGTCGCTGCCGACGCGGTCGAGACCCTGGTGACGGAGGGCCTCGTGGCGGCACAGAACCGCTTCAACACCTGAGAAGCAGGGACTCGAATCTCTGGGCGCCATGGTTGTGCGCAGCGACTCGGGGTATCGAAGGGGATCGGGATTCCGGGGCGTTCGTGACAAGATGACCCGGTGAGATTTCCCGGACTTCTTCCCGCTCTCGAGGCAGACCCGGCCGTCCGGGCCACCCTGCGCGACTCCCAGGTGGTGGGCGCCGAGGCGCGCGACATCACCTGCGCCACATCCTTCTTCGCCACCGCGACGGCGATGCTCGCCTCCGAGTCCGGGCGCACGATGCTGCTGGTCACCTCCACCTTCCGGGAGGCCGAGGCCATCGCGGCCGAGGCCTCCGGGTTGTTGGGGGAGGATGCCGTCGCCTACTACCCGGCCTGGGAAACCCTGCCCCACGAACGCCTCTCGCCCCGTGCCGACACCGTCGGCAGGCGCCTGGAGGTGCTGCGGCGGCTCGTCTCCAATGCGCCACCTCGGGTGGTGGTGGCTCCCGTGCGGGCCCTGCTCCAGCCGCAGGTCAAGGACTTGGCATCGATGCGGCCCGTCACTGTCGAGGCCGGTCAGGAACGCGACCTCACCGACCTGCTGGAATCACTGGTGGACGCCGCCTACAACCGCGTCGACCTGGTGGAGCGACGCGGCGAGTTCGCGGTGCGCGGCGGCATCGTCGACGTCTTCCCCCCCACCGCCGAACAGCCCGTGCGCATCGACTTCTTCGGAGACGAGGTGACCGAGATCCGGCCCTTCTCGGTGGCCGACCAGCGCTCCACCGGCGAGCAGCTGCAGCGGGTCACGGCCGAACCCTGCCGGGAACTGCTGCTCACCGAGGCCGTCAGGAAAAGGGCCAGAACGCTCCAGCTCGAGCACCCGCAGCTGTCCGACATGCTCTCCCGCCTGGCCGAGGGGCACGCCGTCGAGGGAATGGAAGCCCTCATCCCCGTCCTGGTGGACGGCCTGGAACTGCTGACCGACGTGCTGCCGCCGCACTCCCTGGTGCTGGTGGCCGCCCCCGAACTGGTGCGCGCCCGCGCCGTCGAGCTGGTCGCCACCAGCGAGGAATTCCTGAACGCCAGCTGGGCGGCCGCAGCCAGCGGAGGCACCTCGCCCATCGACCTGGGCGCCTCCTCCTACCGGGCCCTCGGCGAGGTCCGGGAGCACACCATGGCGCTAGGACACAAGTGGTGGAGCCTCAGCCCGTTCACCGCGGAGGAGGCGCCCGACGCGAATCTCGACGCCGGCTCCGTGCACTCCCGGCGGCTCGGGATCACCCCCACCGACGACTTCCGCGGCGACGTGGATGCCGCCGTCGCCCACATCCAGGCCCGGCTCCGCGACGGCTGGCGGCTCCTGATCGGCGTCGAGGGCAAAGGCCTGGCCAACCGCATGACCGAGCTGCTGGCCGAACACGACATCACCGCGCGGGTCTCCGGACTCGACACCGAACCCGAGGCGGGGACCGTGCACGTGATCGTCGGGCCCTTCCGGCGCGGCTGGCGTGCGGGAACCGCGAAACTCGAACTGCTGACCGCCGCCGAACTGTCGGGCCAGCAGAGTGCGGAACGCGGGCAGCGGAAACTGCCGTCGCGCCGCCGCAACACCATCCAGCCCCTCGAACTCAAGGCTGGCGACCCGATCGTTCACGAGGTCCACGGGGTCGGGCGGTTCGTGGAGCTGGTGCAGCGCACCGTCCAGGGCGCGGTCCGCGACTATCTCGTCATCGAGTACGCCGCCAGCAAACGCGGCCAGCCCGGCGACCGGCTGTTCGTGCCGATGGACCAGCTCGATCAGCTGACCCGCTACGTCGGCTCGGAGGCCCCCGCCCTGGACAAGATGGGCGGCGCCGACTGGGCGAAACGCAAATCCAGGGCGCGCAAGGCCGTCAAGGAGATCTCCTCCGAGCTCATCAAGCTCTACGCCGCCAGGCAGGCCACCACAGGCCACGCCTTCGGGCCTGACACACCTTGGCAGCGGGAACTGGAGGACGCCTTCAGCTTTGTCGAGACCCCCGACCAGCTGGCAGCGATCCAGGAGGTCAAGGCCGACATGGAGAAGGTGGTCCCCATGGACCGCCTGATCTGTGGCGACGTCGGGTTCGGCAAGACGGAGATCGCGGTCAGGGCCGCTTTCAAGGCCATCCAGGACGGCAAACAGGTGGCGGTGCTGGTGCCCACCACCCTGCTCGTCAGCCAGCACCACCAGACCTTCGCCTCCCGGTTCGCGGGTTTCCCCGTCCACATGGCGCAGCTGAGCCGGTTCCAGGGCGAGGCCGAGTCGAGAAAGGTCCTCGAGGGTCTCGCCAGTGGCCGCGTCGACCTCGTGATCGGCACCCACCGGCTGCTGGCCAAGGAGGTCGCGTTCAAGGACCTCGGGCTGGTGATCATCGACGAGGAGCAGCGGTTCGGCGTCGAACACAAGGAACGCCTCAAGGAGCTGCGGGTCAACGTCGACGTGCTGTCGATGTCGGCCACCCCCATCCCGCGCACCCTGGAGATCGCAATCACCGGCATCCGGGAGATGAGCGTGATCGCCACCCCGCCCGAGGAACGCCACCCCGTGCTCACCCTCGTCGGTCCCTACGACAAGGGACAGGTGCGGGCCGCCATCCGGCGCGAGCTCGCGCGGGAGGGGCAGGTGTTCTTCGTCCACAACCGCGTCGAGAGCATCGACAAGGTGGCCGCCGAGCTGCGCGACCTGGTGCCGGAGGCCCGCGTGGTCACCGCCCACGGCCAGATGGGGGAGTCGAGACTGGAACAGGTGATGCTCGACTTCTGGGAGCGCCGCGCCGACGTGCTGGTGTGCACCACCATCGTCGAGGCGGGCCTGAACATCCAGACCGCCAACACCCTCATCATCGACCGCGCCGACGTGCTCGGGCTCTCACAGCTGCACCAGCTCAGGGGACGGGTGGGGCGTTCCTCGGAACGCGGCTACGCCTACTTCCTGTATCCGGCGGACAAAACCCTCACCCAGACCGCTCACGAACGCCTCACGACGATGGCTTCCCACACCGACCTGGGTGCGGGCATGTCGATCGCCATGCGCGACCTGGAGCTGCGCGGCGCCGGGAACCTCCTCGGCGGGGAACAGTCCGGGCACATCGCCGACGTCGGTTTCGACATGTACCTGCGGTTGGTGGGGGAGGCCGTGGCCCAGTACCGCGGTGAGGACACCACCCCGGAACCGGCGCTGCGCATCGAACTGCCCGTCGACGCCCACCTGCCCGACGAGTACGTCCCCTCCGAGCGGCTGAGGTTGGAGATGTACAAGCAGATCGCGGAGATCCGGTCGGCCGACGATGTCGAGGCGGTGCGCTCCGAACTGGTCGATCGTTATGGTGAACCGCCGCTGCCCGTCGAACAACTCCTCGCGGTCGCGGTGCTGCGCAATCGTGCCCGGGAACTGGGTGTGGTCGACATCGTCGCGCAGGGGAAGAACATCCGGATCGAACCGGTGGACCTCCCCGAGTCGCGCAAGGTGCGGCTGCAACGCCTCTACCCGGGGGCGGTGTACAAGCAGGCGACCTCCCAGCTGCTGGTGCCCAAACCCGACGGCGATGCGGTCACCTGGGCGATGTCACTACTGGACAGGGTGATTGGCTGAGGCCCCGACCGCCCCGGCAGCGCTCCGGGTCCGGCCCGCTGGTCGTGGGTATGCTTCGGGGCAAAGCCGTCTTCAGGAGGATCGTCCATGAAACTCGCCGCCCGCATCGCCGTTCCGCTCGTTGCGGTCGCCGCCCTCACCGGCTGCGCGCCCGGCCCGTCGACCGCGGCGATCGTGGGCGACAGGACCATTTCGGAGGCTGAGCTCACCGAGACCGTGGACTCGTGCCGGAAGATCAACCCCAAGATCAAGCGGTTGGACGTGTTGTTCCCCCTGATGCTCGGAGAACTCTCGGATGAGATATCCCCGAAGCTCGGGCGGTCCACCGACGATGCGAGGCTCCGTGCCGCCATGGAGGCCGACCCGGAGGCCTCCCGGACCATCGGGACCCCCTGCCAGAAGGTCGTCGAGGGTGACCTGAAGATGAGATACCTGCAGGGCTCCGCTGGTGTGGAAGCCGTTGTGCAGGAGCTGCCGCGCGTACAGATCAATCCGCGCTACGGAACCTGGGATCCGCAGGGAAGGCTCGATCCCCGCGGCGGCTCCATCTCTGCTGAGGTGAAGAGCTGATGTCGGAGGTCGGCGAGCAGCTGATCCGTCTCAACGAGGTGATGGCGCGGCTGCGCGTCGAATGCCCGTGGGACAGAGAACAGACGCACTCCTCGTTGCTGACCCACTTGGTCGAAGAGACCTGCGAGGTGGTCGATGCGGTGGAGAGCGGCACCGACGACGATCTGCGCGAGGAACTCGGCGACCTGCTGCTCCAGGTGTACTTCCACGCCCGGATCGCGGAGGACGAGGGGCGGTTCACCATCGACGACGTCGCCCGAGGCATCGCGGACAAACTGATCCACCGCCACCCCCACGTCTTCGGTGACGGCGAGATCCCCGAGGACCTGCGCGGGGTCTGGGAGCGCCGCAAACGTCAGGAGAAGGGACGAACCTCGTCGCTGGACGGAATCGCCCGGTCCATGAGTTCCCTGGCACGCACCCAGAAGGTGATCGCGCGTGCCCGGACGCACGAGGTGCCGGTCGAGCTCCCCGGCGAACCCGTGACCGCCGAGGACGTGGGGGAACGGATCCAGATCCTCGTCGCCCGCGCCCAGGCGAGCGGGGTCGATGCCGACGCGGCCGTCAGGGAGGCCCTACGAAGTCTGGAGGAGCGCATCCGTCAGGCCGAGGGGGTCGCAGGGACGGTGTGACCCCGGGTTGTACTTCCGGCACAAGCTGTGTACTGTGTTACACAGTTGATGATCCGCGGGGTCGCGGGAACAAAACTTCACAGCGCGAGGACCGCCCGGGCCGAACGTGCTCGGTTATCAAATGGCAAAGCAGGTCTTTCCCCTGCTGAGGTTCAAGTCCTCACGGCCGCCGTCAGGTGGTTCGCGTTCGGTTCCCCGAACGCATGATCCGGGCATTACCCCCACGCCCGGGCGGGCCTCGCGCACCTGAATCCCGGACCGGGGGGCATCAGGTATCAGGGATCAGGAGGTTGCGGGGTCGAGTTCCGTCACCCTTGGCGGGTGTGGCTCAATCAGCCAGAGCACCTGACGCTTCCGGTGCTCACCATCATGCCCACCCGGGCTTTCCGACCCATGGGTGCGAACACGAACAGTGAAGGGAGGCAACACCATGGACGTATTGCGCGAGATGAACCTGCGGAGCACGCCGCAGAGCGAACCCGCAGACGAACGGCAGGTCCGGAACTCGGCGGGTGGCCATACCTTCCAGCTGGACGACGTGGCGCGTCTGCGTCGTTTCCTGACGCTCGGGGTCGACTCGGGCACCTACTACGCTTCGGCCAGGGAACTCGCCATCGACAACGTCGAGGTTCTCAAACGCATGGCCGCCTCCGACCCGGAGACCCTCGTCGCAACCATCGTCGACGTCTCCACCCGGGGAGCTGCGCCCAGGCAGAACCCGGTGCTGTTCGCGCTGGCCTACGCGGCATCCGTGCCCGCGGCCGCGCCGCTGGCGCTGGCCGCGCTGCCCAGGGTGGCGCGCACGGGGATGCACCTGTTCATCTTCGCCGGTTACGTGCAGCAGTTCCGCGGCTGGGGCCGCGGGCTTCGCCGGGCGGTCGGGAACTGGTACACGGGCAGGCGGGCCGACGACCTGGCCCACCAGGCGGTCAAGTACCGCCAGCGCAAAGGCTGGACGCACCGCGACCTGCTGCGCCTGTCGCACCCGGCCACCTCCGTTCCCGAGCTGCGTACCCTGTTCGACTGGATCGTCCGCGGCTCGATCGGCGAGGACACCCCCGAGCTGGTGCGCGCCTTCCTGGCCGCGCAGGAGGCGACGACCGTCGCAGCCTGGACCGACCTGGTGCGCGAGCACCGGCTGGCCTGGGAGATGCTGCCGGATGCCGCGCTGCGTGAGCCGGAGGTCTGGGAGGCGCTGCTCGACGCAGGGATTCCGCAGACCGCTCTGATGCGTCAGCTCCCGCGACTCACGAGGCTGGGGCTCCTGGACGACCTGAGTGCCCGCACCGAACAGGTGTGCGCCCAGCTCGCCGATCCCGACCGGCTCCGCAGGGCGCGCGTCCACCCGGTGAACGTGCTGGTCGCGGGCCGCACCTACGCCTCCGGGCGTTCAATGCGGGGCAGCTCCACATGGCAGCCGAGCGCCAGGGTGATCGACGCCCTCGACGCGGCTTTCTACGCGGCCTTCGGTGCGGTGACGCCCTCCGGGAAGCGCACGATGCTCGCTCTGGACGTCTCCGGGTCGATGTTGTGCAGCCACATCGCGGGCCTGCCGATCACCGCATGCGAGGCCTCCGCCGCCTTGGCGCTGGTGCAGCTTGCCACCGAACCCGTCTCGGCGGTCGTCGGCTTCGCCAGAGGACTGGTGCCCCTCGACCTGTCGCCGAGGCAGCGTCTCGATGACGCGCTGCGCAAGATCGGGAACCTGCCGTTCGGCGACACCGACTGCGCGCAGCCGATGCTCCACGCGCTGAAGCGCCGGCTGGAGGTGGACACCTTCGTGGTCTACACCGACAACGAGACCTGGTGCGGAAGAATCCACCCCCATCAGGCCTTGGCGAGATACCGCAGGGAGAGCGGGATCCCTGCGAAGCTGGTGGTGGTGGGCATGACCTCCACCGGGTTCAGCATCGCCGACCCGGCCGATGCTGGAATGCTGGACGTCGCCGGATTCGACCACGCTGTGCCCAACCTGATCTCGGAGTTCTCGCGTGGCTTCTAGGAACACAACACCGGATGGCGGCACCGTCGCGCTGAAGGGCGCGGTCGGGGCCGCCACCCGGCGTTCGGGGGGAGTCTCGGATCTCAGGGCTGCGAGGGCCCGGGAGCTTCACGAGCAGGTGGCGGAGGCGGAACGCCGCGCCGCCCGGCTGAGGGCCGAACGGGACCGGCTGATCCGGCAGCTGCGCGACGAGGATTCCGAACGCTGGTCCTACGGTGCCCTGGCGAAGGTGATCGGGTGCAGTCGCGAACTCGTGGCCCAGGTGTCCAAGCGTCGCGGCTGAGAGATCAGGCGATCGGTTGGCCCGGCCGAGGAGGTCGGATCGCGCCTTCAACCGGGTGTCCGCGTCATCAGAGCCGGGTGACCGAGTGGGAGAAGCGGCACCAGAGCCGCACTTCCAGCTTCTTGCCCCCGCGAGTGTGTGTCTCGAATTGCCCCCATTGACCGTAGGCGAGTACCTCGGCTCCCGCCTCGAAGTCCAGGATGGATTTGTTGCAACTGCGCAGCGCTGCTGTTACCGCTGTCCCTGTGCCTCCGGTGTGCAGGGGCAGAAACCAGCTCTTTCCGTTGTTTGACGGACGCGGTCCGTGAATCACGCGTCCGTGCGCGGCCACTGGGTGCCGTGATTTCTCGTCGTGGGCGATGAGCAGAAGAGGCCCCAAGGGTTGCTCGAGATCGAAACAGAACCTGACCCAGGGTATTGATTCTCCCTGCCAGCGTGCTGTGAAGAACTTCAGTGCCATTGGGTCATTGTCGAACTCGCGGAGCAGGCGAACGATATCCCGGGCGACTTGAATTGTTTTCGGAAGTGGCTTCCAGTTGCGTGGTGCTTTGAAAGACAATCTTTGTGTCGTCTTCATTTTCGCTGAGGAATCTCTGGGGCTCGGTGCTCCCCGGTTCCTTTCGTTCAGCAGTAGTGTGTAATTGGAGCCTGCTTTCTCGATGGCATGGGCGTTGATCCGGTGAAGTTCGTCGGCGCGTCGGTCGAATGCGAACCGGCAGCCCTCGCGATGATCGCCGGTCGTGCGATTGATCAACGCGTAATGAGCTTTCACCTCGGAAATTCCGCGTCCTCGGCGGCGTGTGCATCCAGAGACGGCTTTCACGGGCGTGCCGCACGCTTCGCAGCTCAGGGGCTTCGTGAAAGGCCAGGGAATCTCGTCCAACGCGTCCAGACCGAATGACTTCCCATACCTGTCCTTCACTCGTGGCACGCTCACCCCATGTGAGTTCTTCACATCTGACCTCCTCGGGATCCAGTCGTTGACATGTCAATGTGTCATGGCGTGTGATTGTGAACCGATGTGGAATGCGGATAGTGATGAAAACACTATCGTGTTGGGGCACTTCCCCGATCTGCCCCTGTGTCCGGGAAGGCCGGTGTTGAAGGATCGTGAAAATACGGGAACCTCACGAAACAGGCAGAGGGGAAACACCGGGTCATGTGGTCAGGGTTCTCCCGACGGGCTGATCGGCTCGGTGGCTGCGCAGCGGGAACGTCGAAGCGCCCCGGCTCTGCCCTGAGCCTCGCCAGCGGACGCGGTCCCGGTATACGAACCCACCGGTACACAACGCGCGGATGGTGATTTGGGGGGTGACCCCTGTCCGGGCGTTGGATAGGCTGGGCGGGGAAGGACACCTCATGGTCTTCATTTCACGGAAGGGCAAGCCCCATGGCAATCATTGAGTTCATCGACGCCCGCGAGGTCCTCGACTCCCGCGGCAATCCCACCGTCGAGGTCGAGGTGGTCCTCGACTCCGGAGCGGCAGGTCGCGCCATCGTCCCCTCCGGTGCCTCCACGGGTGCCTTCGAGGCCGTCGAGCTGCGTGACGGCGGCGAACGCTACGGTGGCAAGGGAGTGCAGACCGCCGTCAAGAACGTGCTCGACGTCATCAGCGAGGACATTCTCGGTTTCGAGGCCAACGAGCAGCGCGCCGTCGACCTCGCCATGATCGAGCTCGACGGAACCCCGAACAAGGCCAAGCTCGGAGCAAACGCCATTCTCGGGGTGTCCCTGGCCGTCGCCCACGCCGCCGCGGAGGAGGCGGAGCTCCCGCTGTACCAGTACGTAGGCGGCCCCAACGCCCACATCCTGCCCGTCCCCATGATGAACATCCTGAACGGTGGTTCGCACGCCGACTCCAACGTGGACATCCAGGAGTTCATGATCGCCCCCATCGGCGCCGAGTCGTTCACCGAGGCCGTCGAGATGGGTGCCGGCGTCTATCACGCCCTCAAGAAAGTGCTGAAGGACCGCGGCCTGTCCACCGGTCTGGGTGACGAGGGCGGTTTCGCCCCGAACCTCGACTCCAACCGCGAGGCCCTTGATCTGATCGTCGAGGCCATCAAGAAGGCCGGGTACGAACCCGGCAAGCAGGTCGCCCTGGCCCTCGACGTCGCCGCCTCCGAGTTCTACGAAGACGGGGTGTACAAGTTCGAGGGTGCCAACAAGACCTCCGAGGAGATGATCGACTACTACGCCGGGCTGGTCCGGGCCTATCCGCTGGTCTCCATCGAGGACCCGCTGAACGAGGAGGACTGGGACGGCTGGAAGGCCATGACCGAGCGCCTCGGCGACAAGGTGCAGCTGGTCGGCGACGACCTGTTCGTCACCAACGTCGAACGTCTGCAGCGCGGTATCGACTCCGACACCGCCAATGCGCTGCTGGTCAAGGTCAACCAGATCGGTTCGCTGTCGGAGACCATCGATGCCGTCGAGCTGGCTCACCGCGCCGGATACCGCACCATGATGTCGCACCGCTCCGGTGAGACCGAGGACGTCACCATCGCCGACCTCGCCGTCGCCCTCGGCTGCGGTCAGATCAAGTCCGGCGCCCCGGCCCGCACCGACCGTGTCGCCAAGTACAACCAACTGATGCGCATCGAGCAGAACCTGGACGACGCGGCCGTCTACGCCGGACGTTCCGCGTTCCCGCGTTTCAAGGGCTGATGCGCACCGCGAATCGGTCAGACTGGTCGTATGCCCAGTAATCCCAGGAACAAGCCCGCGGGTAGTGGTCCGGGACGTGGTTCACCACGGTCCCGGACCGCTGCCCGTCCGGGAGAGCGAGTCTCCAGCGGACGGTCCCGAACCCGTCCTCTTGACGCGGAGGCCGTGGCCCAGGCCGCCGAGGAAAGGCCGCGCGTTTCCTCCTCCGAACGTGCGCTTGGGATGACCTGGCGGCTGTTGATCCTGGGCGTGGTGATGGCCGCCCTGGCCGTCACGCTCGCCCAGAGCCTGCGTGTCTACTTCGCCCAGGCGAAGGAGAAGGCGCAGCTGCAACAGCAGATCGACCAGACCAAGCAGGAGATCGCCACCCTCGACGACCAGCTGGCCCGTTGGAAGGATCCCGCCTTCGTGAAGGCGGAGGCCAGGATGCGGCTCGGCTGGGTGGTTCCGGGGGAGACCGGGTACCGGGTGATCGGGGCCGACGGCAAACCCATCGGTGGTGACTCCACGGTCCTGTCCCCCAGCAAACCCAGTACCGGCATGTGGTGGCAGCAGATGTGGGGATCGGTGGGAGTGGCCGATGCGCCCGCAGAGGAGAAGTGAGAGTTCTTGAACACCGACACCGGGCGTGCCCCGGACCCGGCGGGGGATGCCCCGACCGCTGTTGATCTCGGGGTGATAGAGGAACAGCTGGGACGCACCCCGCGGGGGGTGGTCGCGGTGGCGTGGCGTTGTCCCTGCGGGCGTCCCGGGGTCATCACCACTCTTCCCAGACTCGACAACGGTACCCCGTTCCCGACCGTCTACTACCTGACCAATCCGCGATACGTCGCGGCCTGCTCGTCGCTGGAGGCGTCGGGCCTGATGGCGGAGATGACGCAACGGCTCCAGCAGGATGAGGAACTCGCGGCCCGGTACCGGGCCGCCCACGAGGCCTATCTCACCGACCGCACCGCCCTCGGAGTCGTACCGGAGATCGAGGGCGTCTCGGCGGGTGGAATGCCTACCCGTGTCAAATGCCTTCACGTTCTCGTGGGGCATGCGCTGGCTGTGGGGCCCGGGGTGAATCCCCTCGGCGACGAGGCCCTGGCCCTGGTCCGGGAGCGGGTGGGGGAGAACTGCTGCGAGGAGCCGGCATGAGGGTGGCCGCCATCGATTGCGGCACCAATTCCATCCGGCTGCTCGTGCTGGCGGGCAGCCGCGAGGCCCCCGTGGAGCTGGTGCGCGAGGTGCGCTTGGCGCGACTCGGGCAGGGTGTCGACGCCACCGGAGAGTTCCATCCCGATGCACTGGCCCGGACCTTCGCCGTGTGTGAGGAATACGCTCGGATCATCCGTCATCACGGGGCCGAGAAGGTGCGTTTCGTCGCGACCTCCGCCGCCCGCGATGTGTCGAATCGGCAACTGCTCGTCGACGGGGTGCGCGAACGTCTGGGTGTGGGCGTGGATGTGATCCCGGGGCAGGAGGAGGCTCGGCTGTCCAGCATCGGTGCGCTCTACGCGCTGGATGTGGCCTCACCGACCCTGGTCGTCGACATCGGCGGCGGATCCACCGAGCTGGTGCTGGCGGACGGGACGGGGAGGATCTTCCATTCGGTTTCCCTGAACGTCGGCGCGGTGCGGCTCCGGGAACGTTTCCTGCACACCGATCCTCCAACTCCGGGGGAGCAGAAAGACGCCAGGGGGTTCGTCGGTGAGCTGCTGGACGGTTCTGGAATCGATTTTGCGGCCGTCGCGGGCGCGGTCGGGGTAGCGGGCACCGTCACCAGCGTCGGTGCCCGGGTACTCGGATTGGAGAGCTACTCCCGCGAGGCGATACACGGCCTGGTGCTGGGGCGCGGCGACGTCGACGCGGTGACGGAGCACTGGTTGACCACCCCGGTGGGCCTCATAGAGCAGGAACCCTGCATGCACCCGCTTCGCGCCGGGGTGATCGGGGCGGGTGCGTTGATCCTCGACGAGACGATTTCCCGGATTCCGGGGGAAATAATTCGTATCAGCGAAACAGACATCCTCGACGCAATAGCCTTGGAGCTGCTGGACTGATCCGGCCCCCGTAGCCCAACTGGCAGAGGCAGGCGGCTTAAACCCGCCCTAGTGCGGGTTCGAGTCCCGTCGGGGGCGCCGGCGGCACCCACGACATTTCCGTTTGCCGGGCAGGTCCGAGTGGCCGGCAAGGTCGCCTCCGCCCTCCGGACACTGTGCATCTGGTGGCCGCGGCTGGGGTATCCACGGAATCGAGGTTTCAACCGATAGATTTGCTCTCGTGGCAGACACCGTGGCTCATGCATTGGAAACCCCCGACCTGGAGCAGCCGTACGCGGCGCTCGGCGTGAAGGACGACGAGTACGCGCGCATCCGGGAGATCCTCGGTCGTCGCCCCACCGGCGCCGAACTGGCGATGTACTCGGTGATGTGGTCGGAGCACTGCTCCTACAAATCCTCGAAGGTGCACCTGAAGAAATTTGGTGAACTCAGTCAGAACACCCCGCGCGGCCCGCTCCTGGCAGGCATCGGCGAGAACGCCGGTGTCGTCGACATCGGCCAGGGCTACGCCGTCACGTTCAAGGCGGAATCCCACAACCACCCGAGCTTCGTGGAGCCCTATCAGGGGGCGGCAACCGGTGTCGGGGGCATCGTCCGCGACATCCTCGCGATGGGGGCCCGGCCCATCGGGGTGATGGATTCGCTGCGTTTCGGACCGCTCGACGAGGCCGATACCCGCCGTGTTCTGCCCGGTGTTGTCGCCGGTGTCGGTGGCTACGGCAACTGCCTGGGGTTGCCGAACATCGGCGGCGAAGTGCAGTTCCACAGGACCTATCTCGGCAATCCTCTCGTCAATGCGCTGTGCGTCGGGGTGCTGCGGCACGAGGACCTGCACCGCGCCCACGCCTCCGGGGTGGGCAACAAGGTGATCCTCTTCGGCGCCGCCACCGGTGGGGACGGCATCGGTGGGGCATCCATCCTGGCCTCCGAGACCTTCGACGAGACCGGGCCCGCGAAACGCCCCAGCGTGCAGGTCGGCGACCCGTTCATGGAGAAGCTGCTCATCGAGTGCACCCTCGAATTGTTCAAGGCAGGTGTCATCGTCGGCATCCAGGACTTCGGGGCGGCGGGAATCTCCTGTGCCACCTCGGAGCTGGCCTCTGCCGGCAACAGCGGCATGTCCATCAACCTCGACCTCGTGCCGCTGCGTGACCCGAACCTCGCCCCCGAGGAGATCCTGATGAGCGAGTCGCAGGAGCGCATGATGGCGGTGGTGGAACCCAGGAACGTGGAACGTTTCATGGAGATCTGCCGCACATGGGACGTGACGGCCACGGTCATCGGTGAGGTCACCGATGGTGAGCGGCTCATCATCCATTGGCGCGGTCACTGCGTCGTCGACGTGGATCCCGGCACCGTCGCCCACGAGGGCCCCACCTATCACCGCTCCTACCGCCGTCCGGAATGGCTGGACCAGGTCAACGCCGACGTCGCGGAGAACCTGCCGCGCGACAACTCCCCCGAAGGGGTGCGCTCCGCGTGGATGAAGGTGATGGCGCACGGCAACATCGCCGACAAGTCGTGGGTCACCAACCAGTACGACCGCTATGTGCGCGGGAACTCTGTCCTGGCGCAGCCCGAGGATGCCGGGATGCTGCGGATCGATGAGGAAACGGGGCTGGGTATCGCGCTCGCACTCGACGCGAACTCGCGTTTCACCTACCTCAACCCGTACGTCGGGGCGCAGCAGTCGCTGGCCGAGGCGTACCGCAATGTCGCGGTGACGGGGGCGGAGCCGGTGGCTGTCACCGACTGCCTGAACTTCGGTTCCCCCGAGGACCCGGAGGTGATGTGGAGCTTCGTCGAGGCCATCCTCGGCCTGGTGGACGCCTGCAAGGAACTGGGCATTCCGGTCACGGGCGGCAACGTCTCCCTGTACAACCAGACCGGAGGAACCCCGATCCTGCCCACCCCGACCGTCGGTGTGCTGGGCGTGATCGACGATGTCACGAAGCGGCTGCGCTCGGGGTTCGCGAAGGCCGGTGACGGGATCTGGCTGCTGGGTTCGGCCCGGGAGGAGCTGTCGGGTTCGATCTGGGCCGACGCCGTCCACGACGGGCACCTGGGGGGTGTTCCGCCACGAGTGGACCTGCGGGCCGAGGCCGGGCTGGCCAGGGTGATCCGCGACGCGGCCGTGGAACGCCTGATGCGTTCCGCCCACGACATCAGTGAGGGTGGCCTCGCGGTCAGCCTGGTGGAGTCGGCGCTGCAGGGTGGTTTCGGGTTCACCGTCACACTGCCGGGTGAGGAGCCGACGGTGCAGCTGTTCAGCGAGTCGGCGGCCCGGGCCCTGGTGACCATGCCCGAGTCATCGGTGGAGCGGGTGGAATCGTTGTGCCGTGAGAACCGTGTCCCGTTGACGCGGCTCGGTGAGGTCATCGAACCTCTGGAGGCGAACGTCACCGGTTTGTTGAGCGTCCCGCTGGCGGAGTTCCACAGGGTCTGGTCGCGGCCCGTCCCGGATGCCATGAGGAGCTGATTCGTTTCACGGGACGGTGGGCTGCCGGCCGATCTCGTGGATCATCGGGGTGATGTAGGAGTTGTACTTGGCCACCAGGTCGGGATCGTCCAGCAGGCACCACATCCGCAGACGCTGACACACGGCGAGTCGGGTCGCCACGTGGAGCGCTTCTCGCAGATCCGTCGGCGTTCCCCACAACCTCAGGTAGGCGTCCTCGATGATCCGAGTATCTGCACCGATGCTCGTCGCGTTGAGGAAGACCGTCCGCATCGTGCAGAACGGATGGCTGATGACCGCGTCGCCCCAGTCGGAGATCACCGGACCGGGGAAGGCGTTACCGAGATGGAGGTCGTTGTGGTCGATGGCAAGACCCAGGCCTGGATCCACCGACGACCAGCGACGCACCTGATGCTCCATCGCCTGCAGCGCATCCACGCGGGTTGCGGTGTCGATGTGGGCCGGGTGGTCTGCGGGCAGGCGAGCGAACCAGGCCAGGACATGGTCGAGATTGATGACGGCGTCCTCAGGCCGGTGCAGTTCCAAGGACAGCGCCGTCAGATCCTCGACGGGTACCGCCTGCTGAATCCGTCCCGCAGCGACGGCCAGTTCCGCAAGGTGTCGGGAATCCTTCGTTGTATCCCCGGCGGCCAATGTCGCCCCCTGATCCTTGGTGACGAACCAACCGGTCCCGGGATGGACCGCTGTCATTCGTACCACATGCTCGCCGGCGTGGTGTTCCAACACCTGCCGCAAAGCTGCTTCGCCTCGTAACGCGGGGTGTGCGGCCTTGAACCAGTGGCGACCCGCGTCTGTGGTGACCGTCCAGATTGATCCCCAGCCTCGCTCCCGGACCACCTTGACCTCAAAGCGTCGGGAAGCGGCGAACACCCCGCGCAGCCACTGCCGGGCCTCATCGTGCCAAGTCATCACTGTTCCTGTTCGGTGTTCGTATCTGAATCGTCCTGGGTTTCGTTTCTACTTGGTTCCTTGCCCAGCGAGTGCTGGCTGGGTTGATTCGAGGTCAGCGTAATACGCTGCCTTGACCTCGGCCGGGGTGTGGTAGCCGAGCCCTTCGTGGAGTTGGGGATCGATGCAGATCCGGAGCTCATTCACGAGTTGCTGCGGAGGCATGGCATTGATCATGAGTGTTTCTTGGAACGCGACGACCCGGGTCTTGACCCCCGCAACCAAAGTTTTAGTTTGGTTGCAGAATGACGGCGTGGGTATAAGCAACGCCTAGGTTTGGTTGGAGCATTGGTTCGTAGGTCCAAGCTCAGTTGGATTCACAAAACGCGGGTCAAAGCAACGGGGGCAGTTGCTTGGATGCTCTGATCCCGTCGGGGCCCCCAGGAGGTCCAGGACGTGATGGGTTTCCCGGTACTCCATTCCGTTCCGGCTCGTTCCCCGGTGTTCCAGCCATCCCGTCTCCGGGCATTGCGGACAAACCGGTTCTTGGCTCTGAAGGGTGTGGACCCGGGCAACGGGCTGGTCGTGTCGAACTCGTGATCTCGTGGACGGGTGCCTTTCGAGGCCAGCTGAGCAGGATCGCGGTGAAGGCGTCGGACATCTCTCGAACCAGTTCTGTCGGTGGGCACCCCTACTCTTTCTGACATGGCTGGACTCAATGCCCGACCCGACGGCACCCCGATCCCCGTGCCCGGGGTGACCCGGATGCTCTCCGGGGTTCCGAAGGTGGAAAAACGGCTCGGGGCCTCGTTCCGCCCCGCCAATGCACCCCGAGAACTTGACCAGTCGCTGCTGGATGCGGCTCCAAGCCGTGGCGCCGCCCTGGCGTGTCTCGTGGCTTGGCACGGCGACGGAGCACTGCCCCAGCTCGAATCGGAGTTCACCCATCGAGCGAGGTCGTCGGCGGCTGCCCGGCTGATCACGAGTCTCGGCAGCCGCGCATCCCGGGACGCACTGTTGAGGCATCTCGACAACCCTCAGGCGTACATGATGTTCCTCACCAGCGCTCCGCGCTGGCCTTTGGACTCCCTCGAATCCCTCCTGAGGTTGGACCCCAGACGCGGGCAGCGCGCCGCGGACCTGTTCCAGATCCTCGCTTGGCGCCATCCCGACTCGGTGGAGGCGCTCCGCGACGCCGGCGCCGACTCCCGCCCCATCGATTGGCTGCTGGCCCCGGAACCGGGCGTTGACGAGGCCGGAACCGAACTGCCCTTCCGTGCGCATGGTGATCTGCCGGA
This sequence comes from uncultured Propionibacteriaceae bacterium, assembly GCA_938012815.1. Lineage (GTDB taxonomy): Bacteria > Actinomycetota > Actinomycetes > Propionibacteriales > Propionibacteriaceae > Arachnia. The sequence goes on from CALLVV010000031.1 coordinate 64,321, forward strand.
CGTTCCGAAGTGGTTCAACCCGATCCGGGCGCCACGCCTGGTGCTGGCAGGCACCGGACGGGTCGTTCCCGTCCACCAGGTCGGGGACGTGGTGAGAAACCTGATGGTTGACGAGCACGAGAACACGGCCAGGTGTTTCACCCGGGCCAGTCTCGCCGCTTTTCTGGCGGATCTGCTGCAGCAGTGGCGGTCCTGCGAGGTCAAGGGAGACGAGTGGGTCCTGACCCGGCAGAGCATGGGCGGAGAGGTTAACGCCCGCCTGGTGGCCGTCCTGATCAAGAAATTCTGGCAACGTTCCCGTTTGGGTCGTGTACTCGCGGGAATGGAGGTCTTGGCCCGGATACGCAGCGAGGTTGCGCTCCTGGAACTGATGGAAATCGCCGGGCATCCCCGGGACCGTGAGCTTGGAGAGCAGGCACGGATCGTTCTGGAGCGGCTGGCCGAGGAACGGGGAATCAGCATGGAGCAGCTGGCCGAACAGGCCATACCGGACTTGGGCCTCGACGAAAACGGCCGTCTGAGGCTCGACTTCGGTCCGCGTCAGTTCGAGGTGAGGCTGAACCTCGAACTGACGCCACTGGTGTCGACGGCAGACGGGAAGACCATGAGGACCCTGCCCAGACCGGGCAGGAAGGACGACCCCGTGGCGGCAGGGAAGGCCGTTGCGGAGTTCCGGGAGTTCAAGAAACAACTCACCGCCGTGATCCGTTCCCAGACGGACAGACTGGAAATCGCGATGAGCACCTGCAGGCGTTGGACCCAGGACGAGTTCCGTACCGTCTTCCTGGAACACCCCGTGATGCGGCTGGTGGCGCAGAACCTGATCTGGGCCGCCCACGATGCCGACGAACGAACGGTGTTGTTCCGCGTCGGCGATGATCTGGGGCTGCTCGACGTCCATGAGGAACCGGTTGCCCTACCGGTGGGGGCCGTCATCGGGCTGGCGCATCCCTTGGAGATGTCGAACGAGTGGACTTCCCATTGCATCGATTACCACATGACGCCGCTGGTGGAGCAGGTTGGCCGGAGCAGCTACGCGGAGGTTCCGGAGTTCCCCGGCAATCATGTCTGGGGCGAGGCCCTGCTCGGGCTCGGGGCACGCGGCTGGAAACTCCACGGCGACGACAGGGCAGGTGTGGATGGGCTCCGCCGGGGCCTGAAGGGAGGCTACCTGGATCTACGGATCAGCACTGCCTTCTGGTCCCTTGGCGGCAGCCCGCCCGCCGATCCGGTGCGTCTGCTGAAGGCCGAGATCATCGGTGAACGCTCCAAGATGGATCCGGTCGAACTCAGCGAAGCCATCCGGGACCTGGTCAGGCTTCCCTGGTGCTCCAAGAGCTAGAAACCCCGTCCTGGGGAGACCGAAGAAGACACAACGTTGCCTCCGGGATGCCTGGGAAGCGACGGATCACGCAGTACTGCGTGCTGCCCCGGCGTCTTCGCCCGGGCCCGACGAAACGGGATCCACGCAACGGAGGCAGTTGCTTGGATGCTCTGATCCCATCGGGATGCCCAGGAGGTTCAGGACGCGATGGGTTTCCCGGTACTCCATTCCGTTCCGGCTCGTTCCCCGGTGTTCCAGCCATCCCGTTCCCGGGTTTTGTGGATAAACCGGTTCGTGGCTCTGAAGGGTGTGGATCCGGGCAATGTGCTGGTCGTGTCGAACTCGTGACCTCGTGGACGGGTGCCTTCGAAGCCGGATGAGTAGGGGAAAGCGTTGGAAATCTTCTGGACCGGTTCTGTCGGTGGCCGGGAACCCCGGGAATACCCGGCCGGGTCTCCCGTTGCGTTGGGAAACCCGGCCAGGGGTTGTTCTCATGCGTGTGCGGGTGTGGCCGAGGGTGGCAGGAGGTTCAGGACCAGCGGTGCGACGGCAGAGGCGGTGAGAACGATCGGGACCGCCACGAGGCTTGCCGTCAGGGCCTCCGCCACCATCCAGGAGATCGGGGTGAACAGCACCGTGACCGCGAAACACGCCACCGCCGCTGCGATGGGCCTGAGGGATGCCGGCACCAGGCCGGTCAGGGCCAGGGCGACCGTGGTCAGCACGAACGGATAGGCGGCCCCGGGCAACAGGATCATGAACAGCACCGAGGAGACGGCGAACATCAGCAACGTCGCCATCGAGGCCTCCCGACTGAGGCCGTCGCGTCGCCGCTTGAGCAGGAAACGCGTGATCAACGCAGCGGCCAGCAGCGTCGGCACCAGGTACAGCACGGTTCGATAGACCCACGTGTTGTCCTCAAGGGACGTGAACAGTCCGAAGCTGTTCGCGCCGAACTGGAACAGGAAGGCGGCTCCGGCGGAGACGGCGACGCGCCACGTCAAACCCCAGGCGGTGCCGGCCACCCGGGACCATCGCACCTTCCTGGCCTGCCGAACCGTTGCGGCGGCCGCCAGTGCGATCGCCACTACGCCGAGAATCACGCCGACCGTCGCTGGGTAGTGGACGGTGAACCCGCTGAAGACGGGGAAGAAAACCCGGTCCTGACCATCGGTGAGTTGCGGGGTGTCCTGGTCGAAGCTCCAGGCACGGGTCAGTCCCAGGACCTGATCCCCGTAGTGTTGCAGCGAGGTCAGATCCGAGTACGCGGGCGAATCACTGGCGGTGTGATAGTTCTCGGAATTCCCGATGGATGCGAAATTGAGACCCGTGAAGCCCTCTTTCAGGTAGATCGACAGGTCGGTGCCGTTCGGCATCATCCGGTAGACGGCGGGCATCAGGGAGGTGGCGAAGGGACGCGGCGCGTTCTTCAGGAAGAACTCCGTGGCCGCAGCATTCGTGTCGCTGGTCTCGAACATGACCGCCGGGCCGCTGGTGCCGCGTGCCTCGATGTTGACGATCAGGTCGACGTTGTCGTAGTCGGTGCGGTGGTGGAGCATCTCGTTCATGGCCCCCAGCAGATTGAGCTCCTCGGCATCGGTGATGACGATCAGGAGGCTGCGTTCCGGGGTTCTGCCGTCGGCCTTGATGGCGCGCAGCGTCTCGATGATGGTTGCGACCCCGTAGCCGTCGTCCGAGGCACCGGAGGACACCCCGGGTTTCGGATCCCAACGCCCATCAGCAGTTTTCTCGAAGTCGACGGCGGAATCGTAGTGGGCGGTGAGCATCATGGTGTCATCGGTTTTCCCGGGAACCCTGACCACGATGTTCTCGGTGTTCAGCCGTGCGAGGGCTTCAAGGCCGGCTTCGCTGTACTGGGACGTGTGGGTGGCCTCAGACAGAGGCATGGGATCGGAATGGATCTCCGGTTGATGTCCGAGGTCCTTGAACATGGTGACGATCTCGTCCCGGGACTTGGCGTGTGCCTCGGTGTGAAGGACGCTGTGGGGTTCGTCGGCGAAGGTGTCGATCAGCTGTTTGGCGCGATCCGCTGAAAAAGTGGCCGGATCGGAGTCGGCGGACTTCGGGGCCGGGAGAAGGAACAGTGATACCGCTGCGATGATGGCGAGCGCGGCTGCCAGGCTCGGAAGCCAGGCGAGAAGTCGTCGGGACATGGAATTCCTTTCGGGGAAAGACGATGTCTCGACGCTATTGGCGATTTCAGGGGTGGCGGGACCCGGCCAGCTGGTCTTTCAGTGTCGGGCTAGCCCTACGGGGAACTCCCGGACGCATGGTCACCGCTAGGATCTCCAGGACGTGATGAGTCATGCAATCCTGTGTGTTGTCCCGGCGTATTGCGTGGCCCGGTATGGAGTGGATTCAAGCAAACCCCCGGTTTGGCCGGGGTGTCGGTCTGCAGGCCTAGGTTCAGTTGAATCCACGGAGCGCAGCTCCAAGTAACGGAGGCGGTTGCTGTGATGTTGTGACTTCGTTGAGGTCTGGCGGATTGGGTGTTCTTCCGGAATTGGCTGAGCCGGGCCGTGACAGCTGGGGCTGTTCGAGTCGAGATCACGGCGTGTATCTTCGGGGACCTGTGACCACGTCGGCTTTCAACCGCAGGGTGGTTTCGACTCAGCCGTTCGCCGTGCTCGCGGGTTGGCTCAGCCAGCTGCTGCTAGGGGTTTCTGGACGGCTCAGCCGATGTCAGGGGAGAGGTTTCGTCTGCTCGTGGCGCCTTCTTCCCGGCGGCGCTGGTGGACAGGCGCCGGCCTGCCCGCAGCTCGTGGACCATTCCGAAACGTTCGGTGGCGTGGGGGAGTGCGACCTCCCTCAGGTATCTCACCAGTTCCGTCTCGCCTTTGCGTTCCAGGTGGGCCAGCAGGCTGCTGACGTCGTCGGGGTGACGGTTCTGGCTGGCCTTCGCCTTGCCCTGGATCTTCTCCACCGCAATCTCGGCCCTGACGATCGCCCGCGCCATTGCGCGCAGCTTCTTCTCGCCGACGGCCTCCAGTATCTCGGGCGGTTCCATCCGGGAGGTGAGTTCACGGGCCGCTTCGAGGGCGGCCCCGGGGTCGGCGGTGAAACGGACCTCCCCGGTGACGTGGATGGTGATGTAGTCCCAGGTGGGTACGTTCGGGAGGTCCTTGTTGGTGGCGTACCAGGCCGGGGAGACGTAGGCGTCGTCGATGTCGATGATCGCCAGCGCCGGACCCGTGACGGGTTCGACGGCCTGCGGATTGTTGCGCATCAGGTGCGTCACGAGCACCTGGCCGGTCTCGTGGGTCTCCATGTGGAACGGGACCAAGGTCGCCTGCGGCCCCGATTCATGGACCGTCACGAGGTTGCCGGCCCGCACCCGGCCGAGCAGCTCGGTCAGGTAATCGTCGGGGATCTCGAAGTGCTGTGCCACGTACACACCCCGAGCTTAGGCCCTGTAGAAATGGGACGGGGGAATTGCGGCTCAGAGACGTGGCGGCCATGAATGACTCCGTCCTGTCAGGTCTGGTGCCGGGCCGCGGAGGACTGGGACGCGAACCCCGAAATCACCATGGCCCGTTTCGCCCGGGGTCCTACGAGATTCCTGCGCGGAGCTCCGCGACCTCCCGGCGCAGCCGCACCAGCTTCAGGCGGCGATCCAGCTGCCGGATGCCACGGCCCGTCCTGCTGCACTGCTGGTACAGCCAGCGGATCACCACGAGAACCAGGTGCCAGCAGATCGTGCACACGACGATGAACGGCAGCTCGGCGAGCCCCGGGAGCCGCACGAGGATCAGGACGATCACCCCCAGGGCGATCAGGGTGGTCAGCAACTCGAACGCCGTGCGCACCAGCCACGCCCCGAGACGGGCCAGACGGTTGTTCCCGGGTTTCATGGCCTCGGCCAGCACGTCCTTCCGCATCAGGGTGAAGGTGTAACCCCAGAAGAACCTGAGCCACACGACAGCGGCGAGGTGGAACAGCAGAACCCCCCAGACCGTGGTCACATTGTGCGCGAGATGCCAGGTCAGGGGTGCCGGGCTCAGGGCGGCGAGGAGGACCGTGACGATGAAGTGCCGTGCCAGCAGTTGTTTTCGTGTGTGACGCAGCAGGGCCTGTCGGGAGGCACGGTTACGGTCCCGTCTCTTCTCCCTCCGGTCCTGGTTGTTCTCCTGGCGTTCGCGATCCCTTCCCCGCTTCCTGAGCCGGGTCTTGGTGGCCTCGGCGTTCGTCCTGGAAAGGACCGCCTCCTGTTGCTTGGAACGCGCCAGGCGCATCCGCTCGTTCTCCAGCGAAGGGGTCCGGATTGCGATCACGAAACCGCAGGTGATCACCCCGCCGGCGGGCAGGAGCAGCAGCAGCGGCGCGCGTTCCGTGAGCCAGGGGATCGCCAGGGTGATCGTCATCCCCGTCAGGCCTGAGAGCAGCAGGATGATTCCCTCCCGCGCCTGCTGAAGGGCGACCTGCTCGTTGGTCACGCGGTCGTCCCGGTCCGGGCTGCGGTTGCCCTGGATCGAGAATGCGATGTACAAGGTGGTCAGCAGCGCGAGGAACACCGGGAGCATGATCGCGAGCAGCTGGGCGAACCCGTCGGTCGCGAGCTGCGACCAGGTCCGGGTGATCTGGCCCAGCAGGGCGGCGGAGTTCGGCAGGCCACCGAAATCGGTGAACTGCTGAATGGAGGACGCGATGACGGTCAGTGCCCCGGCCGACAGGAGAATCCCCAGGCTGGACAGGAAGGTGAGGCCCCAGTGCCCCCGCGAAATGCTGCGGATTTGTGAATAGGTGGTGGCGTTGACCACGAGACCGGCGTCCCCGGAGGTTTCCGGTGATTCACTCGAAGTGGCCGGGGCCGCGGCCGGTTCAGCGGCTTGCTCTGGCGGTTCCTCGGGCGACGGGGTCTGATCCGGTTTCGTTCCCCCGGCATCCGCATCCGGGACGCCGACCGGTTTGGCGGCCTCGTCCGGGTCGGTTCCCCCGCTCTTCCCGGGGGGCGACGTGGGCTGCGAGGGGGAACGGGGTGTGGATGACGAGACATAGGCCGGGGTCGCGTCCGTCAGTGTTCCACGCCGCGGTTCGTCCTCGTCGTCGTCGGCCTGATGTGCCGGGATCGCGGCTGGCGCATCCGTGGGGGGCAGAATCGCCCGGTGCCCGGTCGTGATCGGCCCGTCGGGGGAATCGGTTTCCTCGGGGGATGAACCCATGGCGCCGGTGTCGGGACGTTTCGGGATGGTGGAGAGGGATCTCTGGGGAGATGCGTTCCCCGCCAGTTCCGCCCACAATGTAGGCGGCGGGGCGAAGGGGGACGGCACGGGTGGGAATGCGGTTTCCCGGGACTCCGGCCAGGCGCTCTTGAACGGCGCCCCTCCCTTCTGAGCGGGGCGTAACGCGTTCTCATCCCGCACCACATCCCGTGAAGTGGTGGGTTGTGCAGCGCCCCCGTGCACCTCTCGTTTGGGCAGCGGGGCCGGGGCCGATTCCTGGTTGTTCGTCTTCCCGTTTCGTGTTTTGACCATGTCCGCTCCGGTCTCCTGAACTGACGGCACGATTGGACATCGTTCACAACACTCTACGTTCTGGCCGCGCTGAGACCAGACCCACCGGTCACAAGGGGTGTCGTGGAGCGCGACGGGGTGTCTCTTAGTCTGTCGGGGCCTCCGGTTCAGGGGATGCGGCGGGTCCACTCCGTGGTTGCGAACTTCTTCTCCACCAGCTCCGCGGCAGCCGCGAGCTCGCCGTCGGTGTAGTCGCGGCGACGGGTGGAGTAGCGCGACTCGAAATGCTTCAGGAAGGACGCGATGATCTCGCTGCGGGGCAGCCGGGTCTGCGAACGCAGCGGGTCGACGCGCTTGTTCGCTGATTTCGTTCCCTTGTCCGACAGCTTCTCCCGCCCGATCCGCAGCACCTGGAGCATCTTGTCGGCATCGATGTCGTAGGCCATTGTCACGTGGTGCAGCACCACACCGCTGGTCAGCCTGCGTTGCGCCGCGCCCGCGATCTTGCCCTTGTCGGAGGCGATGTCGTTCAACGGCACGTAACGGGCCTTCACCCCCAGTTCTGCCAGGGCTCCCATCACCCACTGGTCGAGGAACTCGTAGCTGCGTTCGAAGCTCAGGCCCTCCACCAGGGAACCCGGGACCAGCAGCGAGTAGGTGACGCAGTTCCCCGGCTCCATGAACATCGCGCCACCGCCCGTGATGCGCCGCACCACGTTGATGCCGTGGCGTTCGCGGCCTTCCTCGTCGATCTCGTTGCGGTAGCTCTGGAAGGAACCGATCACCACCAGGGGCTGGTCCCAGTCCCAGAACCGAAGTGACGGTCCGATCTCGCCGCGGGCCATGCGCGCCGCCAGCACCTCGTCGAGGGCGACGTGCAGGCGCGGATCGAGGGTGACGGGGCCGATGATGTCGAAGGTGTGGTCGTCCCAGTTCGTGGCGTGCCCCAGCGCGCGTCGCACCGCGATGCCCACGGCCTCCGGGGAGAAACCGAGCAGCCGCGCGTCCTTCGGCAGGTGGGAGTTGATGGCTGCTGCCAGGTCGGCGACCGAGGAGGTGTGGGGCAGTCCGGTCAGTGCCCGGACGATGTCGTCGAGGGATTCGTCGGGTTCCAGGAAGAAATCCCCGGAGACCACCACCTGGGACAGTTTTCCGTCGACCACATCGAGATCGACCGCCACCAGTTTTCCGTCCGGCACCTTGTACTCGCCATGCATGTAGGGGAGCCTACGTGAGATCGAAGGACGCCTGGTGTCGTCTCGTCGGGAGAAGCCCGACGGTGTTTGTCGCAATCCTGCGACGAATGCGCCACGCGGCTCCCGGAACCGACAAGCTTTGATCATCGAACGGGAAACGAACCCTCACCAAGGAGCAGCCATGAAGACCATCCTCGCCCCGGCACAATGTGCTTGTTTACTAAACCAAATACCCTCTTGGAGAGACCATGAAGACCACTCTGATCCGTATTGCCCTCGCCGTGGCCGCCGTGACGGCCCTGGGGCTGACCGCCTGTTCCGCCGGCGCCGAGAGCAAACCCACCGGGAACACCCAGGCGGTTTCGACCCCCCAGGCCGCCAACTCCAACACCCCGTCCGCCGGGAACGTGGCCACTGCCAGCAACGGGGGCGACGTGAACATCACCGCGAGCGCCGACGGTTCCGGTGGCAAGACCGGCTCCGGCGACAAAGGGGACAGCGACGACAAGCCCTGCGTCGGGAACCCGAACGTCTCCTCCAGCAACGGTGCGGTGACCCTCAGCGGGCACTGCGACACCATCAATATCACCGGCAGCGGCAACACCGTCACCTTCGAGTCCGCCGACAAGGTGATCATCTCCGGCGGCAACAACACCGTGAACGGCCAGGAACTCGACGATGTGGAGATCACCTCCAGCGGTAACACCGTCACCGCCGCCGACGACCTCGACGAGGTCACGGTCAGCGGCAGTGGCAACACCGTCTCGTCCCAGGGAGTCGAGAAGAAGAACGACACGGGCAGCGGCAACACCATCTCGTGAGTTCGGTCTTGGTCGTCGTCGACGACCCCATGATCCGCGACCACCTCGCCCGCACCCTGGAACGGGCGGGGTTCGTCGCGTTCACCGCAGCCGACGGCGTGGCGGCCCTCGATGTGGTCTCAGCGCAACACCCGGGCCAGGAAGTCCTTGGTGGCGGACTCCTGTGGGTCGTCTATCACCCGTTCCGGGGGACCCTGCTCGATGATTTGCCCACGCTCCAGGAAAACCACCCGGTCGGCGGCGGAACGGGCGAACCCGATCTCGTGGGTTGCCATCAGGATCGTGGAGCCGCTTCGTTTCAGGTCCAGGACCAGGTCCAGGACCTCCCCGACCAGCACGGGATCCAGGGCGGATGTGATCTCGTCGAGCAGCAGCAACTCCGGGTTGGTCGCGAGTGCCCGCACGATCGCGACCCGCTGCTGCTGGCCGCCGGAGAGCCGGTCAGGGAAGGTGCGGGCCTTGTCCTTCAACCCGATCCGCTCCAGCAGCTCCCTGCCCCGCGCCTCGGCGACGTCGCGTGCAATGTTGTGCACCTTCCGGGCCGCCAGGGTGATGTTGTCCAACACGCTCAGGTGGGGGAACAGGTTGTAGTGCTGGAACACCACCCCGATCCGGGCGCGCACCGAATCGACGTCGATGCGTGGGTCGGTGATGTCGGCCCCGGCCAGGAAGATCCGGCCGTCGTCGACCCGCTCCAGCAGGTTCGCGGTGCGCAGCAGCGTCGACTTGCCCGACCCCGACGCGCCCAGCAGCACCACCACCTCGTGACTGTCGATGCTCAGGTCGAGGCCGCGCAGCACCACGTTGCGGCCGAACCGTTTGACCACCCCCTGCATTTCCAGTACCGGACCAGTGTGGTCGTCGGTCCGGGTTGGTTTCAGCCTGGCCATCAAACCGTTCCTCCTGTCTGTTCACGTTCACGCAGCCGGGCGGTGTACCAGTCCGAGAGCCGGATGAACGGCCAGCTGAAGGCCACGAACAACAGGCCCGCCACCACGTAGGAGGTGAAGTTGTAGGTCGTCGCCTGCTGGATCTGCGCGGCGCGGATGGCATCCACGGCACCCAGCACGGAGATCAGGCCGACGTCCTTCTGCATGGAGATGAAGTCGTTCATCAGCGCCGGGGTCACCTTCCGGACTGCCTGCGGGATCACGACGTAACGCAGCGTCTGCCCGTGGCTCAGTCCCAGGGACCGGGCAGCGAACCGCTGCGAGGGGTGCACCGCCTCCAGGCCGGCACGCAGCACCTCTGCCACATAGGACGAGTAGGTCAGGATCAGCGCCACCGTACCGAGCAGCGCTGCCGGGATGCGCGTGGTCGGGTTCAGGGCCGGGATGCCGAAACCGATCAGGTACAGCACGATCAGGAACGGCATGCCGCGGAACAGGTCCGTGTAGGCGGCGGCGAAGAACCGCAGCGGGAAGAACACCGGGCCTCGCAGCGACCTCAGCACCGCCAGGAACACCGCCAGGACCGTGACCCCGATGACGGCGATGAACAGGATTTGCACGTTTAGCCACAAACCCATGGTGACCTCGGGGAGCGCGGCAGCGAAGTAGTGTGCGGAGAAGAAGGTCTCCCGGGTGACCTGCCAGCCGGGCGAGTTCTCCAGGGCCAGCCAGATCACCACCGCGAACACGACGGTGGAGATCGCCGAGATCAGCACTGAGCGGATCGTCTGCCGCCGACGGTACCGGCGCCGCCCGAGCTCGATGTCGCTGACGACCTCGAAGTCGTCGACCGTCTCGTTCATCGATCAGCTCAGGACCGGGACGTTGACGGATTCGGACAGCCAGGTTTTGGTCAGGGAGTCGAGGGTGCCGTCTGCGCGGAGGGTGTCGACTGCGCCCGTGACCGCAGCGGTCAGCGCGGAACCCTTCGGCAGCACCAGACCGAACTGGTCGCCGCCCGAGGTGTCGGCGAACTGGCCGATCACCACACCGTCGTCCAGCTCGGCGGCCACCAGGTACAGCGCCGTCGGGAGGTCGACCACGATGGCGTCCACCTGGCCGCCCTTGAGGGCCTGCACCGTGTCTTGCGAGTTGTTGAAGACCGACGGGGCGTTGGTGGGTGCCACCGTTTCGGTGAGCATCCTGTGACTGGTGGTTCCGGTCTGTGCTCCCAGCAGGGCGCCCTTGAGCTCGGCGACGGTGGTGGCTCCGGCCACCGGGGAACTTTTCAAGCTCACCACGGCCTGCGCGGTGGTGTAGTAGGGGGAGGAGAAATCGACGGCGTTCCGGCGTTCCTCGGTGATGGAGAACTGCTGCAGGTTGAAGTCCCAGTCCTTGGCGCCGGGAGCGATCGCGGCATCGAAGGTGCTTCGCACCCACAGCACGTCCGCGTTGGCGAAACCGAGTTTTCCCGCGACGGCGTAGGCGACGGCGGCCTCGAAGCCCTTGCCGGATGCGGGATTGTTGTCCTCCACCCATGGGGAGTAGGCGGGGTCGCCGGTGGCGATGGTCAACTTGCCCGGGGTGACGGTTTTCAGCGACCCCTCGGAGGCCGATGCGCTGTCGGGGGTGTTTTTCCCGTCGCTGGCGATCGTGCAGGCGCTGAGCAGGACGGTGCCACCGAACGCGGCGAGCGCGGCGCGGCGGCTAAGAGGGAGGGCCATGGCTGATGCTCCTTGGGTCAGGTCCGGGAAACAGGACTGATCCCATCCAACAACTGACAGCCCCACAGGTCCAGATCTGATTCCAGGGATGGGTCGGATGTCGGCCATCCTCCTTCTTCCGTCGTCCCGGGGAAGGACGGCGGAAGAGAGTCGTGTAGCCCACCGCAGCCTTTCCGCAAGCAGAACCGCGATGTGCCGGCCAGCCCAGCCCGATCCGCTTTCGGCATGCGATCCTGTGTCGTGGTGGGGCGAGGGCCACGGGGCATGGCGACGATATCTGTCACCGTCGTCATCGTGCGACGCGGGCTCAGCTGTATATCTTGCTCCGCCACGACCCGGCGGTATCACCCTGACCGGCGAATTTTGGTGCCTCCAGGAGTGTTGCGCACTGCCCAGCCGTGCTCATCGAGGTCAGGAGCCGATTCCTACGAACCTAGATCGTCCATCGAGTAGACATCGCGGCAATGAAGAACGATCCAGATTGACGGGATGGATTCACAATGAAACCTTCAAGGAGCGGTGTGCAGATGATGCGGAGAAATATGTAGAACCTGATCTTTGAGGTCAGGAAAAGCCAAACGGCGACTGCAACAACTCCTACACATGTACCGGCGTCGCAATGGAGCCTGACCTTTGAGGTCAGGAAAAGTTGTGGCGCCGAGCGCGGGGGTGCCGATCGCCCAGTCGCCGCAATGGAGCCTGACCTTTGAGGTCAGGAAAAGGCCTGTTGACGGTTCGGCGACACGTCAACCGCCAACACGCCGCAATGGAGCCTGACCTTTGAAGTCAGGAAAAGATTACTACGGTTTGAGGAAGTTTTGGCTACACGGTTGGCCGCAATGGAGCCTGACCTTTGAGGTCAGGAAAAGAGGCGCCGGCGGCGGTGGTTGCGGCCTCACCCAGCCCGCCGCAATGGAGCCTGACCTTTGAGGTCAGGAAAAGGCCAATGGTTTGCTCATAGTTGAGCTCCGGATAGCCGGCCGCAATGGAGCCTGACCTTTGAGGTCAGGAAAAGATGACCAGGTCGCGGCCATCGGTTCGTTGTCCGACCCAGCCGCAATGGAGCCTGACCTTTGAGGTCAGGAAAAGTCTTGGCAATACTTCCGGTGGTGGTCAGGATCCAATTGCCGCAATGGAGCCTGACCTTTGAGGTCAGGAAAAGAGCTCGCGATTTTTTCGGCCTCTGGCTACTAGTATTGCATGGGTTTGCGAGTGCTGGCCAGCTGGGGGTGTGCAGTGGGGTGGTTCGTCTCTTGTGGGTTGGCTGAAAGCCTTTCTGACTAAGGTGCGAGCGCTCCCTGGGGGTTGGCTGGGTACTGGAGCGCTCGCGTGGTGGCTAGACAATCTGTGGTCCTCGGGTGGGTAGCTCCTCACGGTGCCCGACGAAGATGAACCGGTCCTCGCCGATCTCGCCCAGGTCCACGATGACCACCGAGTCGACGGCCAAGTTCATGATCTTCTCTCCAGCTGCTCTCAGGTGAATCAGCTCAGACCTGTTGAGGTCGCAGATGAAGACGGAGTACTGGAGGCGTTCTCCGTGGGCCTCCATCAGCTTGCAGATTCGCCGCAGCCTTCCGGGTTCGCGGATGTCATATGCCACCAGATAGCGCCGCCTCCGTGTCTTCATCTGGTCACCATCGCAGTGTACTGGTCCAGTTCACTGGTGAGGAATGCTCCCAGAACACGGGTCTGGATGTCCATGATTCTACGGTAGGTTGCCTTGTAGCCGAATTGGGGGTGGGTGATCTCCTGGTCGAGGCGACGTTCGTATGCTCGCAGGACCGCTTTGCGCCCACTCGGTTCCAGCATGCAACCTCCGGCACGGGTCCGGAAATCGCGCGGCCCTACTTCCCGGTTGTTCAGTACCTGCACCACGACACTCTCCGCCACCAAGGGGCGGAACTCCTCGGCGAGGTCCAGTGCCAGTGCGGGACGCCCGAATCTCGGTTTGTGGAACATGCCCAAGTATGGGTCGAAACCCACCGACGCCAGTGCCACCGTCAGATCCTTCACCAGCAATGCGTAGCAGAAGGACAGAAGGGCGTTCAGGGGGTCTGGTGGTGGCCTACGGGAACGACCGTTCTCGTGGAAATCCGACACGTCAATGCGTGTGTTGTCGCCGATCATGGCTGGGAAACTCGCGAAATAGAGTCGCGCTGCTGTCCCCTCGATACCCAGCAGTTGGCCGGGAGAGGTGGCTTTTGTCGCCTGTATCGCTAGTTCTTTCAACTGATTCCCGATACGTTCGGCCTCGGTACGTGAGTTGCGCCGCATCAGTGTTCGGCAATTGCGGATCTTTCCCGATATCATGTTCCGCGCGGCTTCCAGGCGTTTCTGCTCTGGTGTCCCGAACTGTGCTATGCGCAAATCAACATTCTTGCCCGGAAGCCCTTCGGCCATTCCTGCGAACCAGCCCCCATACGTGAACCAGAGGATCGGAAGATCGTTGCTCATGAGTTCCCTCACGGCCTGCGAGGAGACGGTAACGTTTCCGAAGACGCAAAGCTGACTCACATCGATGAGACGGTAACGTGCCTGCAATTCGCCGTCGAGACGTACCTCCAACCTGTCGTTGCGAATCCCGACGGTGGAACCCTGCATCGTCACGTACACGGGACGTCCCTCGAGGATGGGTGCCATCAACCTCTTGAGAGGTCGTCTTTCCCGAGGAGGGATCTTCAGTGAGGTCAGTTCGTCGGGGAGACAGATGCCGACCAGCGAGCAGCGAGGACATTTCGGACTGTTCCTCAGGGGGGGCGGCGGTTTCGGGTCGGCAGCAACACGCCACGCGTCCTTGAGGGTTTCCGTGATTTCGCTGAGGGCCGTTTCATCGATGCGAATCACAACTCGTCGCCGGGTTTCGGCATACCAGATTTCCGCCCGCTCCACAACGTATCCGGCCTCCTTCAGGAGCAGAGCCTGAATCAATAGCTGAGTCCTGTCGTTCGGCCAAGGAGCCCCGGTCTTGTCCGGGTGTCCTTTCTTGTAGTCGACGGGGACGACGGAACCGTTTCCGCCGTCCTCCACCAGGTCCAGTTTCGCCGCCAGTCCCAGGCCAGGTGAGCTCAGGGACACTGATCGTGCGGTCCTGCCGTCCCAGGCCTCGGACTTGTCGGGTAGATCCCCGGAATCCTCGTCAACGACGCGGTGCAGGTAGCGCCCCTCCTCGACGTCATCGCTGGTCGTGAAGCGTGACTGGACCCATTCCAGGTGGAAAAGGCGCGGGCAGTAGACGAACTCGTTGAGCATCCGTGACGGGACCGTTTCCGGGAGCCCCGGGATGTCTGGCCTGACAGTCATCGCGACACGGGGGCCAGGATACCGGCGGACTTACTCCCGGGCGACTGATGGCGTCGTGCCCGGCAGATGTGGAAAACTCCCAGTAGGCGGATTTCCTGGTTCAAGGGCTCGCCGAGATCACCATCCAGCGCCGGATGCTCGACCAATGCCTTGACGCCGGCAGGGCCCAGTGGGTCCTGCCACAGCGGCAGGCGGAGTTCCTGGATGGATCGCCGTCGCGCGGCCACTGAATGCCAGCCGCTCGTACGGGCCCTCCTGCGCAGCGCGGTGGTGGTCCACAGTGGATAGGACATGAGCGCCAGCCATGTTGCTCCCGGGACACCGCGCATCCTTCCGGTTCTGCCTCTGCTGTCATCGATCGCTTTCCATACTGCTCGGTGGTCCAAGTACTCTCCGGTGACACCGGGTACCCGCACCCAGTCGGTGAGGGCCTCGTGGAGATATTCTGGGTTTTTCTGCACGTGCTCCAGAGGTTTCTTCAGCATGGTTGCAATTGATTGCTTGCCGGACGATGCGATGAATTGACTGACTGAACAACGCTTCTGCGAGTTGGATTTTTGATTTTTTGATCCGGAATCGTTCTTCTCGGAGGTAGCTGCCAAGTCGGTGATGAGGCTGGTCAGCCATGAAAACATCGTTGCGCTTTCTGTTCCAGAGATTTCCGGGAATAGGTTCTCCGCAAAAGAGTGCAGTTTCCCCTGTGGCACCCGTAGCTTGTCCGGGGCCTCCCCGGGAGGAGGGAAACCTAGTGGACCGCCCGGCACGGAAACTCCTTCCGGCATGGTCCTGACGATGTCGACGAGAGCTTCAGCAACCTCATCAACCGTTGCCAGGGAAGAGGTCAGCACGGGACGGTGATCGGTCGTATTCCAGTGCAGCCGGGCGTTGTCGTCGGTGAAGTCGTGGATGAGCCGCAGTGTCCCGATCGCCGCGAGAATTGCCAGGGGCGAGTCGCCGAGCAGGGCTGGGAGCGTGACGTGGTTCATCATGATCCCTCCGAGGACACGGTCATGTCGGCGCAGCGCACGACGATTGTGCGCGACAGAGTCCCGGTGTTCCCTGGAGAGCTCCGAGGACACGGTCATGTCGGCGCAGCGCACGACGGCTTCCAGCAGGGCGAGTCCCCACCGGCCGTACCGGGCGTTGAGCCGGAAGAAACGTTCGGCGTCCGAGAGCCGAACACTGGTGGGTAGCTTAGACGTGACTGGGATGTCGTCGACGACAGCCTCCAAGGTGTGTTTTCCGGTGTCGAGCACTGGCGGCAGAAAAGGCCTGGCGTGTCCGTGGTGGCTTGCCACCAGGTGGCGCAACAGCTCCGGATCTCCCGGATAGGGTTCGGTCAGTCTCGCCAGGTACTTGGCGACGAGGACCTCGGACCAGGCCTCGTGTCGCGCCCCGTGAGGCAGGCCGCTCAGTTGTCTCGCCCGTCGGTACTGCTGCCGATCACCAGGCGGCATGCCGGATTTCGCGAGCGGTTCGTCCGCCAGCTCCGCGCGGATCGGATCGCCTCCGAACAGCATCGCCTGGAACCGTTGATCCACCTTTCCCAGATCGTGCCAGCGGGCTGCGTCGGTGACGGTTTGCCGTACGCGCTCGGGCAGTCCCAGCCTGCGCGCCACACCGTCCGCGCGTGCCCCCACCGCTTTCATGTGGGTCGCCAGGGTGACCCGCTGGTTCAGGTGCGAGGTTTCGTCGGAGTTCCCGTCATCTGCGGTCAACCAGCTGGTTTCCGGCGAAACCACCCGCAGCACGGGGGATGTGGTGTCGGCCGTCCGGGTCAGGACAATGTCCCCGCCCAGCCGGGAACGGAGTGTGGCGAGATCATCCCGGGTCCAAGGGGTGGCGGGGTCCTCGGGCTCGGGGTGACGGGTGAGCCACGCGAGGACAGCCGACACGATGCCGGAGCGGAACTCTTCCCGATCGTCCGGATCATCGCAGTTGCACCAGTCCTGCACCAGATCCTGGAGGTCGGAAGAGGACGGAATCCCAAGCCGGGCAGGTAGGTCGGGATCGAGACGCAGGGCTGCCTGGCCGCGCCTGCAGGCGGCCAGTTCGGACACGTCACTCACCTTGTCCGTGCTGGTGGGGGCCCAACCGAATTGGTCGAGCCCTCCGGAGTCGGTTGGCACCACGACCACGTCCCCGGGACGCAGCGACTCACCGGAGACCCAGGCCCAGGTCGAGGGACCGGAACCGCCGTCCACCCGCCGGAGCACCGTGCTTTCCGAGTTGTCGCTGAAGGGGATGTCGTCGAAATCGTCGTAGTCCTCCGTGTCACCCACCGGCAAGGGTTGTGCGTCACACAACCAACGCCGCAAGGCCCCCAACGGAATCTCCACACACTCCTCGGCGCGGAGCGGTAGGGCGTCGATCACACTCCCGACCTCCTCAGCGGGCAATGTCTCGTTCCAAGCGTTCTGCAGCCCATCGCGCCAGGCCACCGTCACCGGCGCAACCGACCTGTCAATGCCGTGCAGGTACGGATCCAACGGAGGATCGACGCTTGGAACCGGGCTGGTACGCACCCATGCATCGAGCTGGGCCGGTAGCAGGAGCGGAAGCAGTGGGGCCTCCGCGGCCAGCTCGGCGGGAACGTCCATGTGACGCAGTGCCAGCGGGGAGACGTCCATGGTTCCGGATGCCTTCAACCTGGACCGCAGGAAGTTGGCCGTGTGCACTTTGGCCTCCCCGTAGACCGGCGGTTTCGGGTCGTTGTCCTCCACCACGACCACATCCGCTGCGGGCAGGACACCTCGCCGGTTGACGCGTCCGATGCGCTGGACCAGCGCATCCCAGGGCGCGGTTTCGGTGATCAGGGCGGTGGCATCGAGATCGATCCCGACCTCAACGGTCTGGGTGGCGACCAGCACCGCCGACCCCGGTTTCTCCTCGCGATCCGCACCGAAGAGGTCGGTCACCGTGGCGGTGATCGCCTCGCGATCCACCGGACGGGAACGCCCCATCAGCAGCAGCACCTCGGTGCCGGAGGGCAGGTCCTTCGACCCCAGCAACCTGTTGTGAACCTCCCGTGCCCTGTCGACGGTGTTGCACACCACGAGAACACGGGAATCCGTACTCGTGGCGGCCCCGGCTGCGTGGGCCGCGATATCCCGCACGACTCGCTGTTTCGTGGTGTCGACGAAGCTCAGGGTTTTTGCGGCGGCCAGGCGTGCCCGGGCAGTGGGATCGTCCAGGTGTGCCTTTTCGTCGAACGACGTGGTCCACCCCTCGGGACGTCCGGTGCTGGTGGCGCTGAGGTGCACGACCGAGGCCCGGGGCAGCCCCAGAACCTGGCTGGAATCCAGGGAGCCGGTTGCGTCGAGAGACGCGGTGAGGGCCTGCGCCAGGTGCGCCTCGTCGATCATGATCACGGAATCAGCGCCCACTAGGGCGGCATCGATCGGGCGTCGCCGGGTACTGACTCCGTAACCACGGAAGAACAGGCGGCTTCCCACCTGGTCCACGGTGCCGGTGACGATCGCGGGCAGGTCGGGAAGCGGCAGCCACGCGGCATCCCAGGTCGCTCCGCCGCGCATCTTGACCACGGGAAGCACCGGGCCGCCGGCCGAACCGGACAATCCACGGAGCCTGCGGGCGACCTCCTCCGACACGCTGCCCGGAGACGCCGTCTCCAAGGCCTCGGCGATGCGTTTTCCGTGCAGCTCGGCCTGGTCGACGACGATTCTCCGGTCCACCACGAGGAAGATCCGTCGCCGTCCCAGCCCGCTCGCGGCCTCACCTCCGGCGCACATGGCCAACACGAACACGGCGACGTCGAGCATCGACGTCTTGCCCAGACCGGTGGGCACGTCCACGAGAGACGGCCAGCTGCCCTTCCGGAGTATGTCGGCAACCACGTCCGACTGCCAGGGGAACGGACGATGGCCGTGAACCTCCTCCGTGAAGCGGTCGAAATCACTGGCGATCATCCGTCGGCTCCTTCATGTTCGGGGGCGAACAAGCCGACCCCGAAGTACCGTCCGGCGCCGGCCAGCACGGGTCCTGTGACGGGATGCTCGAATGTCATCCGGACGTGCCGGTACAGGCGTCCGCGGGCCCGAAGAGGAAGTTCCTTCGGGGTGAGGCGCACGGCCCCGGGGGTGAGCGGCTGGGTGCTCAGCTCCACCTCATCCGGTTTCGGAAGTCCTGCCTGTTGGATGGAACGGATCACTGCCGGGGCGAGATCACCGTTCTTCGGGTATCTGTCCAGCACGAGAGGGGTCACGGACACCCAGTTTCTGGCGGGCCGCGTCCATCGCGCGGCGGTCGCGCTGGCGGGCAGTGGCTCGTCGGGGGAATAACGCAACCCGAAGACCCGCCTGAAACCGGGCACCTGGAGGTCGACGATCCGGTCCGGATCGGTGCCCAGGATGCCCCGCAGGATCCTGCGACGCTCCGCCTGGTCCAGGCCCGGGATCGCGACTGCCAGGGCCCGCAGATGCCCGTCCGCGTGTGGGAATCCGGCGAAGGGAAGCCCGAGATAGGCGACGTGGGGACGCCCGTCGAACCCATGGCCGTGCAGAGCAGGAGGCAGTGGATTCTTCGTCTGCGACATCACCTTCGCCCGGAGTGCAGCGGTGAAGAGCCCGACCAGGTTGCCCGGGGGACGGTGATCGACGAACCGGAGGATGACCAGGTCCGGGTACGGTGACTCCACGATTGTTGGGGCCACGGTGTCGTTCTCGTCCCGTACCAGCCTGTAGGGCTGGCGTGCGTGGCTGCGGCTGGCCTGCCAGGAGGGCTGGTCCAGTTCGTGGAGAGTATTCAACTTGCCCAGGTAGCCGGGAAACGGAACCCTGATGTCGTATTCCGCCCGGTCATGGTCGGTGGGTTCAAAGATGGACAACCCCGGCAGTGACCTGAACTCCGCCACCCTGCGGAAGGCCAACATGACCGGTGACGTCGAACGCCCGAGATATGGCACGCGCCGCGCCAGGGCGTCGAGTCCTGCCAGTGTCTCATCCGACAGATCCCGGTCGTCAGGCCAGACGAACTGGATCCTGGGGTCGGGGGGAAAAGTCCTGATGCGTTGCATCAGGTCACTGGTCCGGGCGGGATGGTTTTGATTTCCTGTCTTTATTTTGCCCGATTTCGTTTTCTCTCCATTGAATCTGGCGTTCGTGACGACGAAGGAACGACTGATGCTGCACGGAGCGAAGGCCGAAGCGTGGATCAGAGGCGGGGGTAAATGTTCGAGTTCGTACAATGGGGCAATTTCATCGCTTTCTGCCACCGAACGTAGTGCGGAGAAAACCCGGGCCGGATGTGGGGGCCATTCGGGGGCGCGAGGGTCCTCGCCGTCGCCGGCTTCGTAGCGCTCGCCCATCAGGCAGATGTCGAGGCAGACAGGCATGTCACTCCCCTGAGGACTCGGCCTTGGTCACGGTGAAGTCGATTGCGGCGGCGAGGGCCGTGGAAGGGACCAACTCGATCGTCTCGAGGTGAATTGGAACCCCAGAATCAATGGCGGTTTTCAGTGCTTCGTTGTACAGAGCAACGGCCTCACTAGTGGACAGGGAGAACGGCTCCACCACGCCGCCCCGCCCGATCCACTCGAGGGTTTCTGTTTCCACCACCAGGTCGCAGCCGCTGCGCAACCAGATTCCGGCGCCACCGAAGGCCAGTCGATCGCCGAGAAGCGCGAGAGCAACCAGAAGAGTACTGGCGGCGAACTGCGTGTTCACCCCGAGGGGGCCGAAACGGATCCGTCGCACCGCCGTCAGGCTGAGGGCGGAGAAGCGCGTGGCCTCCGTGACGGTCACTCCACCATGGGCGGGATTCGGTGCGATGTTGCCGTGGCCGATCTCACTCAGCTTCGCCTTGGCGTTCTTGGCCGCGGTGGAGGAGTACGTCCACTCATCGCCGTCGCCACTTCGCGCTCCGGTGAGGTTGAGCGGATCCATGCGACCCGCTTTACGAGTGCCTACGACGGGATCCCAGCCGACGATCTCGCTGCTGTAGAACCGGGGAAACTTGGCCTGCCGCCCCTTGCGGTGACTGTTCCAACCCCCATAGACCAAGGTGGTGGGATCGTACTGGAGCAGCGCGGTGGCATCCTCCAGGGAAGCGGCCTGCAAAGCCTTGCCCACGGGTGTCCTGTCGAATTTCTCGCCGTCGAGCAGCGAATCGCGCCAGTAGGCGTCGAAGGCCCGGTGTGGCGCATCCAGCCCGGTGATGACGGCCTTCGCCGCGCCGTCGTGGGTGAGCCTCAACAACGGCAGCCGAATCTCTTCCGCCTGCCGAGCCTCTTTGAGCGCCTCCTCGCAGCGGTTCGCCTGGGAGGGAACCTGATCGAGGACAACGGCCTCACGCGAGGCACCGTTGTGGCTGCGGGTCTCCATGAGATAAGGGGATTCGCCCGAGCTCGAGGTGGGAAACGTTGGCGGGAAAAGCCTGCTTCCCGGGCCACCACCGGGCTGGTACGTGGCGCTTATCCTTGCCAAGGCGAATTCGGGGTCGCGGATCTTGTCCTGGAGCGAACCGAGAGACAGCGTTGTCATGATCTTCCTTCGTGGGGTTCGGTGACACCACCATAGCGGGGGAAGAGGACGCGGACATCGTCAGGCGGAAAAAATCGTTGAACCAAGAGAATGCGTCAAGA
Source organism: uncultured Propionibacteriaceae bacterium (assembly GCA_938012815.1). Taxonomy (GTDB): domain Bacteria; phylum Actinomycetota; class Actinomycetes; order Propionibacteriales; family Propionibacteriaceae; genus Arachnia. The sequence continues at coordinate 85,648 of CALLVV010000031.1, forward strand.
CTCAACTGGTTGTGAGGAAGGTTCCCGGCCCATCTTGTTGGCACGTCCGGGGCCGCCGATGAAAGGAGCTCAGTATGACCGGTGACGGCGTCAACGATGTCCTTGCCCTGAAATCCGCCGACACCGGGACTGCGATGGGCATCACCGGCGCCGAGGTCATCAAGGAGACCGGGGAAATGATCCTCGGCGACGACAGCTACTCCACCATCGCCGCCGCCGTCGTTCCGCTGCCGGCAACGCAGATCCTGTGGATCAACCTCGTCACCGAATCCGGCCCACACTCGCGATGGGCGTCGATCCGGAGACCGACGACATCATGGGCCGCGGTCCCCGCACCACCGTGTTCACCGCCCTGGTTTCATGCAGCTGTTCAACATGCTGAACTTCCGTTCCGATACCGGCAGCGCTTTCATTCACATGGTCAGCAACGCCTGGCTGTGGGGGTCGGTCGCGCTGGTCACGGTGCTCCAGATTCTGGTGGTCAAGATGCCGTTCCTGGAGTCCACCTTCGGTACGGCGTCACTGGACTGAATCCACTGGGTCGTCGCTGTCGGCGCCGGTGCGGCGGTGCTGCTCTACGAGGAGGTCGTGAAGCTGCTCCGACGCACTTTCGGCGCATCCTGACGAGCGGTAGAGGAGCCTATCGACGGGACCGCAGGTCGAGGAACAGATCGAACAGGCCCTTGGTGATCCTCGTTCCGGCGTTGTATTCCTTAGGGCATTCGCGCTCGGGCTGCAACTGCCCCGGTACCGTGCCGTAGGCGTGAATGCCGATCGCGAAGGCACCATCGGGCATGTACAGGGGAGAGCCGCTCTGGGCGGGGTAGGTGTCCATCAAGTAGCAGAGCTGGTTTCCGTGGCTCTCCGTCACCGTTCCGCTCATGCCCCAGAGCTCTCCCGGATTCTTGTCATAGGGGTAGCCGCGCAGTTCGGTCCCGGTGTCCTTGTAATCCCCGGAACGCCACGCCAGACCAAACCAGCCGGTCCGGTCGCCGAGTGGTTTGTCGAGCTTGACCAGTCCCCAGTCCCGCCGAGGGTCATTCTTCTTGATCCAGGCGTCGTCGGTCCACCTCTGAGCTGCTGTCGCGGTCTCGAACGGGCGTTCAGAGCCGTTCGTGCCCGGGCTGTACTCCAGCCCGGAGGTCCATTCCTTGCGCTCGTAGTTGTACACGCAGTGCCCGGCGGTGACCAGTGTGTCGGCCGAGATCATCCAGCCCGTGCAGTACGGCTTGCCGCCCTTGCTGATGTAGACGATGGCGGAGTTCGGGTAGGTGGTGGTGTCGGTCAGCCGCACCCGGTCGTCCCCGCCGATGATGCTGTTGGGGGCTGATTCGATCGAATCCGGTTTGTACCCGGCAACCGTCTCGGAGTTCTCCGGGACGGTTGCCGCAGTGCCCTGTGGCTGCCAGGTCAGGGGTTGTCCGGAGGCGTCGACTCCTACCGGGGAGACCTCCAGCGGATTGGACGCCGGCTCGTCATCCGCTACCGCCTGGAGGGCCGGGGACGACGTGGTCAGGAGAACCGTGGCCAACAGCGCCGACCCGACCGCTGAAGTGATTGAATTTCGGATTTTTTTCACGTTTTTTTGACCTCCATTGGCATGTGCCCAGTGGTTTCGCGTTTTGACGCTAAACGTCGACGGGGTTGGAGTCAAGAGGTCCTTTCGGATGGCATCATGGTGTCCCACCACGCCGCTGCGGTAGGCGGCGAACAGGCTGCCGTCGAAGAACGGCATGCGGCTTCCGACATGGAGAACGCTTACCGCGGGGGCTTGTTCGTGGGCTGTGTCTCGGCGGGCAAACCTTTGGGGCAGCGGACAGTGCCTCGGCCGGCGAATCCCTTGTGTGGGGCGTGGCCCGGGGCGATCGTTGGCGGGTATCCGCCGGGAGCCAGTTGCCTTCGTGCTCCTGTGGGTTCTCAGCCCCTTCACGTCGGAAGGAGAAACGGATGTGGCGAGCCTGACCTCAATGCCGACTCGTCTTCCGCCATCGACGAGCACGACGTCGACCTCCCACGGGGTCTTGTTGTCCCGTCAATAGAGGATCCGGGTTTTCAGGTGCGCCCACCCGCGCGCCGCGGTCAGCTGCTGAACGACCCATGATTCCACGACCTGCCCGAGGGTCTCGGGAGAGGAGGCTATGTCATGCCCTGCTCTGGAAATCGCTTCGCAGGTTGCCGAGGAATCTGATGAGTGAATTTTCGGCATTGTTTTTGAAGCTCATATCAATCTGGTCCTCAGATTGGGCAAAAAGGTGAGGAGGAAACGACGTTCCAGATTCCTGTGTGTCGAGAAATGGTGCGTTGATCGATCCCCAGTTCTGCCGCGAGCCTGGTCTTGTTCAACCGCCCTCCGGGAATGCGCAGGATCGAGTCGAGGACGGTTACGGCAATTCCGATGTCGAGTTTCTCGTCGGGCAGAACCTGGTCACCGAGAAACGCCAGCATGTCCGAATGGACGCGGGCCTTGAGGGCGCTCGTGGTCAGCGAAACCGTGCTCAGGCAATAGGTGGGAACGCCTCCTGTCCTCAAGAGGCGTATGAGCTCTTGAGTTGAGACGGGTCCCGGTGCGTTCAAGTCCAACTGGGCGTCGAGAAGAAGATCAGCAAGGCAGAGCGCATCCGTCTCCGCCGGATGCGAGGCCCCGAGAGCGCTGAAGGGATGAGACCGCATTCTTGTCGCGCGGCCGACCAAGGGGCCGGATCCCTCCAACTGCCCGCGACCCAGGGAGACCGAGCCCGTGAGCAGCACGTGATGTCCCGGTGGGCGGTTGAAACTGCTGGACACGGAAATATCCCACATCCGATGTAGGAAAATTCCTGCTCGGGACGTGATGGCAGCCCAATGCCGCTTCATGTCCCCTTGGTCGATCCGCCCGGCGTTGGTTGGTGGGGGTCGGATCTGGGGTGCCGAACAGTCCCCCAGATCCGCGGCATGTATCAGCAGCGGCGACCCGTCAGGGCCAGTACGCGGGTCTGGCGGTCCGCATCGTCGGGAACCTCAACAGGTCGTTTGCAGATCCCGTCCTGATAGAAGACGTCACCCCACGACGGAATACAGGTTTCCAGGAAGGCGAGTTCCGTATCGCTCAGTTCCAGATCGTTTCCGGCCGCCCACTGGATGTCCCAGGCGTGGACGATCAGGTCGAAGCGGTAGAAGCTCAGCAGTGTGTCGGCCAGGGTGGTCGGCCCGAAGAAGGAATCGTAGGTGGCCAGGAGTGTTTCCTCGTCGGCCATCGCCGCTCTCACGGCGGTCGCGTGCGCGGCCCAGGCCTCATGCGGTGCCCCCTCCGGGCGAGGACCCAGCCCCAGACCTCGTTTGCCGAAGACATCGCGCTGGGTGTCGATGATGTGGTCGAGGACATCCTTCGCGGTCCACCCCTCACAGGGACTCGGATTCTCCCAGCGGTCGGCGTCGAGGTTCGCGATTCGCCGGGTGAAGGTGTCGACGTGGCCGAGGAATTGCGTGATTCGAGTATCCATGGACGTTAGTGTGCTCGTGAGAAAGGGAAGAAGTATTGAACGAATACGACACGTCCTTCCGGGAACGGGCCCAACTCGCGGACGCCCATGGCTTCAGCCCGCCGGTGTACCGCTTCACACCCCGGGCGGGCCTGGCTGATGCGGTGCGGCGTTTCTGGGTTCCGGTGTGGGATCTCGCGCCCGGGCGGGAGTCAATCCAACGGGTCCTGCAATACCCGGTCTGTCTCATCACGGTCGACGCCGACCACGCCAGCGTGGTCGGCCCCACCAGCGGACTTGCCACCAAGAGGCTCACCGGCCGTGGCTGGACCGTCGGAGCGATGCTGCAACCCGCTGCCGGGCGACAGCTGATCGGGGCGGACGTCTCGACCCTGGTCGACGGGCAGATCGCACTCGAGGACTCCACCCTGACGGAGGTTCCTCGACTGGTCACCGACATCCGGGCCAGCATGACCCACCCCGATGATCCGGCAGCCAGGGAATCCGCCATCGCGGTGATGGAGACCGCGCTGCGGAGGCTGACCCCGGTAGATCCCGAGGGCCTCGCGGTGAACACCATCGTCCGCACCGTCGAGAACGACCCCACCATCCAACGGGTCTCCCAGATCTGCGAACGCTTCGGCATGAACGAACGCACACTGCAACGCCTGGCGGCGAAACGAATCGGGTTGACACCGAAATGGTTGATCCGCCGCAGACGACTTCACGAGGCATCCTGGCGGCTGTCCGGAGACGCGGCCCTGGCGGAACTTGCCGCATCCCTCGGATACTCCGATCAGGCCCATTTCCAACGCGACTTCCGGTCAGCAACCGGCATCACGCCGACCACCTATGCCAGGCAGCGCAGATCGGTCTCAAAGAAGACGCAAAGGGCAGCTGAAGACCCCTCTCAGTCGGGCAGCGAGCGGGTGCCGTAGATCTTCTCCCAGTCGTTGATGAAGGTGTCGACGGCGGCCTCAATGCCTGGCGCCGACAAGGCGAAGCGCAGCAGCTTCGGTGACAGCGTCACCGCGTCGGCGCCCGCCTCGAGGGCGTGGGAGACCTGGGAGACGTTCTTGAAACTCGCCGCCATGATCTTGCTGGGGGCGTCGAACCGGCGGATGAAACCGGCGAGGGCCTCCAGGGTGCCGCGGGTGTCGATGTCGAGCGATTGCATACGGTTGTAGTACGGCGCCAGGTAGTCGACGCCGGTCGCGATCGCCAGGAATCCCTGGGTCTTGGAGTAGATCGCGGTTGCGGTGACCCTGACCCCCTCGGCCTTCAGGTGGCGCATGGCCGCGATACCGGCCTCGGTGGTGGGGATCTTGGGGTAGACCCTGTCATCGATCCTGTCGAGCAGTTTGTGGGCGTCGTCGATCATGCCCCGGGTGTCCTTGGCGAGGACCTGCACGTGCAGGGTGCGATCCGGGCCGATGATCTCGCGGATCCGGCGGAAGTGGGCGTAGAAATCGACCTTGCCCTCGGCCTTGAGGATCGTGGGATTGGTGGTCACACCGGTGACGGGATAGATCGGGGTCAGCCTCTCGATGTCGTCGAGATTGGCCGTGTCGAACAGGATGTCCATGGCGCACACCCTAACGCCGGGCACACCACCGCCGCACCCGACCTCCCAGGAGGGTTTTCGGCGATCACTCCTTCAGCGCATACAACCAGGCCAGCAGGAGGGAACGGGAGAACCCGTCGTCGATGGGCACCGTTTCCGCCAGGCTGATTGCCTGCTCCCGGGCCTGCGGCCCTGACAGGGCCCAGTAGGCCAGCAGCAGGTCCCCGTAGGTGCGGTTGAAGGTGTCGGCCGTCAACGCCTCCCCGACGTTGGCTGCCACTCTGGCGCGGTCCACCCCCAGATAGGTCGATGCGGGGGTCACGGGGAGGACCTGGATGGCCAGGCCCGCTTCCGGGTCGGCGGAGAACCAGGTGGCGAAGTCCCGTTTACCACCGAAGTTCAACGGCAGGTAGCTGTGGTCGAGTGGGGCGTACAGCGGATCGTCGACGTTGAAGTTCAACCAGTACTTCAGCGCGGCGTCGGCCTCGCTCGACTGCATCCAGGCGGCCTGATCCGCCAAGGCCTGATCGCCACTGACCCCTGCCCAGAGCCGCAGCCCCATCCAGGCAGCGACGGCCTCACTGGTGGATTCCTGGTTGTTGGCGTCGGCGAACGGTGAGGTGCCGGAGGCCCACGAATGGGAGGCGTAGACGTCGTAGACGCGCATGGCGGGGAAATTGTCCGAGGCGGTCGGACGGGCGATGTCGGAGGCCAGCAGGGTGGCCACCGGCGACAGCTCCGGGAGCAGACCCGGGTCGTCCATGGCGGCGAGGGCTGCCGCGTGCAGGAAGTAGCCGTAGTGGAAATGGTGGTCGTTGAACTCGTCGCTACCGAAGGTGGAGACCAGACCGACCATGCCGTGATTGGTCTGGTCGTAGAAGAAACAGCGATCGGTCTTCAAACCAGCGCATCCCGCCGGGTTCAGCCACGTCCTCAACTCAGGCACCAGCCGGTTGCGAACCGCGGCGGCCAGGTCGTCGCGCCCCAGCGTTTTCGCCAAGTGCATGAGCTGGGCGTCCCGGGCCAGTGCCTTCCCAGCGAAGTAGGTGTCGGCGGGATAGGCCGGAAGCCCCTGGATGTCCGCCTCGAGGCGTGTGATGAGTTTCGTGCGGGCGGCTTCGTCCAGACCTCCCACATCGTAGGTCGCCGGCGCCGGCTGCTTCGGGGTGTTCCAGGTCACCGAAGACGTCAGACACAGCCGGAGTTTGCCGTAGACGCTCTCGTAGGTTCCCAGCTGGCAGTCCTGGGTGGTGTCCGCCGCCTGATGGGGCATGGTGGCCACCAGGGTGGGTGCCCCGTCGGTGGTGTGCCACCCGATGGTGGTGGAGACCTTCTCGTCACCGACCTGCCACGACGCTTCGGACGACGTCACGGGACGGATCTTGTCGAGCAGGTCCGCCTTCGACATTCCGTCGGGGACGGCGGCCCACGTCGCTGCCTGCCCCTCCTGCAGTCGCAGCTGGGAGACCCCGGAACCGGGGTCGGGGGTCAGGGCGAAGTGGTCGGGCAGCGGGGAGGTTTCCAGCGTCACCGACCTCGACGCGGTGAAGGTGACCTGGGGTGAGCCCTGCGCCAGCGTGACCCGGCCGATCGGCCCGGATGCGTCCCGGGCCTCCGCGACGACGGTGACCGTGTCATAGGCCACTACCTGCCAGCCCTCGAGACCCGGCAGGGTGACCGAAACCTCGGGTCGATGACCGCCGAACAGGGTCTTCTCGGTGGAGCGCACCTCCGGCAGTCCGAAATCGAACCCGGTGGCCTTCAGCTGGAAGCTCAGCGGCAAGGGATACACCGGCAGGGGTTCGGGGCCGAAGACCATCCCGGAGAACCATCGATTGGTGGGTGGCACGAGGCCTTCAGCGAGTCGGGTGGGGTTGAGATTCTTGCCCTGACGCTGGGCCACCGCATCGAGAGCGGCGACCTCACCGGGAAGTTCGCTCGGTGGGGACGGCGGCTCAGGTGAGGGTCCGGTGGTGCTGCTCGGCAGCAGCGCGGTCGCGACCAGGCAGACGGTCGCCAGAGATAGCCGAAGGAAACGTCTCAACGCAGCCCGATCTTCACGAGAAACTCCCGGAAGGCCTGGGTGGGCCCGGCCAGGATGCCGTCATCGCGCAGGCTCATGACCGCGGTGACGGGCGTGCCCCGCCTGGTGAGGAGCATGAGGCCTTCGGCCTGAAGCGCCTCGCTGGAGACCGTCACCTCGGTGACGGTGTTGTTCGCGGCCTCGTCGGTGCTGATGTTGACGCTCATGACCTGGCCTTCCACGAGCTGACCGTCGGGCAGGTGAACGGTCACCTTGCCGTCCCCCTCGATTCGTCCGTAATCGGATGGGTTGAGCTGGAACCTCGCCACCACGGTCTTGTTCTTGCTGGAGACGATCTCGGCCAGACGTTCCGTGCCGTTGACGTAACTTCCCCGGAAAGCTGCGAAACTGTCCAGGTAGCCGGCGATGGTGGCGTAGAAGGTGATGGTGCCGGCCTTCAGGTCGATCTTGTAGCCGTCGGTGCTGTTCGCTTCCACCCCGAGGGCCGCCATGTCCTTCAGGTTGGCGCTGGTGATCGTGAAGAGCTGATCGCCGGCCGAGACGTACTCGCCGGGGTTGTGGTTCTGTTCCGTGACCACACCCCCGTACGGGGAGGCGACCACCGTGCGGGGTGCCTCGACGTGGGCCGTCAGGCTCGTCACCTGATTCTGCCGCTGGTTGAACAGCAGCGTCAGGACACCCAGGACGAGAATGACGATGACGATGCCACTGAGCAGTTTGAGGCGATTCAGGAAGGACATGGATCAACTCTTTCGATCGTGAGTTTCAGGACGTTCGGCAAGGGTGTCCCGGGCGGCCTGGGCGTCCAGGATGGCTCCGGCGTCCAGGGTCTCGGGTTGTCCGCCTGCCGGGACCAGTTGCCTCCCCCGATCGAGGGATCCCGACTCCTCCAGGCAGCGTCGTGGCAGTTTCCTCTCCTGTTTCTTCTGATGGTTCTCCAAGAAGGCGGTGACGACGAACGCCCCGAGGAAGACGGCGTTCAGCACACACCAGAAAGTGGCAACGTTGAGGTGCCCCATCGAGTAGTCACGGTAGATCGACACGATTGAGGTGCCGACCATGAGCACAAATGCCCACACCTGAACCATGATGAAATTGAAGGCCGAGGTCCTGCCCTTCGTCGCCCCCGTCGCCGCCCATTTTGTATCCACCTTGAGCAGGGCATTGAAGAAAGCCTTTATGTAGATGGGGAAAGAATTGGCAGCCAGCAGCAGAACCTCCCAGCGGAAGGTACCCGCAATCACCGCGGCCAACACGATCTGCATAACGTAGAAACCGGGATAGAACAGCGCCCATTCGTACCATTTGACCGCCAGCGTCACGGGTCGCAGGTCGAAGAAAACCTCCATCAGCGGGACCATCATGAGCAGACCAGGCGCTATACCCGTGAAGTAGAACGTGCACGTGACGAAGTACATGAGCCGCTGGTCCATGTGGAGGCGACGGCGTGGGCTGAGGGGGTTGTGGGTGAACAGGATCTCGAACCCGCCGGTGGCCCAGCGGAGCTGCTGCTTGCTGTAGGCCTCGATGGTGTCAGGGGTTTCGCCAACGGCGAGTTCCTTGGGCTGGAAGATCGAGCGCCAGCCGCGTTCGTGCAGGAGAATCGAGGTCCAGATGTCCTCCGACTTGGACTGGGTGTAGATCCCTCCTATGTCCTTGACGGCGGCCCGGCGGAACAGCACGTTGGTGCCCACGCAGAAGGCGGCGTTGAACTCGTTGCGGCCCGGCTGGATGAACCGGTAGAAGACCATCTGGATGAATCCGGCGCCCCGGGAGACGATGTTGTTGAGGTTGCCGTAGACCTGGGGGGCCTGAACGAAGGCCACGTTCGGGTCCTCCATGAACGGGATCATTTCGTAGAGGAACTCGGGTTTGGCGACGAAATCGGCGTCGAAGATGACGAAGAACTCGGCCTTGGCCACGGACAGGGCGTTGTTGACGTTGCCCGCCTTGGCTCCGGAGCTTCCGAGGCGACGCACGTAGCGGCAGCCGAGGAACTTGGCCAGGTCGCGCACCTCGTCGGAGTCCCCGTCGTCCAGGATCCATGTGGTGTGGCGACCGTGCATGGCCATGGCCGCCCTGACCGTGGTCTCGATGACGTCCAGCGGCTCGCCGTAGACCGTGATGAGCACGTCCACGTCGATCTGGCGTCCGTTGATGTGCATCGGCCACTTCGCGGGGTCGTCCTCGATCCCCAGCTGGGCGTTGAGCTGTGGGTCGTACAGCTCCGCCTGGGCGGTCTGGAACCTGTAGTTGGGCTGGCGGCCGTAACCGGACAGCATCGTCCACAGGGCCATGGACGCCTGGAAGATGAGGATCAGCTCGCACGAGATGACGATGAGCCAGGGAATGAGGTCACCCCTGAAGTTGGGGTTCAGGAGGAAGCCCGCGTAGGCCAGCACCCCGATCGAGGCGAACACGGCGACCAGGAGCAGGGTGGGGGAGTAGCGCCCGGAGATTGAGGCGCGACGTTCCTCGGGGGCTAGGTCGTCGACGAGCGCGAGTTCGGTATTGGCATTGACGGCTGACAGGTCAGCCTTTGAGCGGCGCCGCCGGGATCGGCGTGACGGGGACACGGAGCCTCCTGTCGGAGTTGTTTTAACTGATTTCTCTGGAAAACAGGGTGACGCGCAGGTTGGCTGGAGTTAACTTATGCCGATTGACAGTTTACCGTGGGCAAAGTGCGATTCGTGTATTGACGGGGCTCGCGGGAGTCGTACAAAAGGCCATGGTTTGTTGGGGTTTTGTCAGCGTGAAGTCGCGTCCCCATTGCCCGTCGGCTTTTCGGCTGTTCGATCGTGCCGAAAACCGGCCCCGGCGGCCGGTTCCGTCCGTTTCCTCCCGGGTCGGTGGTCGCCTGGCCCGCGCAGGCAAGCGGCGAAACCGGGGTTGGCGACGTCTGCGGGGTGGTCAGGATGCGGAACCGGGAGGCCCGGCAACGTGCGTCCCTGTTTCTTGACGATCGGAAACGATAGGGTATCGTAGGTCTTGCGAAAGAGTTTCGTAAGTAAGCGGAAGGGTCCAGCGATGGCGGTGGAACGCACGGAACGCGAGAGCGCGATCCTCGCGAAGCTGGCCGATGACGGGCGGCTGAGCGTCTCCGGTCTGGCCAACGACTTCGGGGTCTCCGAGGTGACCATTCGTGGCCACCTGCGCACCCTCGAACAGCAGGGCATGCTGGTGCGCACCCGGGGTGGGGCGCGACCCATCACTCTCCAGGGGATCCTGCAACGGCAGCAGGTCAACGTGGAAGCCAAGGAGAAGATCGCGCAGGCCGCCGCGGAGCTGATCGGCGACGACGACACCGTCATGATCGAGGCCGGCACCACCGCGGCGCTGATCGCCCGGCACCTGACCGGCAGGCGAGGGGTGCAGATCGTCACCAACTCGACGCTGGTGTTCAACAATGCCCGCGCCAACCCCGCGTTGAACATCATCCTCGCGGGTGGGGTGTTCCGGCCCGAATCGGAATCCCTCGTCGGCCCCCTCGCGGAACGCGCCATCGCCGATTTCAACACCCGAATCGCCTTCCTCGGCACCGACGGTTTCTCTCCCGAACGCGGTCTGACGACGCGTTTCGTGGAAGGCGCGCAGGTGGCCACCACCATGCGGGAACGCGCTGAGGAGACCTGGCTCGTCGCCGATTCCTCCAAGTTCGGGCAGGCGGGGTTCGTTTCCTTCCTGCCGCTGGATGCCATCACGGGCATCATCACCGACTCCGGTCTCCCCGACGATGCCGTGGAGGCCCTCAAGGAACACACCCACGTTCGCATCGTCTAGGAGAAACCAAATGGCAACCGTCATAGTCATGCCGGCCCTCGGGAACAGCGTCGAGTCCTGTCTCATCGTGTCCTGGCTGGTCAAGGAGGGCGACACCATCGCCGAGAACGGCATCCTCTGTGAGGTGGAGACCGACAAGGCTTCCATGGAGGTGCCCAGCACCGCGTCCGGAACCGTGCTGAAGCTGCTGTGGGCCGAGGGTGACGACGTCCCCGTCAAGCAGCCCCTCCTCGTGGTCGGGGAACCCGGCGAGGACCCCGCCCCCGTGCTGGCCGAGGTGGGTTTCGGTGCCGCGCAGGAAGAGGCCCCCGAACAGACCGCCGTCGCGGCCGCCGAGTCCCCGGTGCCGGTGCCCACCGGCGCATCCGTGGCTGGTGACGAACGCGGCTCCAGTCCGCGCGCCCGCAACCTGGCTGCCGCGGAGGGCGTCGACATCGCGGCCGTTCCCGCGGGCACCGGCCCCGGAGGTCGCGTGATCGCCCGCGACGTGGCGGCCGGCCTGTCCGGGGACATGGAGGTCGCGGTCTGGACCGACCCGGAGGTCCTGGTGACCGACGACCCG
>CALLVV010000032.1 GCA_938012815.1 uncultured Propionibacteriaceae bacterium
GCTCGGCAGGTGCTGAACCAGCAACTGCCGAGCCGCTGATCACCGGGTCCCGGAGCAGCCCGTTTACCGGGTCAATCCCTGAAGTAGGACAGGATGCGCAGGATCTCGACGTAGAGCCACACCATGGTGACGGTGATGGCGAAGGCCGCCCGCCACGACTCCTGGGCCGGGGCCTGGGATGCTATGCCGCGCTCGACGTAGTCGAAGTCCATCACCAGGTTGAACACGGCCAGGCACACGGCCAGGATCGAGACGCCGATCGCCAGCAGACCGGCGTTGCTGCCCACGGCCCGCAGCCCGGTGTTGATGCCGAACACGGCGAGCACGAAGTTCACCAGGAAAACGCCCACGAGGGCCGTGGTTCCGATGGTCACCATCTTCCGGAACTTGGCGGTGACGCGGATGTTGAAGAACTTGTAGACGGCCAGGGTGGCGGCCGCCGTCACGAAGGTGGCCAGCACCGCGGAGACGACGATGCCGGGCCACTGCATCTCGAAGTACTTCGAGATGCCACCGATGAACAGACCCTCGAGTGCGGAGTAGACCAGGACACCGGCCACCGGCACCTTGTGCCGGGTCACGACGAGCAGGGAGATGACGAAAGCGCCGAGCCCGCCGACGATCATCGCCGGGAACACGAGGCTGAGCGGCAGCAGCGTGAACGTCGCCGCCGCGGCCGCGAACACCACGAGCAGGGTGATGGAGGTCTTGGCCAGGACATCGTCCATGGTCATGACACCCGCGGTGGGCTGCGGTTGGGGCTGCACGTACCCGGGCTGCTGCTGGTAGCCGTACGGCTGCTGCGGGTAGCCGTAGGGCTGCTGGTAGGCAGACGGCCGGTTGAAAGCCGAGCTGCGGCTGAACACGGGATTCGCCATGTTGGGTTTCCTTCAGAATCGCGATGACTTTTGCCTTCAAGTGTATGTGATCCCACTGACGAGGGCGCGGGCACAACTGCTTCGCGCGATTGAGCCGATCACGGCGCTCCCGGCCGGGGTCGCTTCGCAGGGACCGGTGAGGACGTTCAGGCGCGGGCAGTGAGGAACTGGATCAGCGACTCGAAGAACCTGCGCCCATCCAGCGACACCCCGGTCAGCGCCTCGACGTTGTGTTCCGGGTGAGGCATCAGACCGACGACGTTGCCATGCTCGTTGGTGATACCGGCGATGTCGTTGGCAGAGCCGTTGGGGTTGTCGAGGTAGCGGAAAACCACCTGGGCGTTGTCCTCGAGGCGTTTCAGGGTCTCGGGGGCGGCCTGGTAGTTGCCCTCACCGTTCTTCAAAGCGATGACGATCTCCGCACCCTTGGTGAAACCGCAGGTCCAGGTGGTGTCGATGGATTCGACGCGGAGGCGCTCGTCGCGGCAGATGAAGTGCTGGTCGACGTTGCGGATCATGGCCCCGTCGAGGAGGTGGGCCTCGCAGAGCAGCTGGAACCCGTTGCAGATCCCCAGCACGGGAAGGCCCTTGTTCGCGGCATCGATGACGGTGCCCATCACGGGGCTGAACCGCGCGATGGCACCGCAGCGCAGGTAGTCACCGTAGGAGAACCCGCCCGGGAGAATGATGGCATCCACGCCGTCGATGGAGTCCGATCCGTGCCACAGCGGGACAGCCTCGGCACCGCACAGCCTCACGGCACGCAGCGCGTCGTGGTCGTCGAGGGATCCCGGGAAGGTGACAACACCGATGCGGGGCATCAACCGGCCACCACTTCATAGGCTTCTATGACGGTGTTGGCGAGCAGTCTTTCCGCGGCCTGGGAGACCCGTTCCAGGACCTCAGGAGTGATTTCGCCGTCCACCTCCACCTCGAAACGTTTGCCCTGACGGACGGTCATCCCATCGAATCCGAGGCGTGCGAGGGCACCGGTGACCGCCTTGCCCTGCGGATCGAGGATCTCGGGTTTGGGCATGACGTTGACGACGACGCGTGGCATGGCAGCACCCTATCGGGCCAGAACCCGCCTTGTCCTACAATTTCATGCCATGTCGCTACCCGGTTGGTATCCGGATCCCGAGGATCCCGAAAACCGCATGCGTTACTGGGACGGCAGCGCATGGAAGGGCGGCTCCGAGCCCCGGCGAACCACGACGACGCCCGGTTCTCCCGGCCGGAAGGGCGGCTTGGTGATGTGGGTCGTGCTGGCGGTGGGGGTCGTCGCGGTTGCGCTGCTGGTGTGGAGCGTGCTCGGCCGGGGCCTCCAACCAACCACTCCCGCGGACACCGTGTCCACCAAACCGACGGGCAGCGCCTGGGATGAGCAGGCGCCGGATTCGCCCTCCCCATCCCCGACGGCACTGGATCCCAGCGGTGGACAACAGGTGCCCTGCCCGCGGGTCGACGTCAGGACGACGTCCTCGACGGATGGTTCCCGGCTGACGGCCGCCGGCCTCAGCGTCCCGACCCCGTCGGGCGGAACCAACGCCACGGGCATCTCCCAACTGCTGACCGACGCCACCGCCCGCATCTACCAGTATCCGGGCTCCGCCTGGGTGTCCTTCCTGTCCATCGGCAGGGCCCCCGCATCCGAGGGGTTCACCGACCCGGCCACCACCGCCAGGCAGGTCATCGAATGCCACCTGACCGGCGGCAGCTTCGGGGGTTACGAATCCCACGAGGTACTGGCCTCGGAGGCCGTCACGGTCGATGGCAGGCAGGGACACCGGGTGCGGATTCACGCCGTCAATTCCCGGGCACCGGCCGGCGGGGCGTTGTTCGTGGCCGTCGCCCTGGACGTCGGCAACCCGGCCGGCCTGGCCGTCTACTGGGGTGGGGCAGTGGACGCCGACGCCGATGCCGTTGCGATGCTCGACCAGGCCGGGGAAAATCTGCAGGTCGCCTGAGAAACCGGGTCAGATGAAGGCTGCGCGGAAGGGTTCGAGCACGTTCTGGTCCCTCGTCCGGTCGAGGATGGCGAAGACCGCCAGGTCGAAGGCCCCGGAGAACGGACCGGCCAGCAGGTCACGGAAGGTGGCGGCGACGAAACCGGGATCGTTGCGGAAGACCCCGCACCCCCAGGCGCCGAGCACCAGGTTCCGGTGGCCGTGGTCGTGGGCGACGACCAGCACCCGGCGGGCGCGTTCACGCAGCGCCGCCTCGAGCCGCGCCGTCTCCCCGGGGGTGCGCCACTTCGCTACTCCCGCGTTGGGGGCGGGGGCGGTGATGATGGCCGTCCGCCACGGCTGGTCGACGAGGGAGTCGTCTCCGCCCCGGAACACCGGCACGGCGGGTGAATAGATCATCGCGTGGGTGTAGGACCGCTCGTGGTCGCGGTTGAAGCGGTACATGTCGCGATCGCGAATGCAGGCGTAGAGGGCGCTGTTGCGGGCGAGTTCCTCCTCCTGGGCCTGCGCGCCCAGCAGGAAACCCCCGCCCGGGTGCTTGGCGGAGGCGAAGTTCAGCGCGACGGGATCCGCATCCCGCAACTGGTGGGCGGCCTTGAGGGTACCTGCCTGATACACCTCGACGTGCACTCTCCCGGGTTTCGGCTCCGGATTCGGGAGTTCGGCGTCGGGGGCGTACTCGACGGTCCCCGCGACGGCGTGCTCGATCTGTTCGCGCAGCTCGACGCGTTCACCGCGGCCGTTGAGGTAGAAGCCGCGGTCGATGATCTCGACGGTCTCACGGGCCAGCGCCGCGAGATGGTCCCGGTGCATCATTCAGCGATCATACGGCAGGGGTTTCCCGGAACGACCGGCCGGTCAGGCGTTCGTATGCCTCGATGTAGCGGGCGCGGGTGGCCTCGACCACCTCGGCGGGCAGCTCCGGCGGGGTCGTCTCCCGGTCCCATCCGGACTCCTCGGCCAGCCAGTCGCGGACGTACTGCTTGTCGAAGCTGGGCAGCGACTCCCCCGGCCTCCACAGGTCCGCGTCCCAGAACCGCGACGAGTCGGGGGTGAGCACCTCGTCGGCCAGGACGAGGGTTCCGTCGTCGCGGCGCCCGAACTCGAACTTGGTGTCGGCCAGGATGATGCCCCGCCCGGCGGCGATCCGCTCGGCCCGCGCGTACACCTTCAGGGTGAGGTCGCGCAGCCGGACGGCCAGGTCGTCGCCGTGGAGGTGGGCGATCGTGGCGAGGTCGACGTTCTCGTCGTGCTCCCCCAGTTCGGCCTTGATGGCAGGGGTGAAGATCGGGGCCGGGAGCTTGTCCCCGTCACGCAGCCCGTCGGGCAGCGGCACCCCGCACACCGTCCGCGACCGCTGGTACTCGGCCC
Organism: uncultured Propionibacteriaceae bacterium; assembly: GCA_938012815.1. Lineage (GTDB taxonomy): Bacteria > Actinomycetota > Actinomycetes > Propionibacteriales > Propionibacteriaceae > Arachnia. The sequence continues at coordinate 4,217 of CALLVV010000032.1, forward strand.
AGCCGGATCCGGTGAGATAGCCGCGCGCCACGCACTCGACCGGCACCATGTCGAGTTTCTCCACGACGATGGCGCGGCCCCTGACCACGTCGGGAACGTCCGCGGAGACGACGTGGTCGGGCACCAGATCGCGCAGCCGTTCGAACCACCACAGCGACAGCTGCGTGAGCACGGCCCCTTTGTCAGGGATGGGGGTGGGCAGGACGTGGTCGAAGGCGGAGATGTTGTCGGTGGCCACCATCAGCACCTCACCTCCGGGCAACGCGTACATCTCACGCACCTTCCCGGCATGGATGAGGGGCAGACCAAGCGATTCGAACTGGCTCACGACACCAGCCTAGGGGCTCCGCTGCCGGACGGCGGGAAACGCCTGCCTTGCAGTCGTGTGCTTGCGCTGTAGCGCAGGCACACGACCACAGGACAAGCGTTTCCGGATGGAAGACAGGCGAACGGCAAGAAGGCAGGCAAACGATAGGAAGACAGGCGTTTCCGGCGGGAGGGCAGGCCACCCGTCAGGCCCGTCCCGGATCGCCCCCTGCCGCCAGGAACGCACCGAAAGCGTTTCCTGCGATTAGAAAGGCACTCATGAACCCGAAGGCGCCGAGGGTCTGCGACAGCACATCGACGATCGCGGGTCCGACCAGGGATGCGTCGCCGAGCGCGTATCGCGCGCCGAGCCCCAGCAGCGTCCCGAGGATCAGGATCGCCGAGGTGACCAGCAGGATCACCGCCTCCACCGCGACCACTCCCATCACTCCCCCACGACCGACACCGAGCGAGCGCAGGGTGGAGTATTCGCGACGACGTCCTAGGTTCGATGCGATGGCCATCTGGGTCATACCGACCAGGCTCATCAGATAGATGGTCCCGAACAGGCCGATGTTCGAATTGGCGGTGGCGACGTGCCGGGCCTCCAGGCGTCGTTGCACGTAACCGGGCACGTCCGTGACGGAGCCCGCCACCGAGTTCTCATCGAGTTTCCCGGCGAGCTCCCCGGTGTCGCTGGTTCCGTTCACGAAGACCGTCGGCGGCCCGGCGCGGCCGCCGGTCATTGCCGCGAGCTGCGTCCAGTCGAGGAAGAGACCGTCGTTGACGGGGTCGCGGACGACCGCCACCACTCTCAGGGTGACCGGCTTCCCGGCCGCGTCGTCGAGGGTGTAGGTGTCACCGACCTCGTCGCCCTTCTCGCTGGATGCGATGGACTTGCCACCGACCTGTGAGAGATCCCCGGAGACCACCTGCTGGCTCCACAGCTCCGCGTACGCCACCGGGTCGACGAAGTTCAGGTATTTCAGTTCGAGATTCCCGGCGGGATCGGCCACGGGCCGAATCGCGGAGGTGTGCCGCGCGATGGTGGATGCGCTGCCGCCGATGAGATCCACCACCCGGTCCGCACTCGCCGCATCCGGCACGGACACCACGGCCGTCGCGGTGAGCAGCTCGCCGTACGCCCTGAAAGTCCGATGCTCGTCAACCGCGTTTCCGATGTGGAAACCACCGAGCAGCCCGACCGCGAGGATGAACGGCATCGCGACACCGACGTAACGGCGGCGGTCCTTGGAGGCCCGCCCGGCCGCCAGCATGGCGGGACCGGACATGATGGGCGCCAGCACCCTCCCGGCCAGCCAGGTGACCACGGGCACGAGGAAGGGAGCCAGGGCCAGCAAGGGCACGACCGCGATCACCGGCACCAGGATCGCCAGACCCGCATCGCTGTCCGGACCGATCAGCACCACACCGCACACGCACGCCCCGGCCACGATCAGCCGTCCCGCGACCTGCAGGGGCCGCATTCGCCCGGACAGCGGATCGGCGCTGCCGATCAGATCCCCCCGGGTGGCACTCCTCGCGGCCAGCAGGCCGGCCGTCGCGGAGGTGAGAACCAGGACCGCCGTCACCACCACGATAGGAAGCGCCTGCACGGAGGTATCGAGCCCGACCCTGCTGAACATCCCGACCGTCTTCAGCATCTCGAAGAAGGGCGAGGCGAGCGCACCTCCCAGCAGCGCCGACGGCGCGGAGGCCACCAGGGCGAGCGTCGCGCATTCCAGGAAGGCCATGACGCAGACGTGCCACCGGCCGGCCCCGGCCAGCCGCAGCAACGCCAGTTCCCGCTGCCGGAGCGAGACGACCTGCTTCACGGCCGAGAACACCAGGAAACCGGAGATGACGATGGCCAGTCCGCACATCGCCGTCAGCAGCCAGCCGGCCAGCTGCGCGGTTTTCGTCACCTGCTCGCGGGCCAGGCCGTCGGCGAAGACCCGTCCGGGATCGCCGAAAGCCGCCGCGACGGTCGTCTCGGCGCCCGTGACCACCGCCGTGGCGGCGATGGTGAAGGCACATCCGGCGTACAACCCCAGGTGGCGCACCACCAGCCGCGTCGACAGGTGGATCATCTCCAGGGCCCTCATGAGCGCGCCTCCAGATCGGTGAGCCTGGCGGCGATGTCGCGGGCCCCGAGACCGCTGCGGTCATCCACGATCACGCCGTCGTACAGGAAGAGCACTCGCGATGCCGCGGCGGCGACGGTCGGATCGTGGGTGACGACCACGACGGTGCTCCCAAGCGCCGGGAGCGCGGCGAAATGTTCCAGCACCTCCCGCCGGGATGCGCTGTCCAGCATCTCCTCGAAGGCGCTGCTCACCGGGAAGATCATCGGCAACTCCGCTGCGGCACTGGCGCAGATCCTCGCCATCGCGGCCACTGTCCTCGGAGGACTGGCGATCAACGGCAGCGTCCTGCCGGTGGCAAACCTGGTGTGGCCCATCGTCTGGTTCGTCGTCCTGTTCCTGTTCGGGTTCGTGATGATCGCATCCCTGTACGCGGCGGCCGCCGCGCTGGTCTCCCGCACCGAGGACCTCAACACCGCGCTGCAGCCCCTCAGCTGGCTGGTGATGCTGCCCTACCTCGGCGTTGCATTCGGCACCAGCAATCCCCTGGCCATGACGGTGATGAGCTACATCCCGTTCTCCGCCCCGGTTGCCGTTCCGGTGCGTATCTTCCTCGGCCAGAGCGCCGGCTGGGAACCATTCGTCTCGCTGGCGCTGCTCATCCTCACCACCGTCGCAGCGGTCTGGTTCGCGGCCCGGATCTACGACCGCGGACTGCTGCGCACCGGCAAACCCATGAAGTGGCGGGAGGCCCTCACTGCTGCCTCGTGACCTTCCCGGAAGAAGGGACTGTCGACCGGACAAGACCCGGTCGGCAGCCCCTTTGACCGTGTCAGCGCCGCACGACCCAGAACATTGCCCCGGAGGCCAGGCCGATGAGAAACATCACACCTATCAAGATGCCGATCACGAGCAGGATGGCGCGGGCGAAGTTCTGTTTGGCGCGCGAGAAACTCGACGAGAACGCCATCACCAGGACCGTGATGAGGTTCACCAAGGGGATGACCATGAGGAGCACGACCCCGACCCAGCTCGCAACACTGTCACGGCTCGGGTCCTCCCAGCGCTGGGACGGGAACTGGCCCGCGGCGTAGGGGTCATACCTGGACGATGACTGTTCGGGTGCATACAGGTAGCGGTTGAAGGTGGCTGCCTCGTCCGTCTGGCAGGGCTGCCCGGTAGCGGCACCAGCGGATCCGGTTGACGCGCCGACCGGTTCGGAAGCTTCACCCACTTGACTGGTTGATTCACCGAGCATGAAATCGGGGGTCCCGCTACCCGAAGGTTCCGGTTTGGCTGGATTGGTGTTCTGGGAAGACTGGTTCATGACGCTCCTCTGAACTCCTGACAGTCTTTGAATGCTAACCCTCCAAGGGTGCAGACGTGACGGAAACCCGGGAGTTGCGGGGTGAAACCAAGGGGGGTGTTCTTCCGGATGCGAGCAGGCCGGCTCAACCAACTGCCGCCCCTCAAGCTGGTTGAGCCAGCACGTGAGCGTTCTCTCCCTGAAGCTGGTTGAGCCGGGCCGCGACGAAGGAGCAGCCCGTGTCGAAACCATCCGACAGCCAAACAGCAGACCCGTTGAAGAAGCCACATCCTGCCCGGGTTACAGTGGTGATGCGCGCGGCAGTAGCGGTGCGAAGTGAGTTCGGCAGCCTTCCGGACGGTCGGTGAGCCGGGTTTCGCGCTTCATGGTGACGGTTACTCGAGCCCGTCGACGAGTGACGCGATCCGACGTTTCCAGTCGCCACCTTTGACATGGCTCCAAGCGATCGCGTCAGGGGCTCGCAACAACTACCGCGACCATCGCGTATCCCTTGAGGCTTGTTCACGGGCAACACCTCGGCCAGCGAAACCCTGGTCAGACAACGCTTGAGGACGGCTGTGAGTAAGCCTCCGTGATGGTCTTCGCATCATGAACACTCTCCACTGATGGTTTTGAGAGCCAGGCGAGGTGTCCGGCCACCTGCGGATTCATCCCCGTCGTGTGGTGCTTGCCCCAGTCACAACTCAGCACGCTTGGGCCATGGTAAGCAGGACACCAAGGTACCGTCGATGAGCGTGCTGCCGGATCCGGGTCGAGGTCCCCCACATCAGGCACCCACGCCTTGGATGGCCTCGGCGATCAAGGAAGTGTAGACCGCGACCACTCGTGAGACGGTGGTTTGGGAAACCCGCGTGAATGTCTGTCAGCAACTCCTGAGTGAGATTGTGCCCGAACATCAACAAAGTGACCTGGATGCGGCGGAACAATCCCAGGGCACGAGACCCTGCTGCCGGATGGGTTTCCGGAACGGGGTGGATCAGTTCACACGGACCAAGGATCTAGTCACGGTCAAGGCTTGTGATAGCATTCACGGCAGCGGCTTGTCTTTCTCCTGAGATTCTTTGTGGCGGGACACTTTGAATTGTCTCAGATCGGGCAAGCCGTCCCCACACCCCCTCGAGACAAAACGCCACTTGGGGAAATTCAAAAACCCCGTGAATAAGTCTCAAGGACGCAACATCATGGATTGAACACCGACTGCAATCAAACCAGGCTTCAATCCACAATCGGATACCGCACCCCAAACGAAGTCCACCAGGAATGGAAACAAACCGAGACGGCAGCCTAAACCACAATCCAGGTTTTCGCCACCCTCCACAAAACCTATTAGCAGTCCGGCTTGAAGAGGACGTGAACATGCCGAAAGCATCGGAACCTTCGTGAGGAACCTTGAATACCGCAAGCTGTGGGTCGGGAACGCGGCATCCAACCTCAGCGATGGACTGGTATTCATCGCCATGCCCCTGATTGCTACTGCGCTGAGCAAAGATCCGTTGGCCGTCTCCGGCCTGACTGTTGCCTACACGGTTCCCCGGATCGGTGCGGTGCTCGGTATCGGCGTCATGATCGACCGTTTTGATCGCCGTCATCTGCTGTACGTGGCAAATCTCTTGCGATTCCTCGCCTACGGCGCCCTCGCCATCCTGTTGGTCAAAGGTGCCGTGAATCTACCCCTTCTCTACGTCATCTACGCCGCGGTGGCGCTGGTCGAGGCCACATCCGACACGGCAGTGTTCTCTGTACTCCCGTCAATCATTCCAGCCAAGGAACTCGATCGGGCGAACTCGCAGATCACCGGCGCTCAGCTCGTCATTGATGAATTCGTTGGGCCCCCGTTGGGAGGCTTCCTGTTCGCGGTGACCGCCGCACTGCCCATTGGGGCTAGTTCCTTTGCCTGCGGCGTCGCCTCCCTGGCCTTCTTCCTCCTACGGGGACCGTACCGAGGCAGTGAGGCTGGTGCGGAACGTACATCCATCTGGAACGATCTGAGTACGGGCCTGGCGTGGCTCCGCAGGAACGAGATCGTCGCTGGCCTGGTCGCGATCAACGGGCTAGCGAGCTTCGCCTACAGCCTGCCTTTCTCATTCCTCGTTGTCTTCGCTCAACGCATCCTTGGGCTGGACAGTGGAGGCTACGGACTCATGATGTCTTTCTCGGCGTTGGGTGGGCTCCTGGGGAGCTTCGTTTCGCCGCGGCTCCGTAAGCAATTCGGGTACGGCACCGGCATCGTCCTGGCTCTGTTTCTGGGGGCTGTCTCGATCACCATCTGCGGAGCCACTTCGAACACCTTCGTCGCAGCAGTAGCGATGGCCGCGTACATCTGTCATGCGGTGGTCTGGAGTGTGCTCGCCGGCTCGGTTCGACAGAAGATCATTCCGCAGGACCTGTTGGGACGAATCGGGTCTGCGGGACGGCTGCTGAGCTATCTTGGCCTTGCGACCGGGGCGGCTGCGGGTGGGTGGATGGCTGCGACACTGGATCTGCGGGTCCCGTTCTACGTGTCTGGGCTGTGTTTCCTGGGCTGCGTGGCGATTTCGGTTCGTCTCCACGGCGCGATCCGCGCCTGGGAGAGCGCTCAAGAAGAGACGGCCGTCACGGAATGAGGCTTAATCACAGGCGGCACGTCGATCGGTAAAACCCATGGTCAGAGCACAGTTGAGGGTGGCTGTGAATGGGCCTTTTGAGTGCGGGGTTCTCCCCCCCTACAGCACGGCTCCCGGGCGGTAGGCGGTCGCCTCCGGGTGGGTCGCAGTGATTTCCGCGACCTCCTCCGCGATCCGCGCCACCTGCGCCCCTGCGGTGCCCGCCAGGTCGAGGGGGTCGGTGACCAGCGCGCCCAGTTCGTCGCGGGTCAGTCTGAGGCGGGGATCGGCGGCGAGGCGGTCGAGGAGGTCGTTGGTCCTCATGCCGTGGCGCATCTCCAGCGCGACGGCGACCGCGTGTTCCTTGATGACCTCGTGGGCCTCCTCGCGACCCACTCCCCTGCGCACCGCCGCCATCAGCACCTTCGTGGTGGTCAGGAAGGGCAGGTAGCGGTCCAACTCGGCGGCGATCACCTCGGGGAAAGCCCCGAAGTCGGCGAGCACGGTGAGGAAGGTCTCGAACAGCCCGTCGAGTGCGAAGAACGCGTCGGGCAGCGCCACCCGCCGCACCACCGAGCAGGAGACGTCGCCCTCGTTCCACTGGTCCCCGGCCAGCTCACCGATCATGGAGACGTAGCCACGCAGGATCACCGACAGCCCGTTGACGCGCTCACAGGAGCGGGTGTTCATCTTGTGGGGCATGGCGGAGCTGCCGACCTGCCCCTCCTTGAACCCCTCCGTGACCAATTCGAGACCCGCCATCAAACGGATGGTGGTGGCCACGTTCGACGGGGCCGCGGAGGTCTGCGCCAAGGCGGTGACGACGTCGTAGTCGAGGCTGCGCGGATACACCTGTCCCGTGGAGGTGAGAACGGCCTCGAAACCCAGCTCGGAGGTGACCCGGCGTTCCAGCTCGGCCAGTCTGTCTGCGTCGCTGCCGAGGAGGTCGAGCATGTCCTGGGCGGTTCCGACCGGCCCCTTGATCCCGCGCGCCGGGTAGCGGGCGATGAGTTCCTCCAGTCTCCGGTACGCCACCAGCAGCTCGTCGGCGGCGGTGGCGAACCGTTTGCCCAGGGTGGTGATCTGGGCCGCGACGTTGTGGGAGCGACCGGTCAGCGGCTGATCGGCCCATGCGACGGCCAGCCGGGCCAGTTGCGCCAAGGTGGCGACGACGCGGTCGCGGATCACACGCAGCGAGGACAGGACCTGGTACTGCTCGATGTTCTCGGTGAGGTCTCGCGATGTCATGCCCTTGTGGACGTGTTCGTGGCCGGCGAGGGCGTTGAACTCCTCGATCCGGGCTTTGACGTCGTGGCGGGTGACGCGTTCGCGGGCCGCGATGGAGTCGAGGTCCACCTCGCCTGTGACCGCCTCGTAGGCGGCGATCACCTCGTCGGGGTCGGCGCCCCCGAAGTCGACCCCCAGGTCGCGTTGGGCGCGCAGCACCGCCAGCCAGAGCCGCCGCTCTGCGACCACCTTCGCCTCGGGCGCCCAGATGGCACGCATCTGCGCGGAGGCGTAACGGGTGGCCAGCACGTTGGGGATGCTCATGCGGGCAACTCTATTGTCTCCACCACGTGTTTCGCTCGATTCTCCGGAGGGTCTGCAGGGCCTCTCAGTGTGGGATGCCGATGTCGGCGCGGTGGAAGCCGTCGGGGAAGTCGACCAGCGACAGGTGGTCGTAGGCGCGGTCGCGGGCCTGTTCCAGGTCCTTTCCCAGCCCGACGATCCCCAGCACCCGTCCCCCGGATGCGACGAGTCTCCCATCAGTCGATTTCGTCCCGGCGTGCACCGTCCATGCGAGGTCGGTGTCGGCGGGCAGGTCGATGTTCCCTCCCCCGACCGGGGTGCCCGGGTAGCCCCGCGCCGCCTCGACGACCACCACTGCGGCGCCGTCGCGCCACCGCAACGGAGGCAGACAGGCAAGCTCACCGCGGGCGGCGGCGCGCAGCACACCGGCGAGGGGGGTTTCCAGCAGCGCCAGGACGGCCTGGGTCTCGGGGTCACCGAACCGGACGTTGAACTCCACCACCCGCACCCCGCGACCGGTCAACGCCAGTCCCGCGTACAGCAGCCCGGCGAAAGGCGTGCCGCGGCGCCTCATCTCCGCCAGCGTCGGGTCGATCACCCGGGTCATGACCTCCTCGACGAGCCCGTCCGGCGGCCACGGCAGCGGGCAGTAGGCCCCCATGCCGCCGGTGTTGGGGCCGGCATCGCCGTCGCCGACGCGTTTGAAGTCCTGGGCGGGCAGCAGCGGCACCGCGGTGACGCCGTCGCAGATCGCGAACAGCGAGAGCTCCGGTCCGTCGAGGAACTCCTCGATCACCACCTTCCCGCAGGCCTCGGCGTGCGCCAGGGCGGCGGCGCGGTCGGAGGTGACGACGACCCCCTTGCCGGCCGCCAGGCCGTCGTTCTTGACGACGTACGGCGGACCGTAGGCGTCGAGGGCGGCGGCGGCCTCGACGGGCGTCGCGCACACGCGTGCGTCGGCGGTCGGCACCCCGGCGGCGCGCATCACGTCCTTGGCGAAGGCCTTGGAACCCTCCAGTTCGGCGGCAGCCGCGGACGGGCCGAAGCAGTCGATGCCTGCCTCCCGGACGGCGTCGGCCACCCCCGCCACCAGGGGCGCCTCCGGTCCCACGACCACCAGATCGGCACCGATCCGCCGGGCCAGTGCGACCACGGCCGCGGGGTCGGAAGGGTCGACGGCGTGCAGGGTTCCGAGTCCGGCCAGCCCGGGATTCCCCGGGGCGACGTGCAGCTGTACGGAGGGATCAGCGACGAGGGCGCGGCCCAGGGCGTGTTCACGCCCACCGGAGCCGAGAAGCAGAACAATGGTCACACCCCGAGCCTAGAGGTCGCGTCAACAGGCTCCGTTAACCCAAGCATCCCTGAGGTTGCTGAGCCCCTCTGCCCTTACCCTGAAAAGGTGCATCGACTTCGAGGATTTCTGGCACTGCTCACGGTTTCGGTGACGCTGCTCGGCGGTGCCTGCAACTCACAACCAACCCCCGAGGACATCCGACAGAAAGTGACCAACTGGGCCAAGGACCAAACCTCTTGGCCCGGCCTCACCTTGGAGGACGTCAAGGACGACAACAGCGGTGAAGTGATCGCACTGCAGGCGCGCGTCACCGTCACCAACAAGGAGGAGGCCAAGAAATTCTTCGACGAGTACCGGCTACAGGCCTCACCGCTCAAGAAAACCACTCCCTACGTGGAGGCAAGGGTCGCGTGGCCGGTCACGGGCGGCACCACGACCGTCCATCTGAACGTGGAGAAGGATGCACGCAGCTCGTCCTCCTACGAGCACAGCAAGATCGACCTGGCCGATAACCCGCTCCCGCTCGCGGCGACGGAACGGCACCTGGGTTGGTCCGATCTCCCATTGGACCTGAAGGAGAAACACACGTCCTCGGACAACCGGTTCATCATGGTGGATGAACTCGTGGTCTCGGATCCCATGACTTACGCAAGAGGCGCGATTCGGGATAAAGGGGAAGGTTTCAACACGTACACCCACGTTTTCCGCACCTCTGATCAGGACCCGGAGAAGGTCAAGTACCTCGGCCCCGATATCAGTCCCGCCCAAGCGGATTCACTGGACAAGTTGGTCAGGGAAGGGGTGCACATCACGAATTACCGGGGGAAGGAAATCTGGCTGAGCGACGAAACCGACGTTCCCAAGGCTCTCGACCATCTCTACGGTGATTGGACGGTGCACGCCGGGCGCGTCGAGTACCTGATCACCTCCGAGAGCAAGAAAGCGGTCCCTGCCCTACCCAGCCTGCTGGAACGTCCCGGGGTCATCAGTCTCCGGGTCGACGGCACAACGGTGGCGGTGGAATTGGAGGCTGCCCGGTGCCGGGACACCGCCTACAGCTTCCTGGCCACCCCCTTGAAGTTGCGAGTCACCTGCGTCGACGGGTCCAGCAGGTTCACCGCCACGGGACCCCGCTCCGACGTACTGCGGGAGCTTCCCGTCCTGGAGCAGGCACACGGCAAGGGACTGGCCGGGGTCGATGAGTACTTGACCGACGCCGTTGGTTTCAAGCTCACCCTGGACCCTGCGAACCGGGCCACGTGGCCTGACGCCTTCCGGGAACTGCGCGGCATGGGTTGGCAGGACAGGGCCCAGTTCGAGGTCACGGTCACGGGCGGCGACACCACCCTGACCTTCGAGTCCACCACCACCGGGAAAGCGGAGACAGCGAACGGCCAGGACTCTGAGCCGGGGAAGACCATCATCGAGGCCTGGGACGCCAGCGCAGGGTGACGCCGCCCCGGCCTGTCGGGCGTTCGGCCGACAGTGAATCTCCCTCGCCGTACCGGAGCCTCGATTAACCTGTAACCATCGGCGACTAGAGGCACGAGGAGCCAGATGAGCATCCACCCGGGATCAGCTGCACATCTCGCCATGCACGCCGACGTCCCCCCTGACGAGGAGGTGACGCTTCCCGCCCGGTCGGGGGTGCAGGCGTGGCTGCAGGAACTGGCCGAGAACGAGCTCGCCATGGACCGCATCAATCCGCGTGAGCTGACCCAGCGGATCATGCAGGACGCTTTCGGACGGTACTCGTTGCCGCCCCGGGTCTCGGGAATGCTGGCCGCCAGTCATCTGCTGCGCGACGCGGACCCGCAGGACCGGCAAGGCATCCGGCAGCTCGCCACCGCCTGGTTCACATCCATGCCCCCGAGTGCCGTCGACGAGTCAACCTGGTTCGTCCGGCAGGCCGTCCGGCGCCCCCAGACCCCGCATCTGACGTTGGCGGGACACACCGGGGACGTCACCGAGCTCTCCAGGTGCAACGCCCGCGACGGCCGCACCCTGCTCGTCTCCGAGAGCGACGACGCCACCGCGCGACGCTGGGATCCTGGAACCGGCGAGGAAACCGACGAACCCGTCGACTCGCCGCTGTCGGGTATCTCTGCCAGACGCGAGGCCACGTTCACCAACGCCTACGGCCGGATGCTGCTGGCGGTTCCCGACGGGAACAACGTCAAGATCACGGACCGCACCACCGGCGAGGAGGTCGGGGTTCCGCTGCGCGGCCACGGTTTCCGGGTGACGGCCGTGTCCTCCTTCTACGGTCCCGCCGGCCGCCCGCTGCTGGCCTCCGCCTCCCGTGACCACACCATCCGGATCTGGGACCCGGCCTCCAAGTCACGCCCGGCGGCGAGATTCGTCGAGCAGCTGGACGAGATGCAGGTGGTCACCTGGTTCACGGCCGCCGACGGGTCACCCCGGGTCGGCACCATCCGCAACGCCTACGACGACATCCTCCAGATCTGGGAAACCGACACGGGCCAGTGGGTCGGGGAACTCAAGGCCCCTCCCGGCCAGCCGTGGGCAGAGACCCGCAGCGTCCGGTTCACCACCCGGCAGGATGAACAGATGCTCGCCGTCGCGGAGCAAGAGTCCCTGCGGATCTGGGATCTCGATTCGGGGCAGCTCGTCGGTGAACCCCTCACCGGGCACGCTGCGCGCATCAACGACATCCTGGGCTGGACCACCCCGTTCGGGGAGATCCGACTGGCCACCGCCAGCAGCGACGGCAGCATCCGGCTCTGGGATCCGGTCAAGGGCACCCAGGTCGGCCGGTCACTGACGGGCCACGCCGGACCGGTCAGGGCCCTGTGCACCTTCAACACCCGTCACGGCGACGCCTGGCTGGCCTCCGTCGGCGACGAGGGGGCCATCCGCATCTGGGATCCCGACGTGGGGCGGCCAATCGGCAGACCCTTGAAAGGGCCGTCCTGCCCGATGACCTGTGTGGTCTCCTTCTCCGCGGCGAACGGTGAACCCCGGTTGGTCACCACCGGGGACGACTGCATCGTCCGCGTCTGGGACCCGGGCAACGGTCGGCAGCTGGGTCGGCTCAGCAACGGCGAGGAGAATCTCTGTGACGTCGTGCTGGTGGGAACGAACCGGGAGGGCCGCACACGTCTGGTCACGTCAGGGCTCGACCGTTCCATCAGGTTCTGGGACATCGCCACCGGCAGGATGACCTACGCCATGCACGCCTTGGACTACACCGAAACCATCATCTCGTTTCGCTACGGGGATCTGGCCGTGAACCTCGACGACGGCTGGGCGCTGTTGCGGCTGCCGTTGGGGGTTTGAGCACCGTATCCGTTTTGTCGGCGATGCCGGGTACTGTTCAGGCCATGATTGGCCTGAAAACACGTCACGGGAAGCATCGAACGACGCGTGACGCCGCGAGCCCGGGAAACTGATTCCGATGCGTCGGATCCCGAGGAAGATCGTTGCCGCCACCGCTCTGGGGGTGTTGGCCCTGACCCGGTTCAGGCGCACACGAAGACGCGGTGCCGTCAGGTCCATTGCGACGTTCACCGGCGCGGACGGCGAATCGCGAATGGCCACGCTCGGGCGCGGCCGTTGCGTCTCCGTCTGGGATGCCGGTTCGGGGCGCCGGTTGCGCAGGCTGCCGGTCAACGACGTTCCCGTTCACATGGCCGCCTTCACGTCGAGTACCGGTGTTCCCCGGCTGGCCGTGCTAACAGCCGGCCGCATCCACGTCTGGGACCCGGAAACGGGGAACAGGATCGGTGAGCTGGGGATAAGGGAAACGGGCCCGGCCTCCCGGTTGGCGGCGTGGCGCACCCCAGCGGGCCGGCCAAGGGTAGCGGTCATCTGCACCGACGCCGGCATTCGCGTCCTCGACCCGGAGACCGGCGAAGGGGACGGGGTTTCACTGATCGGCCACGAGGGCGCGGCTATCGATCTCACGGCCTGGCACGCCCCCGGCGGCCAGCTGCGGCTGGCATCCAGCGGAGATGGTGTCACCCTGTTGTGGGACCCGGAGACCGGACGTGAGGTGGGGCGGCTGGAGGGCCCCTCTGAGCAGCTGAGCAGCGTCACCGCCCACACGGCCCCGGAACGAACCCTTCTGGCGGTGATCGGCCGGGACGGTGGATACACGCTCTGGGACCCGGACGCCGAACAGCAGATAGCTTCCCGCCGACTCCCCGCAGGTCTTGAACCGGGCCTCGCGGTGCCGCTTCCCCGCCTGCGCGTCGCCACGGGACATCGCGACGGTACGGTCCGGGTGACGGATCCCGCGACGGGTGATCAGCTTCACGAAACCCGTTTCAGGAAACCGGTGCGGACCATAGCGGCTCTTCCCGACGGGGTGGCGGTCGGCCTGGACACTGGGTGGAGGACGGTGCGGCTCACCGAGAACAGCGCGACGTGAATCGCCCTGCCCTGTCGGATGGCACCTTTCAATGCCGACGGGGCTCCCTCGCAGGAGGTCGGTTGCAGCGGCAGCCCTTGTCAGCACATTTCCTTGGTTAGTATACGTATGCATATACTCACCCCGTGCCAAGAAGGACCATCTACGTCTCGGACAACGATAAAGAGATCTTCGAACAAGCCGCCCAGGAGGCCGGGGGCCTGTCCCCCGCCATCGCGATCGCCCTGCGCGAGTACATGGCCAGGGCGAAACTGCGCCACGAGGGCATGGACACCATCGACCTGACAGTCGACGACCATGGCGTCAGCCACACGGTCCGTTTCACCGGCCGGAAACTGTTCCGCCTCGCGGAGAAGGTGGCCAACGGGGTCCGTGTCCGGTTCGTCTACATCACCAAACAGGGCCGGTACGCCGTCCACGAGAAGATCACGGCCGACCCGGAGGACTGGGAGGGGCAGGGTGCGCGCCTGTGGCGCGATCCCATCACCTGGACCCGCAGCTTCTGGCTGCGAAGTGACCGGACCCTGGACATCTTCGACACGCTCGACCAGTTGCGCGAGAAGGACCCGGAGCTGGCTGGCCGGATCGCAGCGGCCCAGGAGATCCCGGCGTTCAGGGAACTCGACATCTAGGCCCTGTTGCGGAAGCCATGCCCGGCCCCGCTCCCCGATGCCTCCGGCCCGGAGCATGGCACCGGGCCGACTTCAACTCGCAAGAAGCACACGAACACCCACTGCCCCGGCCCTTGACACCAAGCGTGACCCTCGCCTCTCGTACCATGTGAATGCCAATCGACCAATCCGACCGGCGTGGAAAAACCAAGCCCGCCTTTCTGAACAATTACACCAACATTCTTCTTGTACGTGGAGCCCCATGCGCCGTCGCACTCTTCTGATCACCGCAGGACTGGTTTCTGTTTCACCTGTTCTCGGGGCTTGTACGTCTCCTTCCCGAAAGGGCCCGGCTCCGACGCCTCCACCCGGCCCGGAAGCAATTCCTTACACATTCACAGAGCGACCCAGCTGGCCAGGAACCGACCTCAATGTCAGCATCAAGGCCGCCCGCGACCGCTACCTGTGCAGCGACGTGGCAGTGGATGAGCTGCGGGACGTCTTCGCGTCGGGCCACTGCCCCGTCATCGTCGACGTGGCGGGTCCCACGACCCGGGCGGTCACCCTCGACGAGACGGGAGCCTGGACCACCAAGGAGGTGGCTCTGACCGGCCGTTACGACAAAGGAAAGGACAACATCAAGGCCCCCACCAGGCTCTGGGTCGGCCCAGCCCTGCTCGACGAGACCCACGCCTATCTCGTGCTCGGTGTGCTGGCCCAGCAGGGTGACGACACGAGCACCACCAGCGCGGACGACACGACCACCTGTCCGGTGATCATGCTCAAGATCCGCCTGTCCGACGGCTTCGTGGCGGCATCCGCCACCGTCAGCGATCGTTTCTTCGCCAAGAAGGTCGACGGCATGCACCTGTCCTTCTCCACCGATCGCACCGCCCTGCTCCTGGCAGGAGACAACGGGGGCCGTCAGTCGTCGGCTGCACAGAAGAGCAATCCCGATTACGTCGCACTGCGGCTGAACGCGGAAGACCTGTCCATTCAGTTCGACGCCCACTCCATCCTGAACAGCAAACGCACCACCTCCATCACCTCCTACGGGCAGGCGATCGGAAGCACATATGCAACCTCCCCGAGCGAGATGATCATTTTTCTTGCCGACGGCAGGCATGAATTCGTCAAGAAGAATGATCACCCGATTATGGTGCGTGACGGTTGGTACTACTACGGCTACGGTGACCTGGGAGCCGACAAAAGGACTCGGGCCCGAAACCTGGCTTCCAACGAGACTGTCGAGCTGCAGGGCGCTTGGGAGAAAGAAGTCGGAAACGGAGTCTCCTGGCCATCAATCACATCGGATGGACAGGCCATCATCTCGGGTACCGAGCATGCTGAAAGAGACCGCACGAACCAGCTGATCATACGTCTTCCCGGTGCCGCATCACCCACACTCAGCTGGAAGGCAGGAGACCAGAAAATACCCAAGGGCGCCAGTGTTCTCGGTGACGTCCTCTACACCTGCTATGACCCGGACGACTCCGAGAGCACGAGCAATCGCCACATCGACCTCACCTCACTGGCGACCGGGGAGAAGATCACAGAAACGGAGGGACCCGGAAGCGCGTTGTTGTCTGGCGTCAGAGACGTCGTCACACCTTGGGGAATCGCCAATTACTCCGGTTTCTATGCCGCAACCGCCTGGATCGATCACACCCCCACGGCGGGGTCACCATCCCCGAGCACGCCCCAGCCAACCAGCCCCGAGTCCTGACCGGGCATCCGAGGAGCCTTTTTCATGCGTCGTCGCACCTTCTTCGCCACCATTTCCACGGGCGCACTGGCTGCCCTGGGAGCCTGTTCCAACGGCCCGGGAGGTGTTCCCACGCCGTCCATAGCGCCTTTGCAGAGCCCCACGAGCACCCCTCTGCCGTCGCCACCGAACGACACGGCAACTCCCACGTCCTTCGCCGACCAGCCGCTGTGGCCCAACGCCAACATCGCCGGCTCCATCACGGCCGTCCGGAACCATTACCTGTGCGGCAGCGTGCACGTCAAGGAACTGAAGGACATCATCCGTGGCGGGCACTGCCCCGTTGTCGTCGATCTACGGGGCCCCACCACCTGGGCCGTTCTGCCCGACGGGCAGGGCTCCTGGACCACCCGGGTCGTCACGCTGGAAGACACGTCCCGGACCACTCCGGACGAGCCGGGCACCGCCGTGATCAAGGGCCCCGCCCTCATCGACGACACCCACGCCTACCTCGTCGTCAGCGTTCCGTCGCCCTCTGGTGACAGGGACAAGAAAAGTTTCACCTGCCCCGTCGATCTGGTGAAGATCGCCCTGGCCGACGGCACGATCACGGCATCCACTCGGGTGAGTGACTCCTACGTGGTCGACATGCCCACGGAATCAGACCTCTCCCGCCTCGTCTCACTGTCCTTCACCGCGGATCGCAGCGCCCTCCTCCTGGCTGCTGACGGCACCTCGCTGGACCCCGGTACCGGCGGTCTGGGGCTGCGCCTGAACGCCGCGGACCTGTCCGTCCAGTTCGACGCGAACACGCTTCTTGCCGAGACCCACCATCATGTGCGCCGTGGAGAGGCGTTGACCGTCATGAAACAGGTACCTGATGCCGATGAGGACGAGGACGTCATCATCTACCTGGGCACCGGCACCACGGAGACCATGACGAACTGGAGTGCCGCACTGGTTCGAGGCGACTGGCTCTACTACAACGACATCATCCGTCGACGTCCCAGGAAACGGGTCGTCTTCATTGAGGAACACGCCGCCCGCGCGCGCAACCTGAGCACGGGTGAAACCGTCACATTCCACGAGGACAGCCATGACTTCTTCGACGACGGCATAGATGCCCCCATCAACACAGACCAGCGCGAGCTCATCCTCCTCAACAGCAGGAGTCACCCCACCTTCTCCGTGCACCAGCCCGGCTCCGCGACCCCCATGCTGTCCTGGGAATCCTCCGAGCAGGCCATCCCGGGCGCGGCCTGCGTCTTCGGTGAGGTCGTCTACACCGCTCCCGAACGCTCCAAGGAGCAGGACGAGAACGGGAAACTCCGAATCATCTCCCTGACCACCAAACAGGACATCGGAGAGGTCCAGAATGTGGCCTGGGGCGGCTCCGTCGCGGTCACTGCATGGGGTCTCGCGGCGACGGGCATCTTCTACCCGGCGGTCGAGTGGCTGGAGGCCCCGGCGGAGTCGGCCACACCGTCCGGGGTTCCTTCTGTCCCTGCTCCCACACCCGGGGCGCCCAGTACCACGCCCTGACGTGGCGGGACCCGTGCGGCAGGCACAGTGCACGGCCAAAAGACGCGTTCCTCACCTCACGAGGCGACCTGGGGATCGCTCAGGACCTCCTGCAACACCACCGCATGGTTGACCCTCGGATCTCGGGCGGCGTACAACAGCGTCACGACCGGTTTATCGGTAAGCCTCTCTGCAAAGGCCTCAGCCGCACCGGAAGCCACCAGTTCGGCGCGGTAGCGGGCCTTGAACTCCCCGAACCGGGCCGGGTCGTGTCCGAAGTCGCGCCGCGCCGCTGTGCTCGGCGCCACGGCCTTGCACCACTCGTCCAGGTGGGCGGCCTCCTTCGATGTCCCGCGCGGCCAGAGCCGGTCGACGAGGACGCGGTAGCCGTCCGCTTCGGTGGGTTCCTCGTAGATGCGTTTGGTGCGCCAGATCGTCATGGTTTCATCCTTCGTTGGAAATCGGATCCTTCAAGACGTAGTGGAAACCACGACCCTTCCTGTGCGCCCACGCGGGCTGCACCACACCGGTTCGTTCCAGCTTCTGGATCAGCGGGATCGCCCCCGCCGCCGATATCCCGAGGATCGACCCCAGCTCCGTGGTGGACAACCTGCCCCGCGACTGCACGTAGCTGCGCGCCACGGCCTGCCGATCGCGTCCCGGCATGGCGAGCCTCAGCCGGTCGTACAACTCCATCAGCCCTTCCCGGACGGGCTGGGACAGGGTCCACACCTCAGGGCTCTCGGACGGAACACCCGCGACCGGGACGAGCAGCGGCCCCCCGGAAACCTCGATGGTTCTCAGCCTCTTCAGCAGGGGGCCGGCCAAGAGCTCCGGGGTGTGGGTGATCCTGGCTGCGGTCCTGACGTCGATCCAGCGGTGATCCGCCACCCGCCGCAACAGCAGCAACAACCGGTGGTCCTCCAGTTCCCGGGGCCACCCGAGCCCGGTTATCCAGAGCCGCCAGGCCGGGTCGGGTGGGCGACCGCCCAGAAGCACCTCGACGCTGCTGTCCTCAACCTCCCGGAAGGTGGGGGCGGGCTGGCCGTTGCCGATCAGCTCGGTGACCATCATGCCGACCCCCGCGCCCCGGTTCTCCACCAGCCCCAGGGGTTCCAGGAGTTTCATCAGCTCCGGGTTCCGGGGAAAAGGTGACCGGGAAAAGATGTTGTACTCCCCGAACCCCCTGACGAAACCCCCGGGGCTACGCACCCGCAACGCACCGAAGCGATGTTCCTGCTCCACCTCGGTGGCGTGCGTGGCCACCCAGTCGCGGTGCGCCACCCCGTTGACGACGGCCTCCCGGGCCGCCAGCGTGCTCAGGGCCGGAACGGTCTTCTCCTCCACCCGGTCGGGCATCTGCACCTCGGGGTTGTTGTCGCGGACGGCATCGAGCACCAGGGTCAGCTGCTCCAGCACCGCGAGTTCCCCGTCCGGCCGCAGTTCCTTGTGTCCTCCCCGGAACCGGTACTCGATGACCGAGTGCCCGTTTCCCGCGAACAGCAGCCGAGCCGCATTGGTGAGCAGCCCGTCGTCGCCGAACGCGCCCAAACGCCGCAAGAGTTCGGCGTCGGGGGACGATGCAAGCCCGCGAGCCGTTTCGTTCCCGGCTTCCCTGAGGTACGTCCTGGCCAGCTGCAGGGCCTCGGGACGCACCTGCTCCTCACCGGCACCGGATGACTGCCCGGACCAGTTCAGTTTCGCGCGTTTCCTACGAGATCCCACCGAGGTCATGCCCCATACTCACCTCACCTTCAGGCAGATCCGGGGAATCGCAACCCCTTCAATCCCAAACCGGCCCAAAAGCCGACACGGTCCTTGGGTCGGATCAGCTTCCCAGAAGCTTCTCCCCCAGCTGGGTCACGCGCCGCTGCTTGGTCTCGGGACGCTTCGCATCCTCGATGCTCCTGATCCATTCCCGCTGATGACTGGGAGGAAGCCGTTCCCAGGCGGCCAGCAGCTCCCCGTCGCCGGCGAGGGCCGCATCCAGTGGGGGCGGGACGATGTCCGGGGCGGTGTTCATGGCAGGGCCTCTCACAGGAGATCGTTGATGATGATGGTCTGTTCGCGTCCCGGACCGACCCCTATCCCGGAAATGCGGCAGCCGATCAGCTCCTCCAAGCGTTTCACGTAGGCCTGGCAGTTCGCGGGCAGTTCCCCGAAGTCACGGCAGGCCGAGATGTCCTCGCTCCAGCCGGGCAGCTCCTCGTAGACCGGCGTGGCGTGGTGGAAGTCGGACTGGGTGACGGGCATCACGTCGTGGCGTGTCCCGTCGACGTCGTAGGCCACGCACACCGGGATCCTCTCCCAACCGGAAAGGACATCCAGTTTGGTGAGGAAGACGTCGGTGAAGCCGTTGATCTTCACGGCCTGCTCCACCACGAGCGCGTCGAACCAGCCACAGCGGCGCGGCCTACCCGTCGTGGCCCCGAACTCGCCGCCGTCGCGGCGCAGCCGGTCGCCGTCCTCGTCGTGCAGCTCGGTGGGGAACGGCCCCTCACCGACACGGGTGGTATAGGCCTTCGCGATGCCGACGGTCCGGTCGATGCGGGTGGGACCGACACCCGCCCCCGTGCAGGCGCCCGCCGCGATCGGGTTCGACGAGGTCACGTACGGGTAGGTGCCGTGGTCAACGTCCAGGTGGTGGGCCTGGGCTCCCTCGAACAGCACCACCTCGCCGCGGTCGAGGGCTTCGTTGATGAACCTTCCCGAGTCGATGACGTGTGGCCGGATGGTGTCGGCGTGCGTCAGCAACGCCTCGACGACCGCGTCGGCCTCGATGGGGCGGCGGTTGTAGACCTTGACCAGAAGCTGGTTCTTCTGGTCAAGGGCCGCCTCGACCTTCTGCCGCAGGATCGACTCGTCGAAGATGTCCTGGATGCGCACCCCCATCCGGTTGACCTTGTCGGAGTAGGCCGGACCGACGCCACGGCCGGTGGTGCCGATACGTCGTTTACCCAGGAAACGTTCGGTGACCTTGTCGAGTACCTTGTGGTACTCGGTGATGATGTGGGCATTGGCACTGATCAGCGGGTGCGGCACCTCGACCCCGCGGGAGGCGAGGGTCTGCAGCTCCTCGGCGAGCACGTCGAGGTCCACCACCACGCCGTTGCCGATCACGGTCGTGGTGCCGGGGTTGAGGATCCCGGAGGGCAGCAGGTGCATGACGAAGGTCTCACCCCCGACCACGAGGGTGTGGCCCGCGTTGTTGCCGCCCGAGTAGCGCACACACAGGTCGACGCGATCCCCCAGTTGATCGGTTGCTTTGCCCTTGCCCTCGTCGCCCCACTGGGCTCCGACCACGACAACACCAGGCATTGATTTCCTCCAAGACGTGAAGCAAGCCCCAGCAAAGCCGGGGCCTTACTGCCGCATCCTACCCACACCGGCACCACAACCCCAGCTGGGAGTTGTCGCATCGAAGCCTCCTTCCCCGGCACGATCGTGCAATGTTCACGCTCCCTGCTTGAACCACACGTGGTTTCGCGCGAGCATTCAGAAGACGAACACGGTCCGCAACGAAGCAGGAGCACCCCGATGAAGAAACTGATCAACTCGCCCGACGACGTGATCGCGGAGGCCCTCAGGGGCATCGACGCCGCCGACGAGAACGTCCGGGTCGATCACGAGAACCGCGTGATCTTCCGCGCCGAACCCACCCGCGACGGGAAGGTCGCGGTGATCTCGGGGGGCGGTTCCGGCCACGAACCACTGCACGGCGGTTTCGTCGGGGTCGGGATGCTGGACGCGGCCTGCGCGGGTCAGGTGTTCACCTCCCCCACCCCCGACCAGATGCTGGCCGCCACCGTCGGCACGGATGCGGGCGCGGGGGTGCTGCACGTCGTGAAGAACTACACGGGCGACGTCATGAACTTCGAGATGGCCGCGGAGCTGGCCGCCGAGCAGGGGGTGCGCGTCGAGACGGTGGTGGTGGCCGATGACGTCGCGGTGGAGGATTCGCTCTACACCGCGGGCCGCCGCGGGGTCGGGTTGACGGTGCTGCTGGAGAAGATCGTCGGAGCCGCGTCCGAGGAGGGCCGTGATCTGGATGCGGTGGTTGCGGTTGCGGGGAAGGTCAACGAGAACG
Organism: uncultured Propionibacteriaceae bacterium; assembly: GCA_938012815.1. Taxonomy (GTDB): domain Bacteria; phylum Actinomycetota; class Actinomycetes; order Propionibacteriales; family Propionibacteriaceae; genus Arachnia. The sequence continues at coordinate 25,657 of CALLVV010000032.1, forward strand.
GCCGCTCCATGGGCATGGCGCTGACCTCCTGCACCGTCCCCGCCGCGGGACGACCCACCTTCGACCTGCCCGGGGACCAGATGGAGATCGGTATCGGCATCCATGGCGAACCGGGCAGGCACCGCGAGCCGCTGACCGGCGCGAAGGACATCGCCCGCCAGCTGGTGGAACCGATCCTCGCGGACCACGACTTCGCCGGCTCGGAGGCCATCGTCATGGTCAACGGCATGGGCGGCACCCCACTCATGGAGCTGTACCTGATGTACGGACAGGTCAAGGCCCTTCTCGACGCCGCCGGGGTCCGGGTGGCACGCAACCTGGTGGGCAACTACATCACCAGCCTGGACATGGCGGGATGCTCCGTCACCGTCCTGAAGGCCGACGACGAGCTGCTGGCCCTGTGGGACGCGCCCGTCAGGACGGCGGGATTGCGGTGGGGACTGTGATGCTCACCCACGAGCAGTGCGTGGCCTGGCTGCGAGCCTTCGCAGCCCTCGTGGAGGAAAACAAGAACCTCCTGACCGACCTCGATGCGGCCATCGGCGACGCCGATCACGGCACCAACATGGCGCGCGGCACCACAGCGGCCCTGGGCAAACTCGACTCCACCGCCCCTCTCGGCTCGATGTTCAAGTCCGTTGGCATGACCCTGGTCAGCACCGTCGGCGGATCCGCCGGGCCCTTGTACGGCACCTTCTTCATGAAAATCGGGATGAGACTCGGTGACGTCGAGGACGTGTCCCTGCACACCTTTGCGGCCGCCCTGAAGGCCGGGCGGGACGGGGTGATCGCGCGCGGCAAGGCGGCTGTCGGCGAGAAAACCATGATCGACGCCATGACCCCCGCGGTCGAGGCCTTCGAGTCGCACGTCGGTGACGGCCCGCTGGCGGCCGCCGAGGCCGCCCTGGCAGCAGCACAGCAGGGTCGGGATGCCACCATCCCGCTGGTGGCGAAGAAGGGGCGCGCCTCCTACCTGGGGGCGCGCTCCGCAGGGCACCAGGACCCGGGCGCCACCTCCACCACCTACCTGTTCGAGGCCCTCGTGTCCGCCGTCGAGGAGGGCTGACCCGTGGCTCTGGTCGGTCTCGTCGTCGTCTCCCACTCCCGGGCTCTCGCCGAGGCCGCGGTGGAGTTGTCGCTGCAAATGGTGCACGGAACCCGGCCGGAGATCGTGGTCGCCGCCGGGACCCCGGACGGTGGATTCGGCACGGACGCCACCCAGGTGGCCGACGCGGTCCGGGCCGCCGACCGAGGAGCCGGGGTGGTGGTCCTGATGGACCTGGGTTCCGCGGTGCTGAGCGCCGAGTTCGCCCTGGACCTGGTCGAGGACGCGAACGCGATCCTGGTCGCGGCCCCGTTCGTCGAGGGTCTGCTGGCAGCCACGGTGCGTTCCGCCACGGGCGGCACCCGTGAGGAGGTCGCCGACGAGGCACGCGCCGCGCTCGGCCCGAAGCTGACGGCCCTGGGGCTGGATTCCTCCGCGGGTGAGGAACCACTGGAAGAAACCGGTGAAATGCTGTGGGCGGCTGACGCGGAGACCCGGGTCACGCTCCCGAACGCGGCCGGCCTGCACGCCCGCCCCGCCGCCCTGCTGGTCGCGGAGGCCGGACGTTTTGACGCCGAGGTGCGGCTGCGCTGCCACGGCGTGGAGGGCGGAGCGGCGTCGCCGATCGCCCTGGCCACCTTGAACGCCCGGAAGGGCGACGAGGTGTGGATCGGGGCGCGCGGCCCACAGGCCGCCGATGCGGTGGCGGCCCTGGAGTCGTTGATCTCGAACGGCTTCGGGGAATCCACGGGGGCTCCGGAAACGACCGTCACGACACCGGCCGGCCCACAAGGGGTCAGCCCGGGCCGGGTCGTGGGCGTCGCCCGGTTGATGGCGGCCCCGCTGGTCGACCCACCGGCCGAGGCCCGCCCCCAGGAGTCGCAGCTGCCCGGTGAGAAGGCCCGCCTGGAAACCGCGCTGGAGGAGGTCGCCGCCGGCTACGAGGCGAGGGCCGCTTCCTCCGCCAACGAGGCCGCCCAGATCATGCTGGCCACCGCCACCCTGGCCCGCGACCCCGAGCTGCTCCAATCGGCACAGGCCCTGATCGACGCCCTCGGCGTGGGGGCGGCGACGGCGATGTGGCGGGCCGCCAATGATGTCGTGGCACGCCTGAAGGCGGCGGGCGGGCTTTTGGCGGAACGCACCACCGACATCACCGACATCCGCGACCGGGTCGTCTGCCACCTGACGGACCACCCCATGCCAGGACTCCCGGACTCCGGGGAACCTTTCGTGCTGGTGGCCCACGACCTGGCGCCCTCCGACACCGCTTCCCTGGAACGGGAGCGCTGCCTGGGCATCGTCACCGCGGGAGGCGGCCCCACCTCCCACACCTCGGTTCTGGCCCGCAGCATGGGCATCCCGGCGGTGGTGGGTTTCCGCGACGCGCTCGCGATTCCCGACGGGGCCGAGGTGCTGGTGGACGGGACCTCGGGTGAGGTGGTCGTCTCCCCCGATGGGACTCAGCGCGCCGGCGCCCGCACCGCACCCAGCCCCCTCGAACCGTTGAGCGCCCCCGGGAAGACCCGTGACGGTGTTCCCGTGCCGCTGCTGGCCAACGTGGGGTCCGTCGCCGAGGCCCGGGCCGCGGCGAGGGCGGGGGCCGAGGGGATAGGTCTTTTCCGCACCGAGATCTGCTTCCTCGACGCCGATGTGGAGCCGGATCCACAGCAGCAGTTCATCATCTACCGCGATGCCCTGGCGCAGTTCGCGGGACGTCGCGTCGTGGTGCGCACCCTGGACGCGGGCAGCGACAAACCGATGCCCTTCCTCACCATCCCCGGTGAGGGGAACCCGGCGCTGGGGGTGCGCGGCTACCGCACCGCCGCCCGCCGCCCCGGGGTGCTCGCCCGGCAGCTGGAGGCCATCGCCGGGGCGTCCCGGGAAAGCGGCGCCGAGACCTGGGTGATGGCGCCCATGATCTCCACCCCCGCCGAGGCCGCGGAGTTCGCGGGGCTGGCCCGCGCCGCAGGGTTGGGGCCGGCCGGGGTGATGGTGGAGATCCCCTCGGCCGCGCTCCAGGCGGAGGAGATCCTCTCCGAGGTGGATTTCGTCAGCATCGGCACCAACGATCTCGCCCAGTACGCGATGGCGACCGACCGTCAGGCGTCGGGGCTGGGTGGGCTCCAGGACCCGTGGCAGCCCGCTGTGCTGCGGCTCCTCGGCATGGTTGGCCGCGCGGGAAGACGCGCAGGCAAACCGGTGGGGGTCTGTGGGGAGGCCGCGGCCGATCCCGCGCTGGCGGCGGTGCTGGTCGGGCTCGGGGTGACGTCGCTGTCCATGGCACTGCGCGCGCTGGAACCGGTGCGTCGCACCCTGGCCCGGGTCACCGTCGATGACTGCCACCGGGCCGCTGAGGCCGCGCTCGCTTCCAGCGGCCCCACTGTGGCCAGGGAAGAGGTTTCCCGTATCCTGCCGATCCCATGAGGACACCTCCACGGGCAAGGAAGCGTCCCTCGACACCGCCGTGGCGATCTTCAGGGCACAGGTAGGCACGCTCAGGGGGTGACCCGCGAAAATGCGAGACTGGGCCAGTCGTCGAACCAATCGGAGGACTGTTCATGTTCCGTCGTTTCCCCCACATCGCGGCTGCCTCGCTGGCTGCCCTCGCCCTCGCCCTGAGCGCATGCTCAGGCTCCACGCCCACCGATCAGCAGCCGGCATCGCAGAGCTCGAAGGCATCCGAGACCGCTCAGAACTCCACAGACCCCACGGACCCCACAGAACGGGAACCCGATCCCGCTCTGGACTCCAAGATCCTGACCGGTGAGGTAGCGGGGGTGACGCTCGAGGAGCTGGATCAGCTCCCGAACCTGGACGATCTTTTCGAGGGTGTCGATGTCCAGCTCGAGCCCGCTGATTGCGTCAAAACGGGCATCACGCAGATCGGAGCGGGTGCCACTGCACACACCCAGACCGGGTCCGAGTTGCTCCTGCTGAGCTCTGATGCCGCCGCCCCCGGCAAGTACAAGGAGTTCGTTCAGAAATGCCCTTCACTCAGCGGAACCGTCTCCGGAAACCCCACCAAACGAACCGTTGAGATGCAGCAGGCTCCCTCCGTGGAGGGCGCCACCGACGTCGTCGCGACCAAGATCTCCTCCGAATCCACCGTTGAGGACAGCAGCGAAAGCACCAATATCTACCAGATCATCGGCAGCGTGAACGGCACCACCGTCGTCGCCCAGTCAACGACATTCACGGACCAGGCCCCCTCCCCGGAAACCGCCGCAGAACTTTTCAAGGCCCAGGTCGAGAAACTCAAGGGCTGATCCCGCTCCCCCGGCCCCGGGCGCAAACTGCCCGGGGCCGTCGCGTGCCCGAAGCACCGGTTTCCAGGGCGTACACTTTCCCGCGGCCCTGCCACCGAACCTTCGAGGAGCCCGCATGCCCATCCGTCACGACCTGCGCAACGTGGCGATCGTCGCCCACGTCGACCACGGGAAGACGACGCTCGTCGACGCCATGCTGTGGCAGTCGGGTGCCTTCCGGGAGGGCGCCGACGTCAACAAACGGGTCATGGACTCCATGGACCTGGAACGCGAGAAGGGCATCACGATCCTGGCGAAGAACACCGCTGTGCGGCACCGGATGCCCGACGGCCGGGAGGTGACCGTCAACATCATCGACACCCCCGGTCACGCCGACTTCGGCGGTGAGGTGGAACGGGGCCTGGAGATGGTCGACGGCGTGGTGCTGCTGGTCGACGCCTCCGAGGGGCCGCTGCCGCAGACCCGGTTCGTGCTGCGCAAGGCCCTGGCGAAGAAGCTGCCGCTGATCGTCGTGGTCAACAAGGTGGACCGTTCCGACGCCCGGATCTCCGCAGTGGTGGACGAGACCTACGACCTGTTCATGGATCTGCTCGACGACGACGCCTCCGACGCGCTGGACTTCCCGATCGTCTACGCCTCCGCGAAAGCGGGACGCGCATCCCTGAACCAGCCCGCCGACTCCGAGATGCCGGACTCACCGAACCTGGAACCGCTGTTCGAGACGATCCTGGAGCACGTGCCCGCCCCCTCCTACGAGGAGGGCGCCACCCTCCAGGCGCACGTGACGAACCTGGACGCCTCCCCCTACCTGGGCAGGCTGGCGCTGTGCCGGGTGGTGGCGGGTGAGCTGAAACGCGGCCAGCAGGTTGCGTGGTGCCGCCACGACGGCAGCATCCAGAACGTGAAACTCACCGAACTGCTGGTCACCGAGGCCCTGGAACGCGTCCCGGCCGAGTCCGCGGGCCCCGGCGACATCGTCGCCATCGCCGGCATCCCGGAGATCACCATCGGAGAAACCCTCTCCGACCCCGACGACCCGAAACCGCTGCCGCTGATCCACGTCGACGAACCGTCGATCTCCATGACCATCGGCATCAACACCTCCCCGCTGGCGGGCAGGTCGGGCAAGCACCTGACCGCGCGGCTGGTGAAGGCCCGGCTGGAACAGGAGCTGATCGGCAACGTCTCGATCCGGGTGAAACCGACCGATCGCCCCGACACCTGGGAGGTGCAGGGCCGCGGTGAGCTGCAGCTGGCGGTGCTGGTGGAGATGATGCGACGTGAGGGTTTCGAACTGACCGTCGGCAAACCGCAGGTGGTCACGAAGGTCATCGACGGGAAGGTGCACGAACCGATCGAACGCCTCACCGTGGACGCCCCCGAGGAGTTCGTCGGCGTGACCACCCAGCTGATGGGGTTGCGTCGCGGCCGCATGGAGCAGATGGTCAACCACGGCACCGGCTGGGTGCGGATGGAGTTCCTGGTGCCGGCGCGCGGCCTGATCGGGTTCCGCACCGAGTTCCTCACAGAGACCCGCGGAACCGGGATCATGAACCACGTCGCGGAAGGCTTCGAACCGTGGGCCGGGGATTTCCGCACCCGCCCGACGAGTTCCCTGGTGGCCGACCGCACCGGGGTGGTCACCTCCTACGCGCTGTTCAACCTGCAGGAACGGGGCACCTTGTTCGTCGGCCCGGGAGCCGAGGTCTACGAGGGCATGATCGTCGGCGAGAATCCCCGCCCCGAGGACATGGACGTCAACCCCACCAAGGAGAAGAAACTCACCAACGTGCGTTCCTCCACCGGGGAGGAACTGGAACGCCTGATCCCGCCGCGCCTGATGTCGATGGAACAACAGCTCGAGTTCTGCGCCGCCGACGAATGTCTGGAGGTCACCCCCGCGGTGGTGCGGATCCGCAAGGTGGTGCTGGGCCAGAAGGACCGGGCCCGCCTGAAACGAGGCTGAGCCACCTGCTCCGAAGCTCATGGAGCCGGGCCGTGGTGACAGGACGAGGGCGACACGGTCGGCTTGATCCCGGTCGCGGAAACTCTGTCGCCGGCACCCGCTACCCTTCAGCGCATGCGGATTGCAGTGATCGGTTGCGGTTACCTGGGCGCGGTGCACGCGGCCTGCATGGCGGAGATCGGCCACGACGTCGTGGGGCTCGATGTGGACGAGGACAGGATTTCCCGGTTGGCGCGGGGCGAGGCGCCGTTCCATGAACCGGGTTTCCCCGAGTTGCTGACACGAGGAGTCGCAACCGGGAGGCTGGGCTTCACCACCGACCCGCGGCAGCTCGCCGACGCCGACCTAGTCTTCATCGGGGTCGGCACCCCACAGCTGTCGGGCAGGCTGGGCGCGGACCTCAGCCAAGTCGACGCGGCCGTCGAGGTCATCGTCGAACACGTCGCCCCCCGACCTGGTGTCCCGGTGCTGGTGGCGGGCAAGTCGACGGTTCCGGTCGGCACCGCACAGCGACTCGCCGAACGACTGGAGGCCAGCGGCAAGGACTTCCTTCTCGCGTGGAACCCCGAGTTCCTGCGCGAGGGCCATGCCATCGCCGACACCCTCCACCCCGACCGCATCGTCTATGGGCTGCCCGAGGACCGCGA
>CALLVV010000033.1 GCA_938012815.1 uncultured Propionibacteriaceae bacterium
TCGTCATCGGCTCCGGCCCCATCATCATCGGCCAGGCCTGCGAGTTCGACTACTCCGGCACCCAGGCCTGCCGGGTCCTGAAGGCCGAGGGATTCCGGGTGGTCCTGGTCAACTCGAACCCGGCCACGATCATGACCGACCCCGACTTCGCGGACGCCACCTACATAGAACCGATCACTCCGGAGTTCGTGGAACGCGTCATCGCCCAGGAACGTCCCGATGCCCTCCTGGCGACCCTGGGCGGCCAGACCGCGCTCAACACCGCTGTCGCGCTGCACGAGGACGGTGTCCTGGAGAAGTACGGCTGCGAGCTGATCGGCGCCTCCTTCGATGCGATTCAGCGCGGCGAGGACCGGGAACAGTTCAAGGCCATTGTTGAATCCCTGACCGACATTCCCGGGGGCGCCCCCGAGGTGGCCCGTTCCCGGATCTGCCACAGCCTGGAAGAGGTGATGGCCGCGGCCGACGAGCTCGGCTATCCGGTGGTGGTGCGTCCCTCCTTCACCATGGGGGGAGTCGGTTCCGGGTTCGCCCATGACCCGGAAGAACTGCGGCAGATCGCGGGAACCGGCCTGGCCGCCAGCCCCGTCACCGAGGTGCTGATCGAGGAGTCAATCCTCGGCTGGAAGGAGTACGAGCTGGAGGTCATGAGGGACAAGGCCGACAACGTCGTCATCGTCTGCTCCATCGAGAACTTCGACCCGATGGGTGTCCACACCGGTGACTCCGTAACGGTGGCCCCGGCCATGACCCTGACGGATCGCGAGTACCAGCGGATGCGTGACGTCGGAATCGCGATCATCCGCGCGGTCGGGGTGGACACGGGAGGCTGCAACATCCAGTTCGCGATCAACCCGGACAACGGCCGCATGATCGTGATCGAGATGAACCCCCGCGTCTCGCGGAGTTCCGCGCTCGCCTCCAAGGCCACGGGCTTCCCGATCGCGAAGATCGCCGCCAAGGTCGCGGTCGGATACACCCTCGACGAGATCCCCAACGACATCACCCGGGTCACCCCCGCGTCCTTCGAACCCGCACTCGACTACGTGGTGGTCAAGGTTCCCCGGTTCGCCTTCGAGAAGTTCCCGGTGGCGGACTCCACCCTCACCACCCACATGAAATCGGTCGGGGAGGTGATGTCCATCGGCCGCAACTTCACCGAGGCCCTGGGCAAGGCCATGCGTTCCACCGAGACTGGCACCGGGTTCTGGCTCGGGCAGGATGACAGGGACCTGGAAACTCTGCTGACCGAGCTGAAACGCCCTCACGACGGGCGGGTGTTGAAACTGATGAGTGCCCTCGACGCGGGCGCAACGGTGGAGCAGCTCCACGAGGCCACCCGGATCGATCCCTGGTTCCTCGACCAGATCGCCCTGATCCAGCAGGCCGGCGCTGAGGTGAGGGAAGCCGACCACCTGTCCCCGGAGCTGCTGCGCCACGCGAAACGCCACGGCCTGTCAGACGTCCAGATCGGTCGGCTCAGGGGACTCGACGAGAGCGTCATTCGGCAGCTCAGATGGGCCCTGGACATCCGCCCGGTCTACAAGGCCGTCGACACCTGCGCCGCCGAGTTCGAGGCCCTCACCCCGTATCTGTACTCCACCTACGAGGAGGAGTCGGAGGTGCCGGCGCGTACCAAACGGGCGGTCCTGATCCTGGGTTCCGGGCCCAATCGGATCGGCCAGGGAATCGAGTTCGACTATTCCTGCGTGCACGCGACCATGGCGCTGCGCGACGCCGGGTACGAGGCGATCATGGTCAACTGCAACCCGGAGACCGTCTCCACCGACTATGACACCTCGGACCGGCTCTACTTCGAACCGCTCACCGCCGAGGATGTCCTGGAGGTCTACCACGCCGAAACCCTGGCCGGTCCCGTGGCGGGTGTCATCTGCCAGCTCGGCGGTCAAACCCCCCTGAAACTCGCACAGACCCTGAAGAACACCGGGGTGCCAATCGTCGGCACCTCACCGGAGGCCATCAACCTCGCCGAGGACCGGGGCGCCTTCGGGAGTGTGCTGGCGAACGCCGGGTTGCCCGCCCCGAAACACGGAATGGCCGCATCGGCGGCGCAGGCCAAACAGGTCGCCTCGGAGATCGGGTATCCGGTGCTGGTACGGCCCAGTTTCGTGCTGGGCGGGCGCGGAATGGAGATCGTCTACGACGACGCCGCCCTGGACCGCTACATCGCCGGGGCCACGGAGATCAGCGACGGCGCCCCCGTGCTGGTGGACCGGTTCCTCGACGACGCCGTCGAAATCGACGTGGACGCCCTGTACGACGGCGAGGAACTGTACCTGGGCGGGGTGATGGAACACATCGAGGAGGCCGGGATCCACTCCGGGGACTCCGCCTGCTCGCTGCCGCCGATCACGCTGGGCGACGAGATGATCGAACGCATCCGGAACTCCACACGCCTGATCGCCGAGGGAGTGGGGGTGCGAGGCCTGCTGAACATCCAGTACGCCCTCCAATCAGACATCCTCTACGTGCTGGAAGCGAACCCGCGGGCCTCCCGGACGGTTCCCTTCGTCTCCAAGGCCACCAACACCTCGCTGGCGAAGGCCGCGGCACGGATCATGCTGGGGGCCTCGATCCGGGACCTCCGCGGCGAGGGCATGCTGAGGCCCACCGGGGACGGCACCGACATGCGTCCTGGCTCCCCTGTGGCCGTCAAGGAGGCCGTGATGCCGTTCAACCGGTTCCGCACCGCATCGGGCGCCTTCGTGGACACCCTCCTCGGCCCCGAGATGCGCTCCACGGGTGAGGTGATGGGCCTCGATCTCAGCTTCGGCACCGCCTACGCGAAAACCCAGAGCGCCGGCGGGTTCCCGGTTCCCAGCGAGGGAACCGTGTTCGTCTCCATCGCGAACCGGGACAAACGCCACGCCATCTGGCCCATCAAACGCCTGGCGGACCTGGGATTCCGGATCCTCGCGACCTCCGGGACCGCCTCGGTGCTGCGCCGCAACGGCGTCGCAGTACAGGAGGTGAAGAAACTCAGCCAACGCGTGGAGGGAGACGCCACCCCCTCCATCGTCGACCTGATCAAGAACGGTGGGATCGACCTGATCTTCAACACCCCGCAGGGCGCCAGCGCCGACACGAACCCACGGAAGGACGGCTACCTGATACGTGCCGCTTCGATCCTGGCCGACGTCCCCTGCATCACCACGGTCCCGACGATGGCGGCGATCGTGCAGAGCATCGAATCGAAACGGGCCGGACACCTCGAGGTCCGTTCCCTCCAGGACTGGGCGGCCCGGTCGTGACGAGCCTGTTCACCCGGGCCGAACTGGCCGCCTACCAGAAGCTGCTGCGCCCGATCCTGTTCCGCTGGGCCGGAGGCGATCCGGAGGCGATCCACGAGGCCATGATCTCCTGGCTCGGTCACGTGCCCGCGACTCGCTCCGCCCAGGTGGCCAATCCCGTCACCGTCGCGGGAATCGAGTTCCCGAACCGGGTCGGGGTGGCCGCGGGACTCGACAAGGACGGGATTGCCGCTGCGGCCTGGGCGCGATTCGGTTTCGGCCACGCGGAGCTGGGAACCGTGACGGGACAGGCGCAGCCCGGCAACCCCAGGCCGCGGATGTTCAGAGCCCGGGCCTCGCAGGGCGTCATCAACCGGATGGGATTCAACAACCGCGGCGCCGATACCCTGGCCGACCGGCTCCTGAAGCTCGGGGTGCAACGTGGCAACCGCAGACTCGGTGTCCCGCTCGGCGTCTCGATCGGCAAGACCAAGGCGGTCGCGCTGGTGGACGCCGCCTCGGACTACCTGGCCTCCCTGGACGCGCTGCGGGACCACGCCGACTACTTCGCCGTGAACGTCTCCAGCCCGAACACCCCGGGGTTGCGTTCCCTCCAGGCCGCGAAGGAACTGGAACAACTCCTGGGATGCATCATCGAATCGGCTTCGCAGGGAACTGATCCCATTCCGGTTTTCGTGAAACTCGCCCCCGACCTGGAACCCGGCCAGCTGACCGAGACCCTCGCCGTGATCCGCGACTGCGGTGCGGCTGGCATCATCGCCACCAACACCACCCTGAGCAGGGAGGGCCTGGCCGCGGAGGACAGGCACCTCGCCGGCGAGGAGGGGGGACTCAGTGGAGCCCCCCTGACCACCAGGGCCCTGGCGTTCGTCGAACGGGTGGTTTCCACCACCGACCTTCCCGTGATCGGGGTCGGGGGCATCATGTCGCCACGCGACGGGATGCGGATGTTCGAGGCCGGGGCCGTCCTGCTCCAGATCTACACGGGCTTCATCTACGCCGGCCCCGCCCTGGTGCGGGGCCTCAACGACCTCCTGAGGTGCGCATGAGTTACGCGGGAAAACTCTCGGAAACGACCACGAAACGCGGGAACCTCTGCGTAGGCATCGACCCGATGCCATCGGTCCTGGCTGCCTGGGGGCTGACGACGGATGTGAGAGGACTCGAGGCCTGCGCCCGGGGAATCGTGGAGGAGTTGGGGGAGCGAATCGCGGTCTTCAAACCGCAGTCGGCCTTCTTCGAGGCCTTCGGTTCCCGAGGGGTCGCGGTGCTGGAGCGGGTGTTGGCGGACATCCGCGAGGCGGGGGCCGTCAGCCTGCTGGACGTCAAACGCGGCGACATCGGCTCCTCCATGACCGGGTACGCGACCGCCTACCTGGGGGATGGGGCACCGCTGGCTGCGGACGCTGTCACACTCAGCCCCTACCTCGGGGTCGGGGCATTGCTGCCCGCCATCGACCTGGCTGTCGCGCAGGGTAGAGGGGTCTACGTGCTGGCGCGCACCTCCAATCCGGAAGGAACGAGGATCCAACGTCACGCGGCCCAGGTCGTGATCGACGAGATCACCGGACTGAACCCGGGCCGGGACCACGCGATCGGGTTGGTGGTGGGCGCCACCCACAGCGACCCGGGCTGCGATCTCACCGGCTTCAATGCCTCGATCCTGGCCCCCGGTATCGGTGCTCAGGGCGGCACCGTCGAGGGTTTGGCAGCAACTTTCGGACCGGCGCTGGAACACGTGCTGCCGACCGCCAGCCGCGAGGTGATCGGTGGTGGCCGTGACGAACTTCAGGCCCGGGCCACACGGCTGCTTGAAAAAATGTCGTTGATCGCAACGTGATGTTCTCCGGGCCATCGAAGAATTCTTGGTTCTCCAAGCAGCGGAGACACAAGAAGGGTAGATTTGTCAAGCAGGGGCATACGCCCCTGCGAGGCCGGTCACTTATCCACGAAGGAGGACCGATGGCCATTCCGCAACTGAGCACCGAACAGCTCGAATCGGCACGTGCCGCTGCGACGGAGGCGAGACGCGCCCGGGCAAAGCTCAAGGATCAGGTCAAGTCTGGTGCCCTCACGCTTCCCCAGGCCCTTGACAGGGCGGCTGGGGACGAGGTCCTTTCCCGTGTGAAGGTGGTGGATCTGTTGCGCGCCCTACCCCGTGTCGGGGTGACGCGGTCCCAGGAGATCATGGAAAGCCTCGACATCGCACCGAATCGTCGTATCCGCGGCCTGGGCCGACATCAGATCGACCGGCTGAAGGAGCTCTTCTCCTAGCCGGTCCCGCGGACGCCGTGGAGTTCACGTCAGAAGGGGGTGAAGTAGCGGTATGCCGACATGATGGTTCTCGCTGTGCCATCTTCTGCTACGCAGCCTCTAGGATCGGAAGGTGCGTTCACCCAGACAACCCTTGGTTTGGATCATCTCCGGGCCCAGTGGCGTTGGCAAGGGCACTGTGTGTGCGAAGCTGCGCGAACTGCGACCCGACATCCATATTCCCGTCTCCCTGACCACTCGGCAGCCGCGGACGGGGGAGATCGACGGGGTCAGTTACCATTTCGTCCCCGAACATCGATTCCGGAAGATGGTGGTTTCCGGAGAGCTGCTGGAGCACGCTGTGGTTCACGGCAGGTACAGCTACGGCACCCCCCGCAGGGATGTCGCCGATGCGATCGCCTCGGGTAGGGACGTGCTCCTGGAGATCGACATCCAGGGCGCGCGCCAGGTGAAGCAGAACCTTCCGGAGGCGAAGCTCGTGTTCATCGCGCCGCCCTCGTGGGAGGAACTCGTCAGGCGTCTCGAGGGGCGGGGCACCGAGGACGCCTCCCAAGTGAAACTCAGGCTCGCGACCGCCCGGGTGGAGCTGGAAGCCCAGGAGGAAGCGGATTTCGTGGTCGTGAACGATCGGCTCGAGGATACCGTCCAGGCTTTGATAGTCTTGATGGGCTTGTGACCGCAAGCCCATCATTCGACCCTGCAGAGGTAGATCTTGAGCACCAATCCTGAAGGCATCACCAACCCCCCGATCGACGATCTGCTGGAGAAGGTGGATTCCAAGTACCGGCTGGTGATCTTTGCAGCCAAGCGGGCACGGCAGATCAACGCCTACTACTCTCAACTCGGTGAGGGACTCCTGGAGAACGTAGGTCCGTTGGTCAGCGTCGCACCCCAGGAGAAACCGCTCTCCGTCTCCCTGCGTGAGCTGCAGGATGACCTCCTCCAGTACACCCAGATCGATCCGGAGGCCGAGGCCGCCGAACGCGCCGCCGCTGAGTCCGATCCGGCTTTCACCTTCGTTGACCCGTTCGCAGAGCTCGACGCCAATTCCCCCTCCTGATCCTCACGACGCACCCCGGGAAGGAACCAGTCTTGAGTCGCCTGTTCACATCCGAGTCGGTAACCGAAGGGCATCCCGACAAGATCGCAGATTCCATTTCCGATGCCGTCCTGGATGCTCTTCTCGCAGAGGACCCGGCTTCCCGAGTGGCGGTCGAGACATTGATCACCACCGGTCTGGTGGTGGTTGCCGGTGAGGTGTCCACCACCGCATGGGCGGATGTGGCGTCCCTGGTACGGCAACGCGTCCTGGATATCGGCTACAACAGCTCCCGGGTCGGGTTCGACGGGGCATCGTGCGGCGTCACGGTGGCCATCGGATCCCAGTCACCGGACATCGCCGGTGGCGTGAACGATTCCCTTGAGGTCCGCAACCACGAGGACGGGGACGCCGCCAGTCGGCAGGGGGCCGGCGACCAGGGGCTGATGTTCGGTTACGCCTGCGACGAGACCGAGCAGTTGATGCCCCTACCCATTCACATGGCCCACAGGATCGCGGCCCGCCTGACCGATGTTCGCAAGCGGGGACTGCTCGACTACCTGCGTCCCGATGGCAAGACCCAGGTCACGGTCCGCTACGAGGACGGGAAACCCGTCGGCGTCGAGACCGTCGTGGTTTCCACGCAGCACGACGACGGTGTTTCTCTGCCGGATGTGATAACCCCGGAGATCACCCGCGAGATCATTTTTCCCGTGCTGGAGGAACACGGATACGACGGGACCGCGGCCCGGATTTTCGTGAACCCCTCGGGCAAGTTCGTGATCGGTGGCCCGATGGGTGATGCGGGCGTCACGGGGCGGAAGATCATTGTCGACACCTACGGGGGCATGGCGCGGCACGGCGGGGGGGCGTTCTCCGGCAAGGACCCTTCCAAGGTGGACCGCTCCGGCTCCTATGCCACTCGATGGGTGGCCAAAAACGTGGTGGCCTCCGGGCTGGCCGAGCGTTGCGAGGTCCAGGTCGCCTACGCCATCGGCCGGGCCCACCCAGTCGGTTTCTACCTGGACACCTTCGGAACCGGGAAAGTGCCCAACGAGCAGATCGTGGACGCGGTGAACACCACCTTCGACCTGCGGCCCGCCAGCATCATCGCCGATCTCGACCTGCTGCGCCCCATCTACCAGCAGTTCTCCACCCTCGGGCATTTCGGACGCACCGAGATGGACGCCACGTGGGAGCGCACCGACCGCGCGGAGGCGCTGGCGAGGGCGGTGAAGGGCTGAGCGTGTCGGCCACGCTGTTCGAGGTTCCGGCCGCCGAACAGGTCGCCAAGGTGGCGGTCGACGTCCCGCTCGCGCATCTGGATCGTCTCTTCGACTACCGCATTCCCGGGAAGCTTCTTGAGGACGCTCGTCCCGGGGTGCGGGTTACCGTCCCCTTCGCCGGACAGCTGGTGGACGGCTGGCTGGTTTCCGTCGGTGACCCGGAGACCGGCGGGAAACTGGCCGATCTGCGTTCGGTGATCTCCCCGGAACGGATCCTGACTCCAGAGCTTTTCGATCTGATCCGGGCGGTCGCCGACCACTACGCGGGAACCTGGTGGGATGTGGCGCGCCTGGCGATCCCGCCCCGCCACTCGAGGATCGAGAAGCAGGAACAACGCACATGGCCGGTTCCCGGGCCCGGGGGAAAGTCGGAGATCCTGCCGGGTTTCCCGGGAGGTTCCGAACTGCTCACAGCTCTGGCGGAGGGCGGCGCCCCGCGTGCCTTCTGGCAGGTTCCGTGCGTCGCCAGCCCGCCGGGGGATCTCACCGGAGGGGTGCTGGAGGCCGTTTCGGCGACCCTGGCCTCGGGACGTGGGGCGCTGGTCCTGTTCCCGACGATCCGGGGTATGGAGGCCGGCGCCGCCCGGCTGGAGCGGCTCCTGGGACAGGGTTGTGTGGCGCGGCTCAGCTGGGAACTCAGCAGGGGGTTGCGTTACGAGAACTACCTGGCGTGTTCACGCGGCCGGGCCAGAGTCGTGGTGGGAACCCAGTCGGCGGTTTTCGCCCCCCTGGCCGACCCGGGCCTGATAGTGGTGGTTGACGACGGCAACGAGGGGCACTGCTTCGAACGGTTCCCTCGACCACACGTGCGTTCGGTCGCGATGATCCGGGCCGTTCAGAACGGCTGTGCGCTGCTTCTGGCCTCTCATGCCCGTTCCTGCGAGGCGCAGGGACTGATCGAACGCCAATGGCTCCGAGAACTGGCCCTGCCGCCGCGAGAGGTGCGTCGCATCGGCCCGGTGCTCCGGTCGGTGCCTGAGACCCAGACAGGTAATCCCGGCGGGACCCGGATGCGACTTCCCCGCCAGGCCTTCGAACACATGCGGATCCAGTTGGCCTCCGGGCCGGTGCTGGTCTCCGTGGCCCGGGCCGGGCATTCCCCGGGTCTTCGCTGCGCGCGGTGCCGGGCGAGGGCAACCTGCCCCAGGTGCGGTGGCCCACTGATCCGGCCGTCGCGAGACCGGCTGCTCTGCTGCCTGTGCGGACACACCCCGGTCCGGTTCGAGTGCACCAGCTGCCATGCCACCGGGTTGCGTGCCCCGATCGCGGGGTCAGAACGCACCGCGGAGGAACTGGGAAGGGCTTTCCCCGGGATGCGGGTGATCAACTCCTCGGCAGAACGGATCCGCTCCGGGATACCGGAGGAGCCTGCGATCGTCGTCGCGACCCCCGGTGGGGAGCCCACGGCACCGGGTGGTTACGCGGGAGCTCTGATCCTCGACGCGGAACTGGCCCTGTCGCGCGCGGATCTGCGCGTCGGTGAGGAAACCCTGCGACGCTGGTGCCAGGTGGCCTGTCTCGTGCGGCCCGCGGTCGACGGGGGAAGGCTCCTGATCGTCGGGCCATCGGAGGAGCCCGCGGTCCAGGCGCTGCTCCGGGCCGATCCCGGGGGATTTGCCGCCCGCGAACTCGCCGATCGCGCCGCCGCCGGCCTGCCCCCGGCCGTCAAGGCGGTTCAGGTGGGTGGCGATCCGGAGGCGGTGGCGGCCTTCCTGGACAACGATCCGTTCACCGGCGCCGAGGTGCTGGGCCCCACCCTGGTGCGGGAGAAACCCGACCCGGAGGCCATGTCGTTGCTGCGCTGTCCCTTGGAGAAGGGACGTGAACTGGTGAGGGCCGTCAAGCACGCGGCCGCCATCCGGTCGGCCCGCAAGGAGGGCGGCCGACTGTTCCTGCAGGTCGATCCGATGACCCTCACGTGAGGAGGAAACCATGAAACTGGTGTTCGCCGGCACCCCCGGGGTGGCTGTGCCGAGCCTCGATGCCCTGACGGGTTCGGGGCACGAGGTGGTGGCGGTGGTCACCCGGCCTGACGCCATGGCGGGCCGCGGGCGCAGGCTCACTCCCTCGCCGGTCGCGCTCCGGGCCGCGGAGCTCGGACTCGAGGTACTCAAACCCGCTCATCCCCGGGACCCGGATTTCCGGCACCGGCTGAGGGAATTGGCCCCGGATGTGTGTGCGGTGGTCGCCTACGGTGCCTTGCTGCCCACCCCGGTCCTCGAGATCCCGACCCACGGCTGGATCAACCTGCACTTCTCCCTGCTTCCCAGGTGGCGCGGGGCGGCCCCGGTGCAGCGGGCCGTGATGGCGGGCGATCCCGAGATCGGGACCTCCTGTTTCCGCATCGTCCAAGAACTCGACGCGGGGGATGTCTACCGGATCGCCGCCCGCCCCATGCCGGAGGCCACAGCCGGGGAGCTGCTCGAACTGCTCGCGGTCTCAGGGGTTGGCCAGCTCGTCGAGACCATCAATGCCATTGCGGCGGGCGAGACCCCCGTGCCCCAGGAAGCCGACGGAGTGACCCGGGCCGCGAAGATCACGGTGGAGGATGCGCGAGTGGACTTCACGCGGCCGGCGGTCGAGGTCCGGAACCACATCCTCGGTTGCTCCCCGGAACCGGGGGCCTGGTGCGAGCTGAACGGAAACCGGCTCAAGCTGTACCGGGCGCGGCTGGCCGATGTCCAGTTCACCCCGGCACCCGGTGAACTGCACGTGACCAAACGCCAGGTCTTCGTCGGAGCGGGTGAGGGTGTTCTCGAGCTGCTGGAGGTCCAGGCCCCGGGTAAACGGCGAATGGCAGCCATCGACTGGGCCCGTTCCGGTGCCGCATCGGGGAGGCTCGTGTGAGTGGGGGCCTGTCTCCCCGGAGGGTCGCGTTCGATGTGCTGAGACGGGTGAGCGGTGAGGATGCCTACGCGAACCTGGCGCTTGCCAAACGGCTGGCCTCGGCGGATCTGGAAACCAGGGACGCGGCCTTCGTGACGGAACTCGTGGCCGGTACCTGCCGCCTGCGGGGCACCTATGACGCGATCATCGAGTCCGCCTCGGGACGAGGCCTGAAAACCATGCAACCTGCGGTGGTGGACCTGTTGCGGCTGCTCGCGCATCAGGCGCTGAGCATGACCGTGCCCGCGCGGGCAGCCGTCGCCGCCACCGTGGGACTGGCCCGCGACACCGTTGGGCAGCGGGTCACCGGCCTGGTCAACGCCGTCGGGCGCCGGATCGCCGCGCACGACTTCCAGGAATGGGTGGAACTGCTGAGCGAGGGCCTCGACGAGACAGACAGGCTGGCGATCAGGACCCACCATCCTCGCTGGATTGTGGAGGCCCTCGAACGGGTGCTGCCGGAAACCGAGGTCTCCCGGGCGTTGGAGGCTGACAACCTGGCACCGAGACCAACCCTCGTGGTACGTCCCGGACTCGCGGAGGTCAAGGAACTCGCCCCCGCCATCCCCACCGTGCACTCGCCCTTCGGGGCGGTTCTCGACGGGGCTCCGGGCGATCTGGCGGCGGTCAGGGAAGGCCGGGCCGGTGTGCAGGACGAGGGTTCGCAACTGGTGTGCCTGGCCCTGAGCCGAGTCAAGGCCCCGAACGGGCCGTGGCTGGATCTGTGCGCTGGCCCCGGTGGGAAATCCGCCCTCCTGGCGGGACTGGCCAGACAACGGGGGGAGCACCTCGTCGCCAACGAGGTGGCTGCGCATCGCGCGGAACTCGTCGAACAGGCCCTGGCGGTCTACCCGCCTGGAACGGCGAGCGTCATCTGCTCCGACGGGCGTGACCCGGAACCGGTCAGGCAGCACGGCCCCTTCGCCAGGATCATGGTGGACGCTCCCTGCAGCGGCCTGGGGGCGCTGCGTCGCCGCCCCGAGGCCCGGTGGCGCCGCACACCGGCCGACCTGGTAGAACTCGTCTCGCTGCAACGTGCTCTGCTGGAAACCGCCACGGGTCTGCTGGCTCCCGGGGGAGTGGTCGCCTACGTGACCTGCTCACCCCACGCGGACGAGACCGTCGCCATCGTCGAGGCGGCCCTGAGGAGCAACCCACATCTGGAACTTCTGGATGCAGCAGCCCTGCTTCCCGAGGTGCCCGGCGCCGCTCGGGGCGGGCACGTGCAGCTGTGGCCCCACCGTCACGGAACCGACGCCATGTTCCTGGCTTTGCTTCGTGACATATCCTGAACATCGCTAGGCTTCGGGCATGCGTATCACCCCGAGCATCCTGAACGCCGACTTCGCCAATCTCCGCCACGAGATCGGACGGATACCGGGGGCGGACGGGGTGCACGTGGATGTCATGGACAACCATTTCGTGCCGAACCTGACGATCGGGCTTCCCGTGGTCGAATGCCTGCGCAAGGTGACCGATCAACTCTTGGACATTCACTTGATGATCGAGGACCCGGATCGTTGGGCCCCGGCCTACGCTGAGGCAGGAGCGGAGTCGGTGACCTTCCACGTCGAGGCGGCCCACGCCCCGATCCGGTTGGCCCGGGAGCTGCGGTCCCGGGGGGCGAGGGCGTCGATGGCTCTCAAACCCGCCACCCCGATCGAGCCCTACGCCGAGATGCTCGACGAACTGGACATGGTTCTGCTCATGACCGTCGAACCCGGTTTCGGCGGACAGAAATTCCTTGACCTCGTGCTTCCGAAGATCCGCCGGACCCGGGAACTGATCGGGGATCGCCCGATCTGGTTGCAGGTCGACGGCGGAGTCTCGGTGGAAACGATCGGGCGCTGCGCCGAGGCGGGTGCCGACACCTTCGTGGCCGGCTCCGCGGTCTACAACGCCCCCGATCCGGACGCCATGGTGCGGGAACTACGTGAACTGGCCGGCTCCGCGTGGCGCTGCTGAATCAGCCCGCTTCGCTGCCCCGGTTGCGGAGGTAGCGTTCGAACTCCGCGGCGATGGAGTCGCCAGTGGCGCCCTCCACGTCGGAGGCATCGCGGGCCTCCTCCAGTTGTTCGATGTACTCAGCCACGTCGGGATCCTCCGCGCTCAGCTCATCCACGGCCTGCACCCACTTGCCGGCCTCACTGAGCAGATCACCGGCTCCGAGGCTGGCGTCCAGGACCTGCTCCATGCGGCTGAGCAGGGCGTGCTGGCCTTTCGGGTTCGGGGGAGTGGCGACGTAGTGGGGAATGGAGACCCACATGGATGCGCTGGGGAATCCCTCGGCGATCAGCATCTGGTTGACCACGCCCGTGATGCCGGTCGGCCCCTCGTAGGTGAGTTCCTCGATGGCGAGGCTGCCCCTCAGCTGCGAGTCGTAGGTGTACATGGCGACGGGAAGGGGACGCGAATGCGGGGTGTCGCTGAGCATGGCTCCCAGCAGCAACACCATCGACGGCTCGTAGCGTTTCAGCCTCTGGACCAGCTCGCGTGAGAAGCTGCGCCACAACTGGTTGGGCTCGGGACCGACCACGATGATCAGATCGCGTTCCGGGAGGCGCACCCGTTGGAGGGTGATGCGGGGCCATTGGATCCAGGGCCCGTCAGGGGAACGGCGCAAGATCGGACGGGTCACTTGGAAGTCGAAGTAGTGTTCGTCGTCGATGGTCTCGAGCTCAGACGAGGGGTAGTGCTCCATCAGGTGTAGCAACGCGTCGCTGGCCGCGTTGGCCGCGTCGTTCCAGCCACTGAAGGCGATCACGACGGCCGGGTTTGTGAGGTCCTCGGGCCGGGGGTGCTGCATCCCTCCAGTCTATTGGCCCTGCCGGTGACCTCAAACCGAGCGGGTCGGCAACGATTGACAGGGGTGTTGACCGGGATTTATGCTCGCCAAGGAGTTTGGGGGGATCAACTCTGTTGCATGGGGTATTCCGTCCATTTCCGAACAATGTTCGACGCCGAGCCGGAAAGGCGCCCATGAAATTGCTGAAACGCATCGTGTTCGGCATGCTCGCCACCCTTGTTGCGGCCGTCGGTGGCATTGTTCTCATCCCGCGGCCGGCGCAGGCCGACTACGCCACAGGCGGCCGGGGTTATTTCGTCAACTCTGTGGTTTGGGCCGAGTGGGGGAACAAAGGCGACATCATTCCCACCTCAGGGCTCACGAAAACTCAGTACACGCAGGTCGGCAGCACGACGATCGCCCTCGAATGCACTTTGTCACAACCGGATTCCGGCAGTGGGTACGGACACGATCAGAAAACCACGCTGGATGTCTGGACCGCGGGAAGCTGGCGGAAGGACGGTTTGGACGACCTCTACAACCGTGGCGGCACGGGCACCAACAACCGAATGACCAGTGCCATTCACACCAAATATGTCAGGGCCACGGTCAGTTTCAAGGTTTCCTGTTCGGCTATCGTTTCCGGCCCGGGTTTCCCAGCGGGAGGGCAGCGTGTTCCGGTGGACGGAATGGTTGTGGCCGATGCCGAGTCCAGCGATCCGAATCCCGACGAATACATCAAGGTGGAAACCAACAGCAATGCCCAGTGGCGGGTCCTGGACCGGATTCGCGACACCAGTTGCACATCGACGACGCTGGCCCAGCAAAGCACATCGGGAGGATCACGAACCCTGACGCTTCTCCCGGGCGGCGTGACCTGTCCCAACACCGGCCCCACCGTCGCCATGGTTGCCAGCAATGTCTCCGAGGCAACCATCACGATGTTCGGTCAGGGACAGGCGGCAGCAGCTGTGGGCGCCGTCATCAACCTCGACTACGGCGATGCTCCCATCAGCTACGGAGCCGCAGCCGCGCAATACCTGACGGGCTGGAACGGTTCATCACTTCCCGACGGCACCACCGATGCCTTCAGCACCAGACTGGCATGGCCACCCAGGAACCCCGACGTGATGCTGGGCAGACGCATAGACCCCGAACCGGTCAATCCCGTGAACGGTGACGGCACCCAGGACGACAAGAACCCCGCCAGCCCGAATGATGAGGACGCCATATCGGGAACACCGCTCTACCACGTGATACAGGGCGGGGGAACCGCCACCCAGGAGATCATCTGCACGGGCCAAGGCCACAACCGCGGCTGGGTGGACTGGAATCGCAACGGGGTCTTCGACGAGGCGGAGGCATCCGACACGGTGCAATGCTCCGGGGGCAAAGCCACCCTCACCTGGTCCATCCCGGGGGATGCGGTCACCGGGGACAGCTACCTGCGACTGCGTGCTGCCGCCACTGCGGATTCCCTGACGAGCCCCACGGGATTGACCGTCACCGGGGAGGTCGAGGACCACAAGGTACAGATCAGCACCTACGAACTCGAGATCTCCAAAACCTCCGACGCCCTGGCCGGGAAAAAGTTCGCGGGCGACGAGGTGACCTACACCGTCACCGCGAAGAACCCGAGCAGAACCCCTTTCACCGACACCAGCCCGGCCTACGTCTTCGACGACCTGAGCGGGGTGGTCGACGACGCCACCGTGATCACGAACTCCCTGCAGGCCACCGTCGGGAGCAGCAGACGCGGTGACGTGGTCTTCGACTCGAACACGAGCAGGATTGCCTGGCAAGGCACGTTGGCCCCCAACGAGACACTCACCCTGACCTATCGGGTGCGTCTCAAGGTCGGGGGAGACCGTGACCTGCGTAACGTCGCCTGGGGACAGGCGGGTGTTGCCACCCCTGCGACGAACGTGACCTGCGAGGACCGCACAGCGGAGGGACGTGACAGGGTGACGAACCACCCCTGCGCCGCCGAACGGTACCAGCTGATGTCGCTGCTGAAGACCTTCCAGAACAGCTACGACCCGGCCCCGAACGCCGCGGACTGGACACTGACCGCTACCGGAAACTTCGGTGGCGAAACCGGCGACACCGAACGTGTCGTCCCGGGGAACACCGCCGTCACCAACACGAACACCTTTGTGGTGCCAGTAGGGGAGTCCTTCCAGTTCGAGGAAAAGGCGGCTCCGGAGGTCATGAAGGGGTACGAGTTCCTGAACTCCGGGCTGACCGCCGTGGGCGGGAGTCAGGTGGAGCTTGTGAACAAGGACAAACCCGCATCCGTCAAGTGGACCAAGACCGATGGCGAAACCGGCACATTGTTAGGAGGATCCGAGTGGAAACTGACCGGTCCCGCTGCTCCCGGCGGGCTGGTGATCACCGACTGCATCGCCGCCGACCGCAGCGTGTGCACCGGACCTGACAAAGATCCCGGGGCTGGTTCTTTCCTGCTGGAGGAAATGAACTGGGGAGAATACACGCTGACCGAGGTCACACCACCGCCCGGATATGCGCTCCCGAACCTCCCAGAGCGAAGTTTCCGGCTCAGCAGCGCCAACACGGGCTCCGAGTCATTGGATATCGGTGCGATACTCAACGACCGCCTGCCCGGGTCGATTTCTTGGCAAAAAGTAGAGGCGGAAACAGCGAACCCGCTCACCGGTTCCGTTTGGAAACTCACGAGCGAGTCAGGAACGACCATCACCGACATCGCTGATTGCACCACTCCAGGTAATTGCTCGGGACCCGACAAAGATCCCACGCCCGGGTCATTCCGGGTCGAGGGATTGGCCTGGGGGACCTGGGAGCTGGTGGAAACCAGCGCACCACTGGGTTACCTGCTGACCACGCGGGTGGAAACTGTGCAGATCGATTCACGGGCCACGGATCAGCTGGTGACGGATCCGTTCGAGAACACTCGTGCCCCGGTTCCGGTGCTGCCGCTGACCGGGGGGACGCCGAGCGACATCTACCACTACTCGGGGGGCGGCCTGTTGGTCGTCGCAGCCGCGCTGGTTCTCCTCAGGCACCGCCGGAGGGACAGGCGCCCGTGATCCCGCAACCCGAACGGGATCGCACGCGAAACCGTCGAAAAAATCGACAAAACAGATGGAGGGAATCAGATGACCACTCGGAGCAAGCCCGGCAGGCGGCTGTTGTCGCTGGCCGCGGCCCTGGCCGTCGGCCTGCTGGGGCTCACGACCCCGGCGCACGCCGACTCGGCCAACATCAATCCGAACCAGAAGGCGAACCTGACGCTGCACAAGTGCGTCCAACCCGACACCCCGGGGACGCCGGCGAACGGCAAGGAACAGGCGGGAATCGGATGCACCCCGATCGACGGGGTCACGTTCACGCTCTACAAGGTGGACGACATCGACCTGACCACCCCGGGCGGCTGGGAAGCGGCCAAGGGCCTGACGGCCCCGGAAACGGGAACCATCGTCGGCGGCCACACCTCCACCGAGATCTCGGCCACCACCACGACCGGCGGGGGCATCGCGAGCTGGCAGGGCCTTGATCTCGGGCTCTACCTGGTGATCGAGACCGACACCGGTTCCCCCGACACCAAGGTCGTGCTCGGCAGCAAACCGTTCCTGGTCACCCTGCCCTACTACACCGACGACAACCAGTGGAACTACAACGTCCACGTGTACCCGAAGAACTCGGTGGCGGGCATCGAGAAAACCGTCGACGACTCGATCCTTCAGGCGAAGTACAACGGCGACGACGTGAAATGGACCATCACCACCGACATCCCGCGCAGCGGTCAGGGCACCGAGATCACGAGCTACGTCATCACCGACACCCTGCCGGCGGGTCTCACCCTCGACAACAGCCAGGTCACGCTCGGCGTCAAGGATGGCATCGATTTCGTGAACAACGACGACTACTCGTGCACGGGCAACCTGACCTGCACCTTCACCCCGGACGGCATAGCGAAACTGAAGGCCAACGGCGGACAGAAGGTGGTCCTGACCCTGATCACCGACGTCACCGACGTGTCACAGGCCACCAACGGGGTTTTCACCAACAAGGCCAAGGTGACCATCAACGGGATCGACTCGGCCGAGGAGAGCGCCACCACCACGTGGGGACAGCTCACCGTCTACAAGTACGACGGGAGCAACGAGGGATTCCTGAGCGGGGCCAAGTTCAAACTCTGCACCAGCGAGGCCTGCCCTGTTCAGGACGTCGCCCTCGCGGAACTGACCACCGGGCCCGACGGCAAGATCCTCTTCCCCGTGGTGCGGCCGGGCACCTACTACCTGGTCGAGGAGGAGGCCCCCGCGGGCTACGTCAAGACCGAAACCCAGCAGGTCACCGTCGAGGCCGGTGTGACCGAGACCCCGGCGCAGCCCATCTCTGCAGGCAAGAACTACAAACCGGTCGCGAACACCAAACAGACCGTTCCCCAGCTGCCCCTGACCGGTGGCATCGGTCAGGTCGCCCTGGCCGCCGGTGGCATCGGGCTGCTGGTGATCGGCGGCGCGGTGATGGTCATCGGCCGCGCGGCCGCCCGTCGCAAGCAGGCCTGAGAGAGGCGCCTAAACCATGACATCGCATTCCCGTCGGCGCCCACGACGCTGGAGACCAAGCCTCGTGACCTGGCTGGCCGCGTCGTGTGCGCTGACGGGGATCGTGCTTCTCAGCTACACCCCGGCCGCCTCGTGGCTCTCCCAGTACCAGCAGTCGCGGCTGATCGACACCTACAACGATTCGCTGCGCAGGGAGAGACAGACAACCGGGAACGAAACCGGGCACGCGGAGGCCGAGGAGGCCCTGGCGGATGCCCGGGCCTACAACGAAAAACTCAGGTCCGGGGCGATCCTGGACCCGAACACCAACGTTCCCCGGAGCGCCGGGGAGACCGCCGGAAATGAATACCACAAACTGCTCAAGGGCCCGGCGGAGGTCATGGCCCGGATCCGGATCCCGGGCATCGACGTCGATCTTCCCGTCTACCATGGCACCTCCGACCTGACGCTGCTCCGCGGCGCCGGGCACCTGCAGGGCACGTCCCTCCCGGTGGGCGGTGAATCCACTCACTCCGTCATCACCGCCCATCGCGGCCTCGCCGAGGCCACCATGTTCACCGATCTGGACAGGATGCGCGTCGGCGACACCTTCACCATCGAGGTGATGGGTGAGGTGCTGGTCTATGAGGTGCGCCAGACACAGGTGGTGGCCCCCGAGGAGCAGGAGGCCCTGTACCCGCAGGAGGGCCGCGACCTGTTGACCCTGGTCACCTGCACCCCGCTCGGGGTCAACACCCACCGGATCCTCGTCACCGGGGAACGGGTGATCCCGACCCCCCAGGAGGATGTGGACAAGGCGCTGCGTGATTCCGACCTGCCGCGTTTCCCGTGGTGGCTCTTCCTGTCCGGTGGCGGTGTCGTCACCGTGATCGGTTATCTCTGGCTGGCCGGACGCCGCGACGCCCGGCTCCACCAGGCTGCGATCGCGGCGGGGACGGAAAAGACGGAGGAACCCGTCGGCTCGGAGACCACCGACGCGCCCGGGGACGAGCGCCCAGCAGCGGGGCACGAGGAAACGGTCGTCGACAATCGGGAAAATCCCACGCAGGACGAGGATTCCACGGGCGGCCGGGATGACGGGGAACCGGCCGGGCAAGCGGATAACCTCGAGGGGTGAACCACTGGAACACCCGGGCAGCCCTGGACCGGCTCGAGGAAACGCGCGGCCACGAACGGGCATTGACGGAACTGGCCCGCGACCCGCTGTCCAGATGCCTCAGGCTCGGCCCCGGGTTGGAGATCCCCGCGGCGGACGGCGAACTGGTCTCCGAGATCTTCGACGGCGACCGGAGACCGGATGACCTGCTGCTGGGCCGGATGGACGGCCACATCTGGTGGGCGCGCAGCGACGGTGAGGGAGGGGTGGACCTGCGGACCCTCGACCTTCCCCCGGGCCAGACACAGCTTGCCATGATGGCGACGGCCCTCTACGAATGGCACCGAAGCAATCCCGTCTGTCCCCGGTGTGGGGAGCGGACCACACCCGACCGGGCTGGAACCGCGCGCCGCTGTCCGAAATGTGGCCGGGAACTCTTCCCGCGTACTGATCCCGCGGTCATCCTTGCCGTGACCGACCCGGCCGACCGCCTGTTGCTCACGCACGCCCGGGGCTGGCCGGGCAACCGTGTCTCCGTGCAGGCCGGGTTCATCGAGGCGGGGGAATCGGCGGAACAGGCCTGCCACAGGGAGATATGGGAGGAAACCGGTCTGGCCATCCGGAGCCTCGGGTTCTTCGGAACCCAACCTTGGCCGTTCCCGCGATCCCTGATGCTGGGTTTCGAGGCGAGAACCGACGGCACGGAACCGAACCTCGACGGCGAGGAGCTCTCCTGGGGTTCCTTCCACACGAGAGAGGGGCTGCGGCGGGCCGTGGCGGAAGGAGAACTCACCCTTCCCGGGCCCATCTCGCTGGCACGCCAGTTGATCGAGGCCTGGCTGGCGCGCGGCGGGGAGGCGAGCGGGGACACGGCCTGAC
>CALLVV010000034.1 GCA_938012815.1 uncultured Propionibacteriaceae bacterium
CGCGGAGCGATTGACGAGGCCGAGTACCTGCGACGGGTCCGTGAAGCGGCTCGACGTCGAGCCGCAGCGGTTGCCGACACGCGCTGAGACCATGGCGACGTTTGACACTTGGGAGTCGTACTTCTACCCGCCTCCAGACGACGCAACGATGCGTAATCTCCAGGACATCCGCGATCCCAAGGAACTGGAGATCTTCGAGTACGCAGCGACAAGTTATCGCCAGAAGCAGCTTCACATGGACCCGTCAATTGTGCCGCACACATACGATGCGGCCCACGTGCGGGCCATCCACCGCTACCTGTTTCAAGATGTCTACGAGTGGGCAGGGGAGTACCGAACCCGCAACATGGTGAAGTTCGGGCATGTCCGTGAGTTCGCTGATGTACATAGAGGCGAAGTTGGCCATTACTTGAGTGATGTTCACCGCCTCGTTGAAAACACTGAGTGGGCACAGCTCACCCGTGCTGAGTTCGGTCGGGCAGCAGCGAGAGTGTTTGCTCATCTCAACCAAGCACATCCGTTCCGTGAGGGGAATGGCCGGACCTCGAAAGTCTTCATGGAGCATGTCGCCCAGCGGTCGCGGTACACGCTCGACTTCGGCCTCGTCAGCGGCAGGCACTGGAACATGGCTTCCGAGCTAAGCCGCCCTGACATTGGTTCCTACACTGTCGTGCCTGCATCACTGGAGCCAGTGTTCGAAGGAATCTCCCTCGAACGCTCAAACGGTTCCGTCACCACTGGGAGAGATGTCAGTTCCACGCGTTCGTACCTCAGCGCGTGCTACCCCCATCCACCTAGCCAAGCACTGGGAAGAGGCCCTGGTGTTGTGCAGCAGCCGTTCCGTGCAGAACAGCGTGGACCATTAGACAGGGAAGAAATCGAACGATGACCAGTAATGACAGCGCGGCTGTGGTGGGGGAGTATCGGTTGTTGCATCGTGCACCAACACCAGCGGCGTCACGGGCAACAAGAAACGGCCATGGGTTGGGTCATTCTTAGGACGTGGAGCGCTGAGGATGGGCGGGGCCATCGTCGGCTACGCCCGGGTTTCGATCAAGGATCAATCGGTGGATGCGCAGCGTGCGGAGCTGGAAGCAGCGGGGGCGACGCGGGTGTTCGTCGATCATGGCCACTCATCTCGCATCACTGACCGCCCGCAGTGGGTTGCGTGCCTGGACTACTTGCGGCCAGGGGCCACGTTGTTGGTGCGAGCGTTGGATCGAATCGCGGGGACGGAGCGGATCGCCTTGGAGGTGATCCGGGAGTTGGCTGATCGGGGAGTGCGTTTGCGGAGTTTGACTGAGCCTGCACTGGACGTGGATGTCACGATGCCGTGGGGCCATCGTCGGGATCATGGCGGTTTGGCCCAGTTGAGGGTGGCCACGATCCGGGAGAACACTCGTCGTGAGTTGGAGCATGCGCGTTCTCAGGGTCGGATCGGTGGCCGTCCGACAGTGACGACCCCGGAACGGCTCGAGGCTGCTCAACAGCTTCGTGCTGGTGGGATGTCACTGCAGAAGATTGCTGAAGCGTTGGGGGTCAGCAGGGCGACTGTTGGGCGCCTTGGAGCGGAATGCCGCCAGTGACACGCAGCGGTGACCGCATTCTGCTCTCCCCTGAGTACGCCCGCCGCGAAGCAGCTGAAGAAGGAGTACAGGTCATCACAGCTCAGGTCAAGGCCTCTGACCTGTGGTCCGAGGGACTACTGGAGGAGTGGGCATGACAAGATCAAACCAGGAGAAGGGAAAGCATCATGGGTCGCATGATTGATGTGGTGGCCGAGTGACCCGAACTGTTCGAGGGTCGGGCGGCCCGTGCGACGACCCCGAGGATCTGGAGCTGGGAGGACTACTTTGACCCGGAAACCTATGACCCTGCCACGGAGTCGGGGACGTTACGGAACCTCCTGGGCATCAGAAATCCGAAGGTTTTGCCTAGTTACGCACATATTTCTGGTGATGCTGTTTTGGCGGAGATCGAGGGTGAGCCACCAGGAATGGTGAGACCTGTTGGGTCGAGGGTGAGGCGCGCTTCGGGTCAGGCCTCGTTGACCTCGGTAACGGCCTTCGCGAAGTCCGCTTTGAAGTCCAGGCGTTGGCGTGGGGCGGTCACGTGGGGAGCGAAGAGGTGGACTGTGGTCCAGACGTACAGGTCGATGGCTCGAGGTTTGGTGAGTGCTGTCAGGGTCACGAGGTTGATCGGGATCGGGTGGGTTACGAGTTCTCGCCAGAAGGGGAGCGAGAGTTCGATGTAGGTAGGGTTCGAGCGTGTCTTGCCCCTCAGCTGCTGAGGTGGAGAAGGACACGTTCATGTTTTAGGCCAGGAACATGTTTGTCACCTGGTCTCGGGCGTTCCAGCGTTTCTCGATGGTGATGGATGTGTGGGCAAGACGGCGGAGTTGCTCCCGCAGCAAGGTGATCGAACCAGGAGTACCACCTTGGACTCGGTGGTCCATCCCAATCAGGGCGAAGAACTCCCGCAGGCTGGAGCCCAGCGGGATGCGTCGGCCCTCGTCTTCTGGCAGCCCACGGCGTTTCACTGCGTGGGTGCTCAGATAGGCCAGCAGGAGGCGTGGGTCCGCCCTTCTCTGGGCGAACCTCGCCCCCTCCAATGTCAGCAATTTGACACTGCTGACGCCCTCACTGCAGCACCTCTCCAGCGTCGATCCGCCGTCCGGTGTTTTCCACAGGCCCCTATATATAAGTATTTAATATGCGGCGGGGTCCCGCCGCTGCTGAGCGCGGGTTGTGAGAAGCCGAGTAGCTGTGAAGGTGGTTGAGGCTGCGACGGGGCTGTCGTCCGTTCTGCCGCGGCCAGGGTGGGTGGTTGCGTGGATGGCTCGCTTCTGGTGGGCAGGTGTGGGTGTGGTGGGGTTCGGGGTGCCTCCCGCCCTAGGGGCTAATGTTCGGTGTTTCAGAAACGATCATTTGTGGGCTGACGGTCGACGAGAGCCGACGGAGACCGACACGCCGGACCGAAACTCAGGACCAAAACCGACACGTCTCAAAACTATCCCTAGACCGTTTTCGGAAAATCGGCTAGAACTAGAATGAACTCAGCACCGAGCAAGAGGAGCACCCCGTGGCCACCGAGGCAGCAACCACCGCGGCCGAGCGCGAGCTGCGCGTGGCCGAGGCGATCCACAGCGGCGAGATGGAGGGCCTGCCGGTGACGGCCGCCGGCCGCCAGGACGCCCAGGAGTACGTCGTCGGCCGCATCGACTCTGACGAGCTGGTGGCTCGCGCGCGCGCACGCTATGGCCTCGACTGAGTTCGTCGACCCGTATCTCGATCTCGAGACGGGTCTGCTGAGGAACAAGGTCGGCGCACAGACGAAGGTCGCCCTCGATGAAGCCGAGGGCGACCTTTCTTTTGCCCGCTTGGTGCAGCTCATGGATCACCCGGTGAAGCCGACCGGCGACCTCGACGAGCTGCGCGCGATCCACCGCCATCTGTTCCAGGACGTCTACGACTGGGCGGGAGAGCTACGTACCGTCGATATTCGCAAGAACACGGAGGGAGCCCAGTTCTTCCTTCCCGTGTCGATGATTGGCCGCGCTGCTGGCTACGCCGAGGGTGAGCTGCACGCCGACAACGAGCTGCGCGGCATGAGCCGCGAGCAGTTCATTGACCGTCTGGCGTACCACTACGACCAGTTCAACTACGTGCATCCGTTCCGCGAGGGTAACGGCCGAACGCAACGGGTGTTCTGGAACCGCGTCGCCCGCGACGCTGGCTGGCAGCTTGACTGGCGTGAGGTGCGCGGCACGACCAATGCCCAGGCGAGTCGAGCGGCATCCGAGCAGCGGGACTTCGGGCCGCTACGTGAGATGTTCGGTCAGATCGTCAGCACGGCGACTCCGCAGGGCAAACGAGACGCAGCCTGGCGCGCCGCAGAGCGCGCCAGGCTGTCGTTCCCCACGAAGTGTGTGCTACCGAGGCCGTGCGCCGGCCCCAAAGCGGCCCGTCGAATGCGTCCCAAGCATGCACCACCATGCACATGCCAGGGCAGAGCCACCGAGGGCCTGGCAACGATGGACCAGGAGCGAGTCGATGACCCGTGTCGGTTACGCGCGAGCAAAATCCCGAGGCCCAGGAGGCGGAGCTGCGCGCGGCTGGAGCGACGCGGGTTTTCGTCGATCGTGGCGAGTCGAGCCGAGTCAAGGACCGGCCGCAGTGGGGCGCGTGCCTGGACTATCTGCGCGACGGTGACACACTCGTGGTGCGCCGGCCGGATCGTATCGCCGGTAGCGAGAAGATGGCCATCGAGGCGATCAACGATCTGGCCGAGCGTGGGGTTAACATTCGGAGTCTGACCGAGCCGGATATCGACACGACAACGCCGATGGGCCGAACGCTGTTCGGCATCGTCGCCGTGTTTGCTCGGCTTCGCGTCGACACGATTCGGGAGAACACCCGGCGCGGTCTGGCGCACGCTCGTGCCCAGGGGCGCGTCGGTGGCCGGCCCTCAGTGATGACCCCGAAACGTGTCGCTGCTGCTGCGCAGCAGTTCGCCGAAGAATCAGAACCGAAACCGCAGCATCAACGGAGCCAGAGCAGAGAGAACCTTGGTAGCGAACGGGACATCTAGAAGAAAAGAGACCGGAGATCGGCTTGGGCGGTGAACAGGCCGTGCACAGGTCACGTGTGCTTGGGGTGAGGATTTGTAGGGTGGTGAGGTTCGTGGCCTGTGTGCGGTGGGTGGGGTCCCGCTGCTTCGCGGGTTTCCGCCAAAGCTCGGATGGTGGTGGTTCGGGCTTGGTGAGCTTGCTATGCAAGCTTCACTGCTTCGTCAGGGGAAAGAGGTTTCGTCATGGTCCTGAAGGTACCGCTTCCCAAGGTTATCTGTGCTGCTTGCGAAGCGTTTCTGGCGACCCGTTCGGGATCGTCAGGTCGACCCCGACGGGACTGGGGTCGGCAGGGATACGGAGCCCCTGGCGGAGCGAGGATGATACACACTAGATGTGTGGTCCCTGTGCCATTGCGTGGGGTCGCTGTGCTGGGCATGGAGAGGCGGTGAGACAGATGGTTAACAGGCAACTGCGGCGGGGTCTGTTTGGTCGTTGGTGTCGGGAGAACGTGCCCGGGGGGCGTCAGGTTCGGCATGAGGTGAAGGTCACGCCGGAGGAGGAAGGGCGGCTGCCGGATGGCAAGTGGCAGCAGATTGCTGAGGACTTCATCGCGTTGATGGAGTTCGATGACCAGCAGGGGACGCGGGATTCATGGCGGTGGGCTGCGATCCATTATGGGGTATCGAAGAACGGGAATGACCACATTCATATCGTGGTGGACTTGGTGCGAGAGGACGGTACCAAGGCGAATACCTTCCGTGATTTTCAGCGAGCTCAGACTGCGGCCAGGGCTTTGGAGAACAAGTATGGGTTGGAGCCCTTGGAGTCTGCGCGGACAGGGCGGGCAACTCGCGGGTATGATCCGGCCGAACGTGAGGCCCAGGCCAGGGGGAGAGCGTGGGCTAAGTACAAGCGGTCTCGTGGCGGTGATGCTTCAGGGTGGGAGAAATTGGCGGCGGCCGAGCGGCAGAAGTTGATCGCGGAGGAGATGCGGCGGGATGAGCCTCGTTACCTGTTGGCGCTGAAGGTACGGGCAGCAGCTACGGCGGCTGGTGATGAGGCTGAGTTTGTGCGTCGTCTGCGGCGTGATGGGCTGTTGGTGCGGGCTCGACGGGCAGTTGCTCCAGGCCGTGAGGCTTTGGAGCCAAGCCCGGAGGCATGGGAGCAGTGCAATGCCGAGTTGCGACGAGTGATTGATGAGATCCGCCAAGTGGGGGTGGATGATGATGCGACTTGGGCTGCTATGGCACGTCGAGGGGCCGGGGTTTTGGCGAGCTGGTCCAGGGCAGTCGAGATTGTGCCGGGTGACTTGGCACGTGCAGCGGAGGCGTTGTCGAGATCTGCCCAGACCCGTCGCCTTGTGGCCTTTCTTCCGGCACGAGTGAACTGGGATGTGTTCACTGATGCCGCGATGCTGGCAGCAGCTGCATCGCGAGGTGGTAAAGGAGAAGTTGGTCAGGCAGTACTGATCCGATCCATGCTGAGACTTGCACAGGCGGTTCATGATGCAGCGGTGGCAACTGATCAAGCTCGGCACGCTGCACTGCTTGTCCAGGACACCAGGGCCCGGTTGATAGCAGTACGTGATGCATTGCCACCGCTGCCGGGAAGTCAGTCCCGACATGCTCCGGAAACTTTCCAATTGGATCCCGAGCTGCAAGCGAGGATGCGAAGGGTGCAATCGGCTCGACCTGATGACGGGAAGCTTGCTTCCCCGCTGCCGCCTCCCGAGGTACCCCGAGCACGACGTTCTACGGCATTGGAGGCAACACCAAACCCATCGATCGAGAGATAGGAGACAACGGTGGAAACTGATGGAGTTGATGAGGCAATTGAGGGGCAGATCAGGATGTTCATTACCACGGCTGAGATGGTGGGCCGGGAGATGGCTCGGCATCGGACAGAGCAGATGCGGCAGGCTCGGATTCAGTCCGAGCGAGATGCTGAACGGCTGCAACAACGGTTGGATGCTGAGCGGGAGGCGGCGTTGGTGCAGCTCGCCAGGATCGGTGATCGGGGATGGTACGAGCAGGTCACTCCGCAGGAGTTGGCCTACACCTATCAGCTTGCCGAAGCTTGGGCTGGGCAGGATCGGAATGCCGATGCGTATCGGATCCGGATGAAGACTGAACTGAAGGTGCGGTACGGCATTGATCCGGAGTCTCTCAGATCGGAGGATGCCGTCCAGGCAGCGATGCAGAAGGCCGCTGAGCGAGAACGAGGAGAAGCCACTGCTGAGCGGACCGAGGCGAAGGAAGATGAACGCCAGGCCCGGGACCTGATGAACCAAGCCGATCATGATGGGCAGCACGCCAGTGATGAACGTGCAGCGGCGGAGCAGGAGACTGATCCTCAAGAACGTCTTGGCCACATCGAGGAAGCTCGGAAGGCTGAGATTCGTGGGGGCGAGAACAGACAAGATGGCCAGGTTGCCTATGATTCGGCTGAGCGGCGGCAGCAGTTCGCTGCGAATCTGGAGGCGCGGGGGATCGCACATGAGATTGCGGCTGCGCGATGCCGTGCTGATGCAGCGCAGGCGAAGCCGGCTACTCAAGCGGTGGGGAAGCAGACTCGGGTGAAGCGAGCGCGCAAAGCCAAGCCGAGGACGCCGCAGTTGCAACGTACAGATCGCGGCCGCTGAGATCTGCGAAGGATTCGGCTGGTAGGGGGACGGGCCCCGTCCCCCTACCAGTTCATCGAACGTCGGGGAACATTCCTTTGGGTGGGTACTTGTAGGGGAGAGGGTCTCCTTTGCTGCATGCGTCTTCGCGGCTGGTTGCCATGCAGAAGGGGCCGTCGGGACTCATCAGGATTGGCATGTGGTGGTCTGCATGGTCTCGTAGCCACACGCTCATGCCGGTAGCGGGGTCTTGGCGGAGATGTTCCCAGGAGCGCCACAGAGCTTCGATGCGGATGATGGCTTCGTCGGATTCCCACCATGTGGCTGCCCAGAATCGAGTCCGTCCATCGATTCGACGGCGGTAGGCGTGCCTCAGGAACTCTCGGAGGAACTCATCGACGCTGCCGTAGTACAACTTGGGGGCAGAATCGTTGGTTTCGCTGAGCGGCTGAGTTTGGTCTTCCCAGTCTTTCATTTGGTGGTTTCCTGCTGACGGCTTGGGTCGTGGGCCGCGAGGGATGCCCGGACGGCGGTGGCGTGGGGGCCGGACATCCAGGGGATGGTGGTGATCATGGTGGGGCGTGCTCCGGAGGCGAGGACTACCGCTCGGCCGCGTGGTAGGGCCGCGAGATCGGCGATGTCGAGGATTCGTTCGCGTTGGAGCTGATGGGAGATTGTGCGTTGTCCTCGACTGGTTGAGGTGGAGGAGGAGACTCGGTCGTAGTCTCCGATGAGCCGGGAGAGGTCTTCGAGGAAACCGGCGTCGGAGACGCCGCCGCCATAGACCTTGATGTTGGATGCAGACCAGAGCTTCTTCATTCCGGATTCGCCCCACACGTCAATTCCTTGGGCCCAGGATTGGAGGATCGTCATGAGGATGATCCCACGGGATCCGTAGTGGGAGTACTGATCTGGGAGGTCTCGCCACCGGCACACGTTGGCTGCTTCATCGAGGACTCCGAGCATGGGGGTCGGCAGGCGGCCTCCCGGGGAGCGGGTGGCGAGTTCCTCGGCGGCTTCGGCGACGGCAACGGTGAGGGCGGTAACCAATGGGCCGGCAGTGCCATGGCCTTCCTTGGACAGCGAGTAGAGCGTGCCGCCGTCTTCTCGGACGAATTCGCCGGGGTCGAACTCAGGTCGTGGTTTCCCGGATGGTGTGATCCAAGGCAGAATTTGCCGGTTGGTCAAACATGAGGCCATCTGTTGAGCGGTACCGTAAACGCCCCCGCGTTGCTTGTCCGGGGCGGCGATCACTCCGGCAACTTGATCGGCGGTCAAGTCGAACCCGTGCTGACGCAGGATGTCGACGGGATGTTCGTCGCCGGGTCGGGTTAACCAGGTGTAGGTTTCGGTGATCGGATAATTTGCGAGGGCGGCCGCCAGCAGCAACCCTGCCAGGAGATCTTGACCGGCCGGGTCGAAGTACGCGTCGGTTCGGGCACCTGGTTCCCGGGACCCCGCAGCGAAGTGTTCTGCCAGTTTCGCGGCTCGTACTTCGTCGGTGACGTAGGAGAGGGGGTCCCACCACCATGTTGGTTCTTCCAGAGCGATGCCTTGGGGATCGAACACCCACACCGGGCCCTTGTCGGCTCGTGGGTCCCGGGTCGCATCAACCACATCACGTTTATTGGACGTGACGACTACGGCCCCAGGGGCATCCAGAATCGCAGGGACCGCGCGACTGGTGGTCTTACCGGTACGAGGCCCCCAGATGTCGATGTGCATGTCTTCCCAAGAGCCATAGAGCATTGCTCCGGTCGAGACGGATTTGCCGATCAGCACGCCGGGCGATGCTGTGATCCCAAGACGTTCAGCTTTCGCTGCGACGTCCTTCGTGCGGATCCCTTCGATGTCTCGGCCGCGGCCGAGACGACCAGCAGCGCGATCGACTCGCGTCTTGCCGTATCGGATGCGATGGGTCAACCATCCTCCCAAGATCCCGAGGGAGATGATGACGAAGACAACACCGGTGAGGACTCCCCAGCCCCACGCACCGGGCCAGGGCACGGTGCCGCGGGCCAGCTCGAAAACAAGCCTGAAGGGATCAGAGGGCACATCGATTCCGGTACCAGCCAGCCGGTGTCCTAGATGGATGGTGACGTACAGACTTCCGACAACGGCGACGACGAGAATGATGACTGCCCACAGCAGGACCGTTTCGGTCGTGAGTCCACTGGGATCCTTGCGCGGGTGGTCTGCGCTCATGGTGTTTCCTCGGTACGGCGGCCAACTCGGGATTGCTGGTGCCAGAGACGGTTGGTGTCGTTGATGGCCAATTCGGTAGGGGTCAGATCAACCTTGATTGGGATGCCGGGGCGGCCGCCGACCTTGAGCAGGAATCTGCCTTGGCCGGGGGGCGCGGTTTCACGGCCGGCTACGGGGTCCCATGCAGGTGGGTCTTGCCAGCCGATCAGGAGGTTCTGTTCGGCGATGGACAGCGGTATGACAGAGGTCAGCTGTGGCATTTCGGCTGATGGCAGACCTCCGCAGATGACCATGCCGGAGCGTTCAACGAATCCCTTGGCCTTCATGCGGTCCTCCTCGGTTGGTAGGGCGAGGAGGTCACTCATGGTGTGGGAGATCATTGCCATGCCGACGCCCCGCTGCCGATTCAGTCGGGTGAGAGCGTCGACGCGGTCGACCATGCCTCGGCCTGCGCGGAGGGCTCGCCAAAGCTCGTCGAGGATGACGTAGTAGTGGCGGCGGGGTTCGAGGCCGGCATCGGCCAAGGCATTGGCCACGTTGACGGTGCCGAACCCCGCGGACCAGCAAGCTAGGAGCACTGCGGCTTGGAGATCCATTTCGGAGTCGTCGATGGCGGAAACGTCGTAGACCACGGGTGCATCGCGACGCATGGGGTTGGTGGTGGGATGGGCGAAAATTTCGCCGAGGCGGCCACCGCTGGTCAGTCCAATCAGTGAGGCTTCAAGTTCCTCGGTGATCTCCCGGTACCGGGCGTCATTGCCTCGGTCAAGGGCAACCGTTCGTACTTCGGGTGGGCCTTGCTGGATTACGGTCAGCAGATCGCCGAGTACCGGGATGCCGTCGTGGTGCTGATCTAGGTGCTTGAGGGCGCGGTCGAGGATGGTTGCTTCGCGGTCGCTTGGTGGGGAGGACCGGAGGATGGTCAGTAGGGCGAGCACCATGGTGTGGCGACGTCCGTGAGCATCGGCAAGGATTTCTTTGGCTTCTTGGGCATAGCCAGCGGCTTGGAGGCGGCGGGCGCCTTC
Source organism: uncultured Propionibacteriaceae bacterium (assembly GCA_938012815.1). GTDB lineage: Bacteria > Actinomycetota > Actinomycetes > Propionibacteriales > Propionibacteriaceae > Arachnia. The sequence continues at coordinate 10,421 of CALLVV010000034.1, forward strand.
TTTGGCTTCACCGGGATCGAGGATGTTGAGGTGGCCGCGGCCACGCCCCAGGGTGATGATTTGCCCACCGAGTGCTTGGAGCAAGTCGACATAGTCGGGCTTCAGGTCTCCCAGGACCAGAGGCATGACTCCGAAGCCGGACAAACCGGTAGCCATGCGTCGCACGATGGTTGACTTGCCGAGACCGGGTTTCCCCAGAACGAAGCAGGACGGGTTGGAGATCAGCTTGGCGCGCTGGAACCAAGAGATCGGGTCACAGCACACGGTTGCGCCATTGTGGATGTGGCGGCCAAGTGGGACTCCCACCATAGGGGTCCCTGTGCCGATGGCAAAGGGCCACAAGCCGCAGACCTGGACGGTAGTGCCTCGCCATTCTGCTGCGGGTTGGATGAGGCCAGCTCCTCCACGGCCGTGTCCCAGCCATCCCTTGGGGCCGGGCCGCAGGGGACGAGATTCTGACGGGCTCTGCTGCGATTTTTTATTTCTCGGCTTCGTCTTGGTCGGTTTCTTGGGATTGGTCATAGTTTTTCTCGCAGCTCAGTTGGGATACGTAGGTGTTTGGTGAGGACGAGTCCCAAGGGAAGGGCGGCTGCGAAGCTAGAGTCTTGAGCACCGTAGGCTGGGCGTAGCCTGAGTCTCGCGGTGGCTGCCAAGTTGTCGATGGCGGCCGACATGTCAGACTTCTTCCCCGAGTCGGAGATGGTAGCGGTGACGAGCATGCCGAACTGCACCAAACCGGCACCAGAAGCTTCTTCGTTCGCTGTGGCTTGGGCTGCCCGTACCGCCAAGGTGTCCCGGGCCGAAGGTTTGTCGGATGACGTTCTCCGGAATTCTGCCGCCCGTAGATCAGCCTCTACTATGGCCGCTGCGCGAGCTGCGTCAATGGGGCGGTACAGCAGGGTGACCCGTTTACGGGTGATGTCGCGGTGAGGGGCCAACAAACGTGCCAACACGCCTGACTGGACGTTTCCTCGGGGCGCTTGGGTCATTGCCCAGGTGCAGGAAAGCGCGGAATCGTGTCTATAGGAATCCCATCTAGTTTCCGTCGCTGCTGGACCGACTTCCGGCCAAGTCAATTCCGGTACTTCTCCCATGGCGTGTGCTTCATCGATCAGCATGGCGGCGGCCGGGTCGTAAGCAATCCGGATTACTTCACACAGTTCTTGAGCCGAGAGTGGGTGAGCGGCTCCAGCGCCCGTGGCTTGCAGTGAAGCCGTCAATCCAGGGAGACGGGCCGCCAATTCGTAGGCAATCTCCTCGTCCTTGCGGCGTTTTCCGCCCGACCGGGTCGCGGCGCTGAAGGTGACGGTCACATATGACTTCACCATTGATGAACCTGCGGGATATCTGGTGACAACGTCCTGCAACATGGCTTGAGCAAAGTTTGGTGCATCATCATCTACGTTCGTGGCGATTTCGCGGCGCAGACGTGTCCCGGTGTCCGGGGCGGTTTCTATTGTTACCGAGGCTGCTTCGATTCCTGGTTCATCTCCAAGATTTGCCAACCAGTGTCCCCAGTCAGCCACCCAAACGTCTATTTGCTCCTGATCCACCAATGACGCCCCGTCAGGTTCCGTTCCCATTACGATGGAGTATGATCCAGCAGCCGGGATATACAGCATTGCGAACGGCCTTCCGTAAGAGTCCGTGTGTTCGCTCAGTCGGATTGGTGCAGCAATCCCTGGCAGCTGGTAGGTTCCCCAGAGTGACCGCCCCAAAGGGCCGGAACGATACAGATGTTTGCCTGCTGAGCGTGCGCTGAACCAAGAAACCCGTGTCGCGAGCCGCGACAAAATGTTGTGGCCGTGGCTGTCCTTTTTTGTTGTCGCGAACAACAAGATCCCGACTATCAACGCCACAATGGCCGCCCGCCAAATATCGGAAACCATGGCCACAATGACAGCGACAATCATTCCTGCAAGCAACAGAGCAGTTCCAAGGGAACCCAAGCCGAGGATTCCCGACGATGTTGGCCGCCGCCAATTCCCGTAGGTTCGTGCGGGGCGAGTTTCAGTTGCTGCCACTAGGATCATTCCCTTCTCCCGTTGCGGATTCTGCTGCGCTCTCCACCGCGCCTTGCGCGGCTTGGATACCCTGATTCACTGCTGCTGCGACCGCACCCACCCCCGTGGCTGCACCAGCTGCTCCAGCAGCTGCTCCAGCTCCTGCGGCGCCGCCACCAGCACCAGCGGCACCTATTTGTGAAGAGCCGCTACCTGCTGCCGCTCCGGAAGAACCCGAGTCCGCCGATCCCTGACTTGCAGAGGTCCCGCTGCTGGAGGAATCGGGAGAGGTAGATCCAGTCGAGGTGGTGGTATTGGCTCCGCCACCGTCATTTCCGGAAGGTCCTTCATTGCCTGCCGATCCTGGTGAAGAAGGTGGCGAGCCTGAGTCGCTACCCGGTCCGGCACCGGTGGGCAGGGACTTCATCGCAACGAAACTCGCCGCTGCACCCCCACCGGCGCTGAGTACGGCCGCCGCCCCACCAGCGCCGCCTGCTAAAGCGCCTACCATGGGGGTGATGAATTTCATCAGGGCCGGCATCGCCACCAAGGCGAGAATCATCAAACAAAGCCCAGTGATGATTGGAATAACCCCATCGGAGCCGAATGGCTTAGAAGCGGCCAGTTGGAAAGCGGTGGCGTAGATGATCGCTGCCGCTGGTTTGTATGCAATCAAAGCGACAAGCCAGCTTATGTTCTTGTTGAGCCAGCTTTTGCCCATCTCGGTGTTCGAGAAAGATGCCGAAAGGGGTAGTACACCGGCTAGGACAACAAGCATTCCGCCGCGGGCGATCATGATTAACATCTGCATCAGGGAGGCCAGCAGGGCGAACAGTCCAAGGACGAGCATCAGCATTGTGGCGCCACCATTGGTCAATACGATAAGTGATGCGAGATTCTTTCCTAGGCAACCAGAAATATCACATCCCATGGACTGTTCGATGATCCAAGTCGAAAATTGATCCCCGATTGTGAGGAAAAGGGAAACGGAACCTAACCCTGCGCCGGATATCACTATCAATGTGAGTATCGATTTGACTACTTCTTTCCCGGGTTGGGCGCGTTGTTCCCAGATCATGCGGATGGCGCCTATGATCACAGATGCTATGGCAGCAGCCGCGGTGTACCACCACAAACTGGATTGTAGAAACTGTGTGGTTCCTTCGATTCCGCTTGGTCGCTTATACATTATGCCGCTGATCAGGGAAGAGGAGCCTGATATCAGGACAACTCCCCCTAGAATGGTTCCTGCTTTCCCGACAGCAAGTAATCCCTCACCTGCCCGGGCTTTGAGGGCCATCAAGGCCCCCAAAGCAATGAGTGAAAATACCGCTACGGCAAAGCCTATCCAAGCGACGTACCCTAGAAGTGTTGCGAGCTCTTCGGTACCCGGGGCAGCGCCGGTGACCTGTGTTCCCTTCCCTACCTTGGTCAAATCTAGGGTAGTCATGTTGATCCACAGTGTCCCGACTGAAGCCATGGCGTTGCTGAAAGCTTCGCCGATCGAGCCAACGAAGCCATTCATGACGGCATCAAAAGCCCCTTTGGCACCTTCCGAAACATGACATCCGATATCGAGCAGCTCGCACATTTTCTAGGTCTCCTGTCTTCTTGGTTACGCGCCCCAGGTCGTGTAGCCGATGAGATCAGGAATCTGGGACACGTGTGCAGGGTTCTTGATGTCTTGTATGACCCATTTCCAATCCCCATCTTCCCAGACAAGATCATAGACTGCACTCGCACGAGAATTCGACGACGCGCTGGCCACAGTGAGGGCGATGTCCACCTTTGCCTTGGAGCCATCATAGGTGAGTAGCTTGAAACCTGAAATTGTTATGCGCGAGGATGATGTTGAACTCGTCGAGGATTGCTCTGAACGAATTTTGTCCAGCGCAGCCGAACGCATCGGACCTTGAGCCAGGAAATATTCAGCGAAAGCCAAAGATTTCTCATGAGCACTACCTTGGGCGATCGCGTTGGCCGCTGCGAAAACTGCGCCTTCTGGCGATCGCTGGTAACAGTACCTGATGCCGTCATCGGTGACAGCAGCAGGACCGTACGTGGAGGATGTCGGGTAGGGATACATTCCCTGATACTCCCACGTGGCTTCCGGCGGGGCAGAGATCCTGCCTGGGCTCTCAATGCGGTCACCTGCCAGGCCACACACGCTGGTGGACGCGGCTGCTGATGATTTGCTCAACGTCGACTCGGGGCTAGGTGCCTCGGCCATGGTCGTTGTCGTCGTGGCGGCTTGGTCGCTAGGGGGGGATGGTCGTAGTGCTGTTTGGATCAACAGTGTAACTCCGACGGCCACGATGACCAAGATCACTCCAGCGGAGATGAGCCAACCTGGTTTCGTGAAAGGACTCTGTTTGGGGCTTTGCTCTTCAGACATGAGAATTCCCCTTACGCGAGAAATCCGACGATCGCGCCCGCGGCGCCGATCAAGATTACCGCGGCCAAGACTTTGCCGATAGCCCCGACGTGTTCACCACCTTCGCCCCGACGAGAATTGATTGCCATCATGGCTCCCGCCACAATGAGGCCTCCCACGCACATGGCCAAGCCTACCCATTTCCCCCAGCCGAGCAGGGTAGCGACTTTCTCCGTCCCCGGCGGCTGCGCGGCCACGGGAGTGGGGACTACGTCATCCAGAGGAAGCGAGAGAAGCTGGATGAAAGTATTCATTTTGTTTCTTCCTTTCTGGCGAGAGCCAATAAACTTTCAAGATCACGGGAACAATCTTGTAGATCTGGCGGATTTCCCTGCCGCCACTTCTCCTGCCAGCCGACACGCCACACACGTGGTGCGCCACCTGTCACTAGGCCGGTCAGGTCACGTAACGGCTTCGGCAGACGACCAGGAGCATCCGCGACGATAACTAGTCCGAGCAGCTCAACACCAAGAACCGACCCGGCCGCCCACTGTGTCAGGGCCGCTTGGGCCCGAAGCAACCCTGAGGCATGCGAACGGCATACTAGGACGACTCGTGCAGTTGAGCCGTCCTCATGATAAGGCCAAGCGTGGCCTGCTGCTCTCCAAGTAGGGGCAAGAGAAGCAAGGACCGATTCGCCGGCGCCGCCATGTGCGCCGGCCCACCACAATTCGGCACCCGAAGCGTGCTGTACCTGAGGCAACTGCATCTCTATATCCGGCCGCGGAACTCCGGGCTGTGGAGCAGCAGGTCCTGTCAGGACGGGCGACCTCACCATATTCACAGGCTCTGGCGGCGGAGACAATTCCTCAGGGCCTTCCGGGTGTCGTATCCAAGGACACGCATGATCCGCAGTCACATCTCCCACCTCCCTAGCTAGGCTGCTGGAAGCATCCTACCCCAAACGAGAGAGATTTTATGCAAATGTTCAGATCTTCCAGATCTTCCAGATCCTTGCGGTTCATTGCAGTCTGTGGCACGATGTGCTAGGAGATGCGATGGATAGCGAAGGTGATGACTATCTTGACCTGTTCTTCGCGCAGACCCCAGCGCTCATGACCGTCGAGGAGGTCGCAAAGCTCATGCGCGTGAACAAGACAGCTGTCTACGACTGGGTCGACAAGGGCCAAGTGCCTGCCTACAAAGTTGGAGGATCATGGCGAGTTCTACGAGACGAACTGAAGAACACCGTGCGGCGATCATCGAACAAAAATGGTATTGATCTTGCAGGAGGCGATGGTGACTAGATGGCCCAAGGCCGAGGTTCAACTGGATACAGATGGTGGCGGGATCGTCAATCTCGGTGGAATTACTACTGAGATTAGGGAAGCCAATACAGAAGCGGCAAGGAGCCAGGTCACTGCTCTGATCGTTGAAAAAGCAGCTAGCTTGGGTCGTCCAATTCCCTGCTCGATCGCTGACCCCGCCGGGCATTGGGAACTACTCATTCATCCCAACGGGGATGTCAGCCTTGAAGATAACCCGCGACCCAAGACGGCAATAAAAGAGAGTCCATCTGCTGGAAAAAGAGAAGCAGTTCCGCCAACGGAGACGGAAAAGGAAGACGTGAAAGCAGAAATTATTCCTCTCGCGTCATCGTTCGCTTCAGAAGAAGAGATCCACGAAACGATGCCCCGCAGATCGTTTCTCAGCAATCAAATAACTGAGCAACCAGCAGAACAAGGCTGGCGAGGTGCGCTGACGCGCCTCGGGATGCCTATTGCGCCCGGTGAAGCCGAGCGGGCCGAAAGATCAGATGTCCTGGCGGTCAGTCAACATTGGTCAGGGCCGCGCACCATAGCCGTAGTAAACGGCAAAGGCGGCGCAGGTAAAACCCCAACAGTAATCCTGCTATCTGCGGTATTTGCTCGTTACGGCGGGACAGGAATCTTGGCGTGGGACAACAACCAGACCCGAGGAACCCTCGGATGGAGAACAGAACAAGGCCCACATGACGCGACCCTGCTGGAACTCCTTCCAGAAGTAAATCATCTGCTTGAAACCGGCGCAAAAGTTGCTGATCTCAATAGGTATGTCCACCACCAATCAGCAGACCGCTATGACGTTTTACGGTCACAACCCCTGAAACTTGCAGGAGTCCAACGGATCAAAGCTGATGACGTCGATGCCATTCACCAAGTAGCATCGAAATACTACAGAATCATTATCATTGATTCTGGAAACGATGAATCGGACCCAGTATGGCAACGAATGATCGATCACACCGACCAACTTGTGCTTGCCACGACCACACGCGACGATCATGCTGAAGCCGGAGCACTCCTCTTAGAAGCTCTGCAACGTCGCAATCCTACCTCGGCTTACTTGGCTCACAATGCTGTCGTGATCGTCAACCAAGCCGATCCCACCGCCAAGGCGGCCGAAGTAACCCGAATCTCTGAAGGATTCCACGGCATCGCACGCGAAGCTGTCACAATCCCCTACGACCCAGCAATGGTCGGAGGAATCCTCAGCTTCGACGCCCTCCAGTCTCGCACCCGCCGCGCCTGGCTCGCAGCAGCCGCCGCCGTCACCCGAGGACTCTAACTCATGCGTCGCGCAGGACCCTGTTGCCTAATCGCCCTAATCCCCTTCGTACTCGGAGTTTTCCTTTTTCTCCTGCCTATCATCATGGTCATGATCGCTGTATCAGGAGGCCAAAGCAATTATGCAAATGAGGAAATCAGAACAAATAAGACTTGCGGGAAGACACCCATACAAATTTCCGAAGAAGTCCATAAATGGATGGCCGCTGCCGCTGAATCATCCGGTCTGCCAGAAGGATGGCTAACAGCAATCGCAGACCGGGAAAGTGATTTCGACCCCAAGCAATACACCCCTGATGAAAACGGGGGAACCTGGGGTCTCTTCCAGATCAACCGTGAGGAATGGGGAGGAGTCTACCCCGGGGCGTCTAAAAAGGGAACTGGAACCCCGTCAGGAATCACCGATCCCATGACTCACGCGAAATATGGAGGTATCTACTTCAAAAACCGACTAAAAACCGTCCAAAAACTGAAAGAAAAGAATCCCGATAAACCTTTCGCGGCGCTGTCGGATTTGGATGCATTGGTCATAGCTCACAATGCTGGTGAAGGAAACTTGGTAAAATATCCAAAACTTCCTTCGATCACAAAAGATTATCTAGAAGAAATTCGAAATAATTTTACCGCCGAGGCGTGCACACCGACCGGAACTCCCACACCCGGAGGAAAGGGGGTCAGTGGAGTGGACGATTACAAGGAATGGTGGCAATCAAAAGGAAGTCTGACCTCGGGATACGATCCCCAGGGCTTCGCATGGGCGCAGTGCACATCCTACTCAGCATTCGCAGTCCGCAAATACACTTCCTACACAAATTTCTCAAATTCATGGAAGGGGCTGCATTTTGGGAATGCCGCTGAGTGGCACATTGCCGCCAAGAAAGCCGGGATCCGGGTCGATAAAACTCCAGCCGTGGGAGCCGTCGCCCAGCGCCTGAATGGTACATGGGGCCACGTAGCCTTCGTCGTCGCCGTCAACGAAGACGGAACCTTCGTCATCAACGAATACGATTATGCCGTGCGACGGAATTTTGGAAGCAGAAAAGGACTCAAGGTCGGAAAAGATTTCGACAACATCCTTCATTTCGAGAAAAAGGAGAATAAGAAGTGATGCACAGATACACGAAAATTCTCGCAACCCTAGCGGTTCTCGCGATTATGACCGCCTGCGATGGTCAGCAAGCAGAGCCAGGAAAGCAAGAAACGTCAGAAACAGTGCCGAGCACAACCAGTCCAGCAGCCAAGTCACGAGGGCTCGAAGTATCCTACCTTCCCCACTGGATCGAAAAACCCGAAGAAGAACTCGCAGCAGAATTCGTGCGACACGCGAACACCCCAGACTCACGACTCGAAGAAAAACCAACCCAAGCATGGCGACGAGCCAGCGTGTACTGCACGCCAGAACTCAGAGAGGAAATCCAAAACCAAAAAGATAAATTCGGCGACAAACAATGGAAAGAACTTCTCGCTAACGACGGATACATCTCCATCGAAATAACCAACATCAACGGAGCCACCCAACAAGCAGAAGGTGAAACCACTGCGAAGTCAGAAATCACCTTGGAAGTCATGTTTCGTCGCATCTACCATCAAAACGAAAAAGAAACCCACGATCAAACAATCAACGTATGGTCCGTTACCATAAATGACGGAAAAGTCTCAGAATTTCAACCTGGATGAAGAAAGAAGAAGTATAACTGAAGAAACCTGCGAACCTGCCGCAACCCGGAAAGCTCAGATTGTGGAAATGATCGAGCGCTTCGAATGGGGAAGAAAAGAGATCCCAATTCTCCGAAGTTGACGTTTAGGCGTTATTCATGAGGGTTGTTTCTCGGTGAAACGCTGCCAGTAATGCAAAGGGCATCGACTGTTTTATGGAATGATTGAGTTGCAGCATGAATCAATCATGAGAGCGGTCGATGTGTTACCAGTCCACAAAGGGGTTTTGCGAGGAAACAATTGATGAGATCACCTGCCGTGTCGCCGATGTGATCGAGGGTCGAGGGATGGATCTGTTCAGATGCTGTATCCCCTGCGGGGTCAGGTGGTGGCCTGCCTGCTGATCCTTCGTCAGAACCTGTCCCAGATGGTGGTCGCCGACCTCCTGGGAGTCTGTCAGCCCACGATCTTCAGGATCTGGTGACGTATCACTGTCCTCCTTGAAGCGGTCCTGCTTGGTGTCAAGTGGTGGAAGCAACGAGTAGGCGTTCGTATGCTTCGTGTGGGGTGAGCCATCCCAAGGCTGCTCTGGGGCGTCCCCCCAAGCTCTTCGGCGATGGCGCCTGTGGTAGGGCTGGTGTGTGGTGATCTGGGTGCCTTTGGGTAGGTATGGAGTGCTACACGTTTTGTGGACAGTGACGAAAAACAGGTTTAATCGAACATGTGAGGTAAAATCTGTATTATGTCCGCATCTAAGTACAGCGAAGAGTTCAAACAGCAGGTCGTGTCGGGTGGTCGTTGAGAAGTCCCGCACGATCAGCGATGTGGCAAAGTCCTACGGTCTGGTCCCGCAAACCGTGGGAAACTGGGTGAATAAGTGGAGGAAAACCCATTCCGGTATTGAGGGTGAGGAAATGACGGCGACCCAGCTTGCCGAGTACAAGAAAATCAAAGCCGAGCTGCGTGAGGCCCGGATGGAGATCGATTTCTTGAAAAAAGCGGCGGCCTTCTTCGCACAGGAGTCCCGGTAAAAACACGATACGCGTACATCCACCGCCAAGGAAGGCAACCACCCCGGAACCTGTGT
>CALLVV010000035.1 GCA_938012815.1 uncultured Propionibacteriaceae bacterium
TTGTGGTTTCGAAGGTGTTGTAGGGGCGGCGGTAATCGGTGTGTAGAACACGCCATGTTTTGAGGTTCGCGATGACGCGTTCGATGAGGTAGCGGATACGGTTGATGGTCGTGTTGTTTCTCCTGTCAGTGTTGGTGAGTTCACCATGGGCGGGTTTCTTCACGGGGGTGATCATTCCTAATCCGATGTAGCCTTTGTCTCCGATATGACTTTGACCATTGAGGGTTGTGAGGAATTCGGATTCCTTGATGGCCTTTGCGTCATGCATGCTACCCGGCAGGGGTAAGGTTAGTTGATGTGGAGGATGTCGCCAGGTGTTGAAGTTTGTAGTGATTCATTTGGCGAGGTATCACCTGGCTGAACCTCCCGGGCCACAACTGCTGAAGCTAATGGCTTGAGAGGCTGATCCTGAGGATGCGCACAACTGGGCATGGTGCTCGTTCCTCGGATGTCTGGTGATTACGGTGGAACTGGTAGTCGATGCGCACCATTGAGCTGGCTTCGTAGTGGTAGACATCCGACCAGCCGTCCCTCGCGTATTTGGCCATTCCGCGCAATTTTGTGCACTGGCCTATCCGGGGCGGCTGATCGGGTTGCATCGCCAAGTAATCCCAAGCGCGCTGCGCGCTTGGAAGACCGATCTGATCGATCAGTTCTGTCCAAGCTGGCAGATACTTTCTGTGGACCACGACCCGGAACCGAGGTTCATTCTCTGGTTTCCCGCCAGGTCTGCGCGCGGGAGCAAAGGGCATGTATGCGCTGTTGGCGGTCGGAGACATGGGGTCACGCTTCGGTGTCTTTGGGACGCTGGATCGCGGTGAAGTTTTCCAAGTCCTCCCTGAGCGCAGTCACTGCGGTCTCGTCCGCCATGAACTCGGCAGTGGCTCTCCAGTCGTTCAACAGAGAGCTGACGGTGTCAACCCCGGAACACGCTCGCATCAGGGCGTCACTCACATCGTCGCGGAACTCCAGCAGTTGTTCCTCAGAGAGAGAGAAGACGAAGGCCCAGGCGCCGAAATCAGCGGCGCGGCGTTCGTTGCGAGGGCGACGCAACGCGCTTTCCAACATGACGAAACCACGAGCATAGTCCCGGATGCTCGTCAAACGCTCAAGCTCAGCGTGGGGCAGGAAGGCCAAAGCGTCGCCGCTGGGGGCACGCAGCAACGCTGTGCCGCGCTGAGCGGCTTCCACGATTTCCTTCCGACGAGAGCCCGCCAGATCTGAACTCTGATAGATATGGTCAACGGCAGTCGTCACATGAATCACCCCATCTGGCTGGCAATATCTTGCATAGAATCTTACCAGATCGCTTATGTAGTTGAGCCGGGCTGCTCGTTTCTCGCGGCCTGGCTCAGCCGGCTTTGATGAGAACGCGGGTCGCCTCCTAGCCGCGACCTCCGTGACCCACCAGGTAGCCGAACGCGACGACGGCGCCGGTTCGGGTGAGGCCCAGCCGGGTCAGCCAGTAGTCGTCGATCAGACCTCCCACGACCACTCCCGCCAGGCCGAGGTCCGCTGCCGTCAGGGAGAGTTGCTGCATCACGGCGCCCGCCTCGAGGAGGGCGAAACGACCTCCCCGCTCCCCGTATTTCGCGGTCAGGCGGTCGGGGAACAGCGTCGCGACCTCAGGCACGCCGGTTCTCCGGTGACGGGGGCGTTGATCCGTGACTGAGCCTCGGGCCACGGCGGGGACGGGTCGGGGAGGGTGACCAGGCCGTGGTCTATGGGGTCGTAGTAGAGCATCCGGCCCGTGTGGTTCTCCACTCGCCAGCCGACCACGAACACCTCCGTCGCATACGACGCACTCGCCGATGGAAAGGCGCGATGCTCCGGGCCGCCCCACGCCCGGCAGGAACCGAGCAGCCGCGCCAGGTCCTTGGTTCCGAGGGGTCGCGGCGAGAAATCCCGCTCACTTCTGCGCCGCGCCGCGAGCCTTTCCAGGGGCCGCTCACGGGTGCGCGGCAGCGGGGTGGGTGCGAGCGGATGGTCCAGACGCAGCTGTCTGCTCTCCGGGTCGTAGGAATCCATCATGAGCATGAATTCCCTCAAATTGTGGGGGCTCAATTCGGATGCCTGCCAGAAATCGTCGAAGAAGGGTGTTTCCATCGCCTCACCCCAGCGGATGCGGTTTCAGGTTGGGGAACCGGGATTCCGGTCCCCGGCCCGGATAGCGCGATTCCACCATGCCGTCCACCTTGTGCAGGAACGGCCAGGCGTCGTGGGAATGGATCAACGCCATGTCCGGCGACAGTGCCTTCACCACCCGCACCCCCGCCTGGAGGGCGTCGATGGTGCTCACCTCCCGGTAGTACACGCGGATACCGGCGTCCAGCAGCGCCTTCCGGGCCACCTCCAGCGCACGTCGCGGTTCCTCGGGGGCCGCTCGCCGTGACGGGGCGTGCAGGACGTTCTTTTCCCGCAGAATCGGCAGTTCCGTCCACAATTCTGGATACAGCGTGTAATACATTGCGTGCTCGTCGAAGGAATGCAGTTCGCTGTTTTTCCGGATCCGGGAGACATCGGTCAGTTCTCCGTAGATACCCGCGAACAACACCCCCTGATTCCATTCCAGATAGGCCTTTTCCGCGGCGGATTCCCAGTCGTGTTTGCAGGCCACCCCGAGTGAATACCGCCACACGCCCCGTTTCGGTATCCCACCCATCACCGCCGCGACGGGAAACGGACTGTATGCGGGCGCGCTGATCAGGGGTGAACAGCGCGAACTCCTCGGCGTCGATCCGCTCACCGGGCGGGATGTCGCGGCGAGGTCGCATCGGTAGCTGAACCAGCCCCGAGGTGGTGCGTTCGACGGCTTCCCCGATCGCCGCCAGGCGCGCGTCGCGTTCCCGTCTCGCCACCCCTCCGGAGGCGCTCTCCCAAGGCGAGTCGATCTTCCGCGACACCCCGTAGTGGACGATGTCGGCGTCGGCCATCGACAAAGAAACGCGCTGCGGCGGCAACACCATGCCGTGGCGCTGCCCGACGGCCTGCTGCATCAGATGGGCGCCGAGGGTCATGGGGATGGAGGCTGGGAACCTTCACCGGCCTCCCCCGGTGAAGCGGAGGGGGCGAAGAGATCCTCGGCGACCTTCTCCACGAAACTCCGCCCTCCGCGACGCCATCGGATCAGCAGCGGGACGGGCGCCAGCATCCCGACCACCGCGGCTTTCACACAGTAGAAGGTGATGTCGTCGAGGCCGCTCTTGCCGGGGCGGGGAGTGAAGTCAATCAGGCCGAGGTTGGCCACCATGATGAGTTCGAAAAAGAACAGGAACAGGAGAATGGCGGTTCCGGCGATCGATATCGCAAATGCCTGACGAGACTGCAGTAAATGAAGTATGAACTAAGAGCCGATGAGCAACATCAATGCGGGTAAAATCAGGAGCAGAAACAGGCTTGGCAATCCTGACGGTAACCCGGCTGTACCCATGAATAGAGCCATCAGTAAACCGGACATGGGAAGCAGTAAGGTCAGGAGGGCATAGAACATCACATCTGGTTGATTGACCCGGCCCGTCTTTCGTGTGCCCATGACCACGCCCGCGCCTATGACGCCCGCGGCGGCGCATGTCGCTGCGCAGCAACAGCAGCTACAGCAGCAGCAGGTGGGAGTGGCCACCGTCCTCGGCGCGCCGGTCCCGTCGAACTGGGTTCGCAGTGCCCTCATGGTGTGATGCTACCGGGTAGGTCGATCCCACGGCAGTAGTCGCAGAGGGGGACCGTGAGCAGTTTCTCGCGCAGGATTGAACGGTCGGTGAGGTTCCAGGCGACGGTCCAGCCCACCAGCGAGGTGTCCCCCGCAAGGCAGCGTCGCACTTCCGAGGAGAGCAGCGCCGCGACGAGATCGGGATACCGCCTGGTCACCTCGGGGTCGGCGACGGGTTGTCGTTCGCCCCAGCGTTCCCGCAGCCGGCCCTGCAGGCAGGTGACGCACGGGGTTTCGTGCGGGATCACCAGCGGACCGATGGACACGGTGTGATGAAAGGACATGTCGACAAACAGATGCGGCCGTTCCAGCTCGGACGCCCGCCGGACGATGTCCGGCGCGGTGGCAGTGTGACGCACCAGCACCAGCAGGTCGGCGGTTTCCGCAGATCGCGGCTCGCCGGGCAGTACCACGTCGACGGGAAGAGGATCGCCGACGACCGCCACCGACCGGCGTCGCTCCTCCGGGATCTCGGGGCGGATCATCCCGGCCGACAGCAGCTGCTCGAACTCGATCGCCCCGGTCGGGTCGAGGCCGTCGCGGGTCACCGCATCACCGGCCGCCAACCGGGAAACGAGAGGGCTTGGGTCGAACTGGAAGCGGGCGTCGTCGCCGCCGTAGATCTCGAAACCGTCGTCGCGTTCCACGATCCGCCACGACGGGGACAGCCGGTACATGTCCTGAAGAATAGTCGCTCGCTGAAGCGAGCCGGGGCTGAGAGCCGAACCCGCATGCGGCGATCGAACTTTCCGCGGTCACTCGTCCCGGGGCCCTGACTCCGAGTCAGGGATCCATCGCCGAAAGACGACCTGGGAAACGGCGGCGACGACGACCACTCCGGAGCGCTCCAGAACAGCGGATGCCCGATCATGGGTGCCAGCACGGCCATGCCGATCAGTACGTACACTGTCAGGGCGTATGCCGCCGAGGCGGATTTGTCGGAGTCGGTGTTGAGTTGGTAGAGATTCACGCCGGTCGTGACCAGTAGAAGTGCAGCGAAAATCAGAATTCCTCTCCACAGGGGAATCCATTCGAGGGCTAATGCCAACAGCACTGCAAGCGCGATGACAATCGCCTTCGCGACTGTCACTTTCACGAGGACGCCGAGCCGAGTCGGATTCCTAGCCATTGGTGATGCTGCAGGCCGCCACGCCCGCGATCAGGCCGCCGACTATACCTGCGACACCGCGGAATGCTACGCGCGGAACCGTTCGGAGCAACCAAGAAGCGACCTGCACGTACTTTCCTTTTTTCAGCCAATTGGCGACTGTTCCATCAACGACCGCGATGACACCTGAGCCGACAGACCAGCCAATGACGCATCGTGCCCAATCTCCATCGCCGATTGTTTCGGGGCGATTGCCAGTGGAAGTGGGAGCTGAGGTTTCAACGGAGTTCAGGCTGCGGACGATAGTCTCCAAGTCTTGGAGCCTCACACCTGCGGCAGCGGCGGCCCCGGTGTCGTTCAGCTTCCACTGACCTGTCTTGTCATCGTGCTTCAGGTAGACGTCGAAAACGACGCGAAGCTCCTCCTTCAACGTCTGCTCTGCCGCTTGGTCCGTGGTGGAGGACGTATGAATTTTTGCGCCATCTGATGTTTCATGTGCCGAGGCCGGGCTTGTCATGGTGATCAACGCTGTCAAAGCAAGTGTGAAGGCGAGTTCATTTACTCTTTTCATGGAAGAGTTCTTTCTCTCGGTTCTGTTTGTGTTCGAGTTGTTTCCCGCGAAAAAATCTTCTTCAAGCTTGGCGGCAGTTTAGGTGGCGTGTTCACTCGACGCAAGCATCTGGCGAGAGGAAATTCATAATCCCTTGTCGTCCCGGCGTGTTGCCGAGTTTCGATGGGTCGTGTTGACGGGGATGAGGCGGTCTGTGAACGGGGTTCGGATATCCGTCCATGCCCATGGGTCGGATCGATCGGCTCTCCCGCATGCGGAAACAGGTGGACAATGGGGGCGTGCTGGATGACCTCGGGGCAGATGCCGCGCTGGACCACCCGCCCGAGCGGGTGGTCTCGTTGGTGCCGTCGCTGACGGAGGCGATCGCTCTCACCGTGCCCGGCGTGCTCGTCGGCGCCACGAACTGGTGCACCCATCCCGCCGGCCTGGACATCACGCGGGTGCGGGGCACCAAGAACCCAGACCGCGCCGCCATCGCCGCACTGCGCCCCGACCTGGTGGTGGCCAACCAGGAGGAGAACCGCCGAGTTGACGTCGAACGACTGCGGTCCGTCGGAATCCCGGTGTGGGTGACCCGCATCGACGGTATCGACGACGCCCTGGGCAGCATGGGCCGGTTGTTCCGGGAGGGATTCGGGCTGCGGGAGGTCGGCTGGCTGGAGGAGGCCCGCGAGGTGTGGCGCCACCCACCTCGGCTGTCGGGACGGGTGGCGCTCCCGGTGTGGCGGGACCCCTGGATCTGGGTGGGTGCAGGCACCTATCCCGACGACCTGCTGCGTCGCCTGGGATTGGTCAACATTGTCGATGACATGCGGTATCCGCATGTTAAAATCAACGACGCCCTCGTCGGGAACCCAGATTTCGTCCTGCTTCCCGACGAGCCCTACCCCTTCACCGCCACCGACGGACCGGAGGCGCTGGGCGGGGTGGGATCTCTGAACGTCCGGGGCAGGTCGTTGTTCTGGTACGGCCCCGCCATGGTCGGGGCGCGTGCCGACCTGGAGGACGCCGTTCACGAAGGCAGGGGAGCGTTTCGAAAGGCCCCTGCGAACTGGTAGATGACCAGGGCAAGGGCGAAGGTGGCGGCGGTGTAGATGCTGATGCCCCAGTAGCCCGGGACGGCGGTCAGCAGGGTGCCCCCGATGCCTCCCGTGATGGCGGTGCCCAGGTACATGGCCGAGTTTGACAACGAGGAGACGGTGCCGCGGGCCTGGCCGGCGTTGCTCTGGAGCTGGCCCATCATCACCGGCAGCAGGAAACCCCCGACGAGCATCGTCGCGGCGAAGGCGATGGTCGCGGCCCAGCGGGACGGCATCGCCGAGGCGAGCAGGAAACCGGCGCCGAGGGCGACGATCCCGGACCACAGGGAGGTGCGCTCCCCGATCCTGGCCACCAGCGGCGGCCCGGCGACCGCGCCGATTCCCTGTCCCAGGCCGATGGTCATCATGGAGGTGCCGATCTGGGTCTGTGTGGCGCCGAAGTCCTTGGCCAGCCAGGAACCGATGAACGAGAACGCACCCAAGCAGCCAGCCTGGAAGACGAGATAGGCCACCAGTGACCACGCCAGGGTGCGCGAGGTGAGAACCCTGCGGTACGGAGCGAAAAGGCCGCCCCCACCGGTCGGTGCTGCCGGGGGAACGCTCGGGAACCAGGCGAGAAGCGTCAGCCACAGCAGGACGCTGAGCCCGGCGATGGTGAAGAAGGGTAGACGCCAGTTCTGGGTGGACAGCCAGGAGCCGATGGGAATCCCGGCCACCTGGGCGATGGCCAGACCCGCCATCGCGTGTCCCATGATCTTGATGACGGCCCCGCGTGACACCACCATCGGGATGGCCGCCCAGATTTGCGGGCTGACGAAGGCCGCGGCAATACCTGCCAGGAAGCGAGCGGTGAACATGGACCAGAAGTCCCAGGTCAGCCCGCAGGCGCAGGTCAGCAGCGTGAAGGCCGCCACGCCGGCCAGCAGTACGCCGCGCCGGTCGTGACGGTCCGAGATCGGCCCCGCCACCAGGGCGAATAGTGCATAACCCAGGGCGTAGGCCGACACCAGCCACCCGGACTGCGTGAGTGGAACGCCGAACTCCTCCTGCAACAGGGGCAACAGGGGAGCGACGAGGAAGGTGTCGGTTCCGATGACGAAGAGAGTGAAGAACGACAGCGATCCCATGGCGGATTCGCTGACGGTTCGCTGGTGGGAGGACATGACCACCCCTTTCTTTTCGATATTCACCGAAATAAGAATTGTCCTGTGGGGGGCAGGAGTCAAGTCCTGCGGGTCAGCTTCCGGTGGTGTTGCGAGACCCGTCGGTGGGCGGTACCGTTGTTGGTTGAACGCATGTCGAACCGTACGACTCGAAAGGGCGAGAAGATGGCCAGGGAGGTGTTCCATCCGGCTGTGGCCGACATCGGCCTGGATACGGTGCTCGGCGCCCTGTCGGATCCGACCCGCCGCGACGTGCTGCGCCGCATAGCCGAGGAGGGGCCACTCTACTGTGGTGATCTCACCTACGACGTGGTCAAGTCCACGATGTCGCACCACCTCAGGGTGTTGAGGGAATCCGGGCTCATGCACACCGAGGTCTTGGGCAAGCGACGCCGCGTCACCCGTCGCGACCACGTCATTGAGCAGCGTTTCCCCGGCCTGCTGGAGGCGGTCGGGCTGCCACCGGGGAAGGGCCGCTGGGAGGAGTAGGAGATTGCGCGGCCGGGCGCGGTCCGGTGAGGCGCACGTTGCAGATCTCAGGTTGCGTGGTCTGAATCAGGCTGTGCGGAAGCACTATTGCCGCACCTCTGCGACCGCCTCCGGGGTGATGGAGTAGTCGGCCACGGTTCTCGCGGCCATCCGTCGCACCGCCGCCGGGCGCGCCAGGACCGGGGTCAGCGCGACGACGAACGGGACGAGGCCGGGCGGGTCCTCGAAAACCGGGGTCAGGACTTCCTGCGCCGGTGCCCGAGGGGCGCGCCCGAGCAGGGCGCGGGCAACGGTTTTTGCCACTCCCCGGCGGGTTCCGGCGGTCTCGGCCGCTCCGAGGCCGATGGCCAGCGTCGAGCGGGTCTGCACACCCGCTTGCGCCACCACAGGCTCCCCGGATGGAGGGGCGTCGTCGGCCAGGCCGATCATGAGGGCGGGGAGATCGACGCCGGCCGCTGCTGCGTTCGCAGGCTCGGAGATGCGGGGATTGCACTCGATGAAACACGGTCTGCCGTCCTCGTGGAAGTAGTCGAGGCCGAGGCCACCGTGCCACGACAGGAAAGCACCCAGGCGTTCGAGGGCCGTCACCGCCTCGGGATGATGGACGCTCACCCTCGCGGCCGCGCTTCCCCCGACGCCGGTTGCCAGCAGCTCACTGGCTGCCGCTGCTATCAGCCGGCCGCGACGGAACAGACCCTGCACCTGGGCGTATCGGCCGGGCGCCGGGGCCTGTGCCATGACCCGGCCCCGCGGGGTGAGCGACGCGAGGGCCGCGGCCGCCCCGTCCCGGGAGGGGACGCGGATGACCCCGCGGCCAGCGGTCGAGAACTCGGCCTTGAGCCAGACGGGCAAGCCCAGCCCGGAAAGGTCGCCCTCGTTCTCGACCAGCCTCCACGCGGGCTGCGGCAGCCGGAGGTCGTCGAGGAGACGTGCGAACTCGATCTTCGACTCCACCCGGTCGAATGCGGCGATGTCGGCGACCTCCACCCGGTGTCGCATCAGGTGCCGGCCGGCGGAGAAGAGCCAGGCCTGCTCGTGGGTCGGGAGGAGGGCGTCGTATTCCCCGGAAGTCATCAGCCGGTCCGTCGCCGCCAGGTAACCCAGAGGGTCCTGCGACGGGGCCGGGACGCGACGAATGGCGCGGCAGTACCTGCTGAACCGTGCGATGGGGGTCCGGACGCTGGACATCGCATCGACGATCACACCGTCGCGCCCGAGCACCGTCACGAATTCGCGGGCCGTGAAACTGGACGCCTCGGAGAGCAGCACCCGACGTCCTGCGGCCATCCTCATTCCGACCGGGCTCCCGTGGTGCCCGTGTCCCCCGTGACGTGGTGCTGGATGCCGGGGCCGTTCATGGCGACAGGTTACCGCCGTCCCGGGTGCCGTCACCGTTGGCGAGAACACGGAGCAGACGGACCTCGTGAATGCCCTCCACGGCGCGGGTCGCACAGTGATCCCGACCTCGGAGGGTTCCATCCCGGTCGGCACCGGCCTCAGCTGGTGACCATGAGGGGTCGCTGATCCCGCTGGCACGGACGCGGCAGCAGCCCGGCTCCCGAGCATCACGGTTGTGCGGCACTCAACGCGGAAAGTGGCCCGTGCGGTCCCTGGAAACGATTCGAGTGCTGCGCAACCGCGATCGCCGAACACCCAGATCTCGGCATATGCCTGTTCATGGAATATGCTGTTCGCATGTCCATGTCACGACCGGCGTTCTGGATTCTGGCGGTGCTCGCGGGCGGGCGTCGCCACGGGTACCAGATCATGCGGGAGGCCGTCTTGTCCTCCGAGGGCCTCGTCGCCCTCAAACCGACCACTCTCTACGCTGCCCTGGAGCGGCTTGAACGCGACGGATCGATCCAGCAGGACGGGGAGGAGATCGTCGACGGTCGCGTGCGGCGTTACTACCGCATCACCGAGGATGGGAAGCATCTACTGGGTGCGGAAACCACTGTGCTGGAGCGGTCCGCACGAACGGCGCGCGCCAATCTGGGGCCTGCGTGGGGACAGGTGGCGCCGCGGCTGACCGGGGCGTGACATGGCCGACGAACCAAGGTACCGGAAGCTGCTGCGGTGGTATCCGAAACCGTGGCGGGAACGCAACGGCGATGCACTGCTGGGGGTGATGCTCGACGAGGCCGAGCGATGCGGTCGCACCGGTCCGTCGTGGGGAGAGCGCTGGTCGGCCTTCGCCCATGGGGTCGGGATGCGGCTGGATGCCGCTCTGGCCTGGCGGCTCGCGATCGTTGTGGCCGTCCTGAACTCCGGTGGTCTGCTCTGGTTCTTCTTCGTCCCGGAGGAGCTGAGGCCTTGGAATCTGGCTCTGGCCATGATGTTGCTCACGGCTGCTGCTCCCGTCCTGCTCGTCATCTCGTTCGCAGCGGTGGTCCGGGAACGTGGGCTCCTGCTGGATCCCCATGCCCTGCTGGCAACCTGTGTCGGGGTGTTGGCATCCACGACTGCGGGTTTGGCGTGGGTGTCCTTGAACATCGGCTACTACGCAGCTGAGGCCTACGAGTCCGTTCCCCCGGCTGGGCAGCTCTTCCAGACACTGGTGCTGTGTGCGATACCGTTGAGTGTGGTTGCGGTGTGCATTGCCGCCGATGGAATGTCCCGTCTCCAGAAGCTGCCCCGACCCGTTCGTCTTCTCATCGGAACCGGTGCCGGGGTTCTCGTCTTCCCCTTCATCATGCTCGTTCCCATCGTGCCTCTGTCCCCCCAGGTCACGGTGTTGGCCGGTGTCATGATGGTGCTGCTGGTGGGCCGACAACCAAGGACGCGGTGAACGCCGGTGGACACCGTATAACCCATCCGGGATACGCCTGGCGAGGTTCCTCGGGTTCGTTTCTGTCGTTCTCGGTGTAGTGGGTGTCAGATGTTCCATGGTCGGTTTGGGGGACCTGAGGAGGGGCGGTGAGCTGTTGACGCGGGGTGTTCAGATCCTCTGCGTTGCCGTGTGGCCCTGTGCTGCCGCCATCGGGATGTTGGTGGCAGCACGTGAACCCAGTGGCTCCCGTGCTCCACTGCACGTCTGGGGGCCGGCCGTTCTCATGAGTGCTTCCAGCGCCGTGATCGTCGTCGCTTTCGAAGTGGTGTCACCCGGTTGCGGCTTCCCGGATATCAGCGGGTGAGTGAGTGGCATCGTGGTGGGACTGGGGTATGCGGCGATCGTCGGGATGCTCGCTTGGTTTTTGTTTCTCCTGGTGGCACCGGTACTGGGGTCGGTCGTCGCCTTCCGGCGCTCACCGAGGCTTGCGCCGGACAGAGTGCAACCACGATGAGCGGGGTGCCGATAGAGTGCCTCGACAGTCACCGTGCCCTGTAGAGAAGAGGCCACGGAGATTGCTGCCAGTCAGGTCCTCTTCCTGCTCGACCGCCCAGCGCCAGTTGCGAGCAGGCGACTCGCTCGGTGTGGATGTACTCCTCTACACCTCGGATGTTTCGGGGGTGGGGTCCTGCGCGGTCCCTTGCCGGGGGCGACGGGAGATGATGCGGTCGACGATGGCCGCGATGGCCCCGTCGCCGGTGACGTTGGTGGCGGTGCCGAAGGAGTCCATGGCGATGTA
>CALLVV010000036.1 GCA_938012815.1 uncultured Propionibacteriaceae bacterium
AGTGGCCGGCCTCGTCGTAGGCGCCGCGGGCGGGCGGGCGGCGGCGGGTGAGCGGCCCGGAGCCGGCGGCCAGGCGGCGGGCGGCGATCAGGAAGCCGGTGTGGGCGACCATGCGGTGGTCGGGGCGCACGGACAGCCCGTCGACGTGCCAGGTGCGCACCATGGACTCCCAGGACTCGGGCTCGGTGAACCGGCCGCTGCGGCGCAGGGCCTCCACGGCGCGCGACAGCTGGGTGACGGTGGCGACGTAGGCCAGGAGCACCCCGCCGGGCACGAGGGCGCGGGCGGACTCGTCCACGTTCTCCCAGGGGGCGAGCATGTCCAGCACGACGCGGTCGGCGCCGGCGTCGGGGACGCGGGCGGCGACGACGTCGGCGAAGTCGCCGGTGCGCAGCTCCCAGGCGGGGTGGGGCCCGCCGAACCAGGAGTCGACGTTGGAGGCGGCGATCGCCGCGAAGTCCTCGCGCCTCTCGATGGACAGCAGGCGCCCGGCCGGCCCGACGGCGCCCAGCAGGCTCATGGTCAGGGCCCCGGAGCCGACCCCGGCCTCGATGACGCGGGCGCCGGGGAAGATGTCGCCCATGGCGATGATCTGGCCGGAGTCCTTGGGGTAGACGACCTGGGCGCCCCGGGGCATGGACAGGACGTAGTCGGCCAGCAGCGGGCGCAGCAGGAGCAGCTCGTGGCCGGTGTCGGTGGTCAGGACGGTGCCCTCCTCCAGGCCGACGACGTCGCGGTGGCGGAAGCAGCCGCGCCGGGAGCGGAAGCAGCCGTTCGGGTCGAGGTGGAAGGTGTTCTTGGCGCCCTTGGAGTCGGTGACCTGGATGCGCTCGCCGTAGCGGAAGGGGCCGCGCCGCCCGGCCGGGCCGAGGACCTCCTGGGTGGCGTGGCGCGGGGGGAGGCCGGGGCCGGCCTGCTGCTCACTCATCACCGCGCAGTGTAGTGGGGCCCGCGCCCGGCCGGCGGGCGACGACGACGAGCTGGAGGGGCAGCATCTCGCGCAGCGCCGGGTCGGCGAAGCGGTAGCCGCCCTCGCAGGGCTCCATGAGGTCGGGCCAGCGGCGCCAGGCGCTCACGCGGGTCTCGCCCACCTCCTCCAGGACGAGGCCCGCCCCCATCAGGGCGGTGAGGATCTCCCCCACCGCGTGGTTCCACTGGTGGTTGCGGGTGTGGGCGATGGGCGCGGCGTCCGCGGGCGCCTCCACGTAGGAGCCCTCGTTCTCCCAGGTCATGGGCTCGTCCTGCTGGAAGTAGGGCTCGTGGAGGGTGAGCCCGTGGGAGGCGTCGTCCCCCACGGCCATGAAGACGGGGTGGTCGTCGCGCAGGACGAGGCGCCCGCCGGGGCGCAGCAGACTGGCCACGACGCGCGCCCAGGCGCCGACGTCGGGCAGCCAGCACAGCACGCCCAGCGTGGTGTAGACCAGGTCGAAGTCCCCGGTCACGGCCCCGCGGGCCGCGTAGACGTTGGACTCGACCAGCTCGATGCGGGCCCCGGCCCGCCGCGCCAGGTCCCGGGCCCGCTCCAGCGACCGCGGGGACAGGTCGAGGCCGACGACGCGCCGCGCCCCCAGCCGGGCCAGGCTGATCGTGTCGAGCCCCAGGTGGCACTGGAGGTGGATGACGTCGAGGCCGGTCAGGTCCCCCAGGCGCCCCAGGTCGGCGGCGACGTCCTTCGTGAGCGCCGCGGGCGAGGCGAGCAGCTCGGCGATGCCGTAGCCGCAGGCCTCGTGGAGGGCGGCGCGGTCGTCCCAGTTGGCGCGGTTGTCGGCGAAGTGGGCGCGGTGCGCCGCACCGGGGTCCGGCTCGGTCATGGCGTCAGTGTAGCGGGGGCCGGGCGGCATCGGCGGGCGGCGCCTACTGCGACTGGGAGGCGGCGAGCATCTGCGAGCCGGTCAGGAAGGTCATCCCCCGCTCCGCGAGCGCGACGAGGGACTCGCCCACGGCCCGCAGCAGCTCCCGGTTGGGCTGGGTGCGCCCGTCGTGGCACAGGATGATCGAGCCGGCGTGGACGCGCGTCGTCAGGGCCCGGGCGTGCTCGACGCTGGGGGTGTGCTCGCTCCACAGCAGCAGGTCGAGCCCGCGTTCGGCGGCCACGGCCAGGGCGGGGGCGTCGATGCGCCCGTAGGGCGGGCGCCACAGCGCCGGTCGCGGGGCGCCGGCCGACTCGATGGCGGCGATGGTGCGGTCCACGTCGGCGCGCAGCCGGTCGGCGTCGGCGCTGTAGACGTCGGTGTGGACCCAGTTGTGGACGCCGATCTCGTGACCGGCCCCGGCCTCGCGGTAGAGCTGGTAGGCGGCGCGGTCGAGGCGCAGCGTCATCGCGACGGTGCGGCCGTCCGGCAGGACGCGGGTCATGTCGGGGCTGTACCTGCCCAGGGTGCCGTGTTCGGGGCGCTGCACACCCCAACCCCCGTAGCTGTGGTACGCGAGCAGATCGGCGCCGCATGGTTCCTCGTGCATGTCGTTCACCTCCCGTTTCCGTGGAAACCCGCGTCCCGGCTCCCAATCTGCTCGAGCGATGCCATCGGTTCGCGTAGACCGGTTTATCTCGATTAGCTATGGAAATCTGGAAGAGGACTTCGGGTTTTCCGCTGGGTCTATCGGTCGAAAACTTTTCTGGTACCCAATGGTATTGATGAGGCAAGGCGGTCGTGATGGCCGTAGACTGCCTTCCATGTCGGAAAAGCTGCCCAAGGGGTCGTCGCAGGGCCGGATGCGTGCTGGTGACCTTGAGCGCGACGAGGTGCTCGAAATGCTTCATGATGCCTACGCGGCGGGCCATCTCAGGCGCGAGGAGTTCGAGGACAGGCAACAGTTCTGCCTCAAGGCCCGCTACGTCGGCGATCTATCCGATCTCATCTCGGACCTGCCCGGGGGCGCCAGATGGCGCAGGGAGGAACCCTCCGACGAGCCTCCCGAAAGGATCATCGTCACGGACAACATTTACCCTTACAGGGAGGTTGTCATTCTGAGGCGCAGGACGGTTCGCATGAGTCCCAGTATGTCGACGATACGAAGCGTCGCGGTGCTGGGTGGCAGCGCTATCCACATCGAGGACATCATGGCGCCGGGAGTGGTGATCGAGCTGAACCTGAAATCGGTGCTGGGTGGGTTCACCGTCTACCTGCCGTGGCGGGTTCAGGTGATCAACCGGGGCGTCAACATCATGTCAACGGTTGACATCGAACCGGATGCCGACGGCGATGGCGCTAATGGTGCCGTCATCATCAACGGCTGGCACGTCCTGGGGGGCATCAATATCCGGCTGGAGAAATATCTGAAAGAGGAAAGGGAGAAAAGGAACCAGAACAGGTGTCAGAGGAGGTCGTGGCGCTGAAGAGGCGCCCACCCGGCTCGCCGGAGCTCTCGAAGGCCTCCGGCCCGCGGGGGTGAGCCTGTTCCCCGGGTGGGATCGACGCTGACCGTGCGGGCGCGCTCCGCGAGTTGGCTAGGGTAAACCCTGAACAAACTCGGGTTGAGTCCCTGAGGCTCAACTTTCGGTTGCGACCTGAACTAGGTGTGTGGCATAGTTGAGCCTGCCCCACTCAAGGGGTTTGGGATTGGCAACAAGCGCCAGCCGCACAATGAATCAGGAGATACCCACATGGCACGTGCAGTAGGCATCGACCTCGGCACCACCAACTCGGTCGTCGCTGTCCTCGAGGGTGGCGAGCCCACCGTCATCCCCAACGCCGAGGGAGCCCGCACCACCCCGTCCGTGGTCGCCTTCACCCCCTCCGGGGAAGTTCTCGTCGGAGAGGTGGCGAAACGCCAGGCGGTCACCAACCCCGACCGCACCATCCGTTCCGTCAAGCGCCACATGGGCACCGACTGGAAGGTGGACATCGACGGCAAGGACTACCGTCCACAGCAGATCTCGGCCTTCGTGCTGCAGAAGCTGAAGCGGGATGCCGAGGCCTACCTCGGTGAGGCCGTCACCAACGCCGTGATCACCGTTCCCGCCTACTTCTCCGACGCCGAACGTCAGGCCACCAAGGAGGCCGGTGAGATCGCGGGTCTGACCGTGGACCGTATCATCAACGAACCCACCGCCGCCGCCCTGGCCTACGGACTCGACAAGGGCGACAAGGAGCAGACTGTCCTGGTCTTCGACCTGGGTGGCGGCACCTTCGACGTCTCCCTCCTCGACATAGCCGACGGCGTCTTCGAGGTCAAGGCCACCAACGGTGACAACCGGCTCGGTGGCGATGACTGGGACGCCAAGATCGTCGAGTGGCTGGTGACGCAGTTCAAGAACAAGCACGGCGTCGACCTCTCGCAGGACAAGATGGCCCGCCAGCGCCTCCAGGAAGCCGCTGAGCGCGCCAAGATCGAGCTGTCTTCGGCCTCCGAGACCTCCATCAACCTGCCCTACATCACCGCCTCGGCCGCCGGTCCGCTGCACCTCGACGAGAAGCTGACCCGCGCCGAGTTCCAGCGGATGACCCAGGATCTCCTGGACCGCTGCCGCACACCGTTCAACACCGTCATCAAGGACGCCAACACCAGCGTTGACAAGATCGACCAGGTGCTGCTGGTCGGTGGTTCCACCCGGATGCCTGCCGTCGCGGATCTCGTCCGCGAGCTGACCGGCGGCAAGGAACCCAACAAGGGAGTCAACCCCGACGAGGTCGTGGCATTGGGTGCGTCCCTGCAGGCCGGTGTGCTGAAGGGCGAGGTCAAGGACGTGCTGCTGCTCGACGTCACCCCGCTGAGCCTTGGCATCGAGACCAAAGGTGGCGTGATGACCAAGATCATCGAGCGCAACACCACCATCCCGACGAAACGCTCCGAGGTGTTCACCACCGCCGAGGACAACCAGCCCTCCGTGATGATTCAGGTCTACCAGGGGGAGCGCGAGTTCGCCCGTGACAACAAGTCGCTCGGCGACTTCGAGCTGACCGGGCTGCTGCCCGCGCCGCGTTCGGTCCCGCAGATCGAGGTCACCTTCGACATTGACGCCAACGGTATCGTCCACGTCCACGCCAAGGACCTGGCCACCAGCAAGGAGCAGTCGATGACCGTCACCGGTGGATCCGCGCTGGCCAAGGAGGACATCGACCGCATGGTGCGCGAGGCCGAGAGCCACGCCGAGGAGGATCGCAAGCGCCGCGAGAGTGTCGACATGCGCAACGAGGGCGACGCCCTGGTGTTCCGTACCGAGAAGCTGCTCAAGGAGAACGCCGACAGCATCGGCGAGGAGACCAAGGCTCCGGTCGTCGAGGCCGTCGACAAGCTGAAGGAGGCCCTGAAGGGTGAGGACAACGACGCGGTCAAGGCCGCCATCGACGACCTCAACACCAAGGCCGCCGCGATGGGCCAGGCCATGTACGCCGCAGCCCAGGCCAAGGCCGAGACCTCGCAGCAGGCGTCCGAGGCTGACTCCTCGGCCCAGTCCGGTGACGGCACCCAGGAGGACGTCGTTGACGCGGAGATCGTGGACGACGAGGACTCCAAGTGAGCGAGCAGCCCACCCCGGAGGAAGTAGTTGCGCAGGCCGAGGCGGTTGTTGAGTCAGCCGCCCCGGCCCCCGCCGAGGAGGATGTGGCGCCCGAGGCCCGGCGAGGTGCGGAGAGCGACGAGGAGGCCGGGGAAACTCCCGACTGGGAAGTCGTCGCGATGGAACGGACCGCGGATCTGCAGCGGCTCCAGGCCGAGTACGTCAACTACAAAAAACGCGTGGACCGTGACCGGGCACTGGCCCGGCAGTTGGGCATCGAGGCCGTGGTGACCGATCTGATGCCGGTGCTCGACGCGATCCAGCTGGCGAAGTCCCACGGGGACCTGGACGGTGGATTCAAGATGGTGGCCGATGAACTCGAGAAGGTGGCTGCCAAGCACGGCCTGGTCATCTTCGGGGCCGTCGGTGATCCCTTCGACCCCACGCATCACGAAGCCCTGATGGAGGTGCCTCTCGAGGAGAAGGTCACCGTGACCACGGTCTCGCAGGTCATCCAGCCGGGCTACCAGTTGAGGGACCGCGTGATCCGGCCGGCGCGTGTCGCCGTCGCCAATCCGAGGCAGGACTGAGCCGCGGGCGGGCCGGGGCGGTGGCGTCGGCCCTCGCAGATGAGAGGCGATGAGTGAGCACCAAGGACTGGATAGAAAAGGACTACTACAAGGTCCTCGGCGTGGACAAGAAGGCCAGCGCCGAGGAGATCAAGAAGGCCTTCCGGAAGATTGCCCGGGACAACCATCCCGACGCCAACCCCGGTGACAAGGCCGCCGAAGCCCGCTTCAAGGAGGCATCCGAGGCCAACACGATTCTCTCCAACCCGGAGAAACGCAAGGAGTACGACGAGGCGCGCAGCCTGTTCGGCGGCGCCGGGGTGCGTTTCGGGCGCAGTGGCTCGGGTGAGGGAAACACCGGTTTCGAGGACCTGTTCCGCAACGCGGGAGGGGCGCAGGGCGGCTTCGGCGACCTGTTCGGCAACCTCTTCGGCGGCAGCGGGTCGAGCGGGTCGCGACGCGGCTCCCCGCGGGGACCACGCCGCGGCGCCGACATCGAGGGTGAGGTGAAACTGGCCTTCGAGCAGGCGGTCGAGGGCACCACCGTCGCGATGCGCACCATGTCCGACGAGGCGTGCAGCGCGTGTCGTGGGACGGGTGCGAAACCCGGGACGCTGCCGAAGGTGTGTCCCGGATGTGATGGCTCCGGGATGCGCAGTTCCACCTCGGGTGGGGTGTTCTCGATGAGCGAACCCTGCACCGACTGCCGTGGTCGCGGGCTGCTGGTCGACGACCCCTGCCCGGCGTGCGACGGCTCCGGTCGCGGGAAGTCTACCAACACCGTCAACGTCCGGATCCCCGCTGGGGTTACTGATGGGCAGAAGATCCGCATCAAGGGCAAGGGCGTGGCCGGGCAGAACGGTGGTGCGGCAGGTGACCTCTACGTCACCGTGCACGTCGCCCCCCACAAGTTGTTCGGGCAGCAGGGAAACAATCTGACCATCGATGTGCCCGTCACCTTCGCGGAGGCGTCGCTGGGGGCCGACATCCAGATCCCGACGTTGCAGGGTCCCAGGGTGAAGCTGCGTGTGCCACCGAATACGCCGAACGGTCGCACTCTCAGGGTACGTGGCAAGGGGGTGCGCAGAAAGGACGGGACGATGGGCGATCTGCTCGTCACCATCCAGGTGAAGGTTCCGGAGCACCTCAGCGAAGCCGCCAGGAACGCGCTGCAGGAGTACGCTGAGAAGGTGGGTCAGGAAGACCCTCGGGCCGCGCTGTTCGGAGCCTGACATGGGCGAGAACCTGCCTCAGGCCTTTGACCCCGACGCCCCGGTGTTCCCGGTTTCGGTGGCCGCGCAGCTGGCGGACATGCACCCGCAGACCCTGCGCGGCTACGACCGGCTCGGGCTGGTGGTCCCGAAACGGTCGCGGGGGAGGGGGAGGCGTTACTCGCTGAAGGATGTCGCGAAACTTCGCCACATCCAGCACCTGAGCCAGAACGAGGGAATCAACCTGGAGGGGATCCGGCGCATCCTGGCGTTGGAGGAACAGATCGAGTCGTTGACGGCGCAGGCGGAACGCCTCTCGGAGCTCCTGCGACGGCTGGGCGAGACCCGGGACGCGGCCCGCATCTTCACGGCCGACCCGTCGGGCGCGGTGCATCACGGACGCTTCCAGGTGCGCGCCCGCCTGGCCCTGCCGTACCACTGAACAACAGCCGATGAAAGGCCTGGCCCAACCGGAATGGTCGTTGGGTCAGGCCTTTCGCTGCTGACTGGGCCGGATCGTGGTGAAGGAACAATCCGTGTCGAAGCCATCCTGCGCGGTGGGTGTTTCAGCGGCGATGGAGCCACACCGCTGCGTCGGTGGGAAGTTCTCCCGACAGCTCGGTGCTGGCCAACAACACCTCTCCCTCCGGCAGCGGAACCGGGGCGCCCGCCACGTTGACCAGCACCCGCACCTCGCCGTTGTCGAAGGCGACGACATGATCGTCCGCCTCCACCCAGGTGAGCTCTCCCTCACCCAGCCCGAGCTCGCGGCGCAGCCGCAGGGCGTCGTGGTACATGCTCCAGGTCGAACCCGGAACCCCGATCTGCCGGTCGGCTGCCAGGGAGGCGTACGAGTCCGGCTGCGGCAGCCAGGTCCGGCCGGTCGGGGAGAAACCCGCTCCGGGGGCGTCGCCGATCCACGGCATCGGGATGCGGCAGCCGTCGCGTCCCACCTGGTCGCGTTCGGAACGGAACCAGATCGGGTCCTGGCGCAGGTCATCCGGGACGGCGGTGTGCTCCGGCAGCCCCAGTTCCTCGCCCTGGTACAGGTACGCCGAGCCGGGCAGCGCCAGCATCATCAGCGTCGCCGCGCGGCCGCGTCTGAGACCGAGCGCGGCATCGGGTTGCGGATCGGTGGCGGCGATGCCCTCGGTGTCGGAGGTGTCCTCGCGCGCCAGACGGGTGGCGTGCCTGACCACGTCGTGGTTGCTCAACACCCATGTGGTGGGTGCCCCGACGGCGGCGTTCGCGGCCATTGTCTCCGTGATCACCCGGCGGTAACTGGCGGCATCCCACGCGGAGGACAGGAAATCGAAGTTGAATGCCTGGTGCATTTCGTCCGCGCGGACGTAGCGGGCCAGGCGTTCCGGCTCCGGAACCCACGCCTCGGCCACCAGCACCCGGTCGCCGTCGTAGCCATCGAGGACCTTCCGCCAGCGCCGGTAGACATCGTGCACGCCGTCCTGGTCCCACATCGGGCCCAGGTTGAAGTTGCTCTGTTTGGTGTGTTCCTCAGCGTCGGGCAGGCCATCGGCCTTCACCAGGGAGTGCGCCACGTCCACGCGGAAACCGTCGATCCCGAGGTCGAGCCAGTGCCGCAGGATGTCGTCGAAACCCTCCTTGACCAGGTCGGAGTTCCAGTCGAGGTCGGGCTGGTGGACGTCGAACAGGTGGAGGTACCACTGCTCCGGGGTGCCGTCGGGGCGCTTCAGCCGCGACCACCCCTCACCGCCGAACAGCGACCGCCAGTTGTTCGGAGGCAGCTCACCGCTGGGGCCACTGCCGTCGCGGATCAGGTAACGCTGTCGCTCCTGGGCGCCTGGTTCGGCCGCGATCGCGGCCTGGAACCATTCGTGGGCGTCCGAGGTGTGGTTCGGCACCAGGTCGATGACCACCCTCAGGCCCAGAGCGTGGGCCTCATCGATCAGCCGGTGGGCGTCGGTGGTGGCCCCGAACAGCGGATCGACCTGACGGTAGTCGGCGACGTCGTAGCCGGCGTCGGCCATGGGGGAGCGGTAGAACGGGCTCAGCCACACCGCGTCCACGCCCAGTTCCTTGAGGTAGGGCAGTTTCGAGATCACGCCCGGTAGATCCCCGTAGCCGTCTCCGTCGCTGTCGGCGAAGGAGCGGGGATATATCTGGTAGATGACGGCGGAGCGCCACCACTCGTGGTTGTCTGTCATGTTCTGGGTCCTGTCGATTGACGAATGATCAGGTCGGGTCGGAAAACCAGTTCTGTACCGTCAGGGGGGTTGCCGTCCATCGCTCGCACCAGCCCCGAGACGGCCGCCTCGCACATGGCCTGGACGGGCTGGCGCACGGTGGTCAGTGGGGGATCGGCGAACGCCATCAGCGGGGAGTCGTCGAAGCCGATCACGGAGAGGTCCTCCGGGACCCGGAGCCCCCGGGAGCGGGCCTCACGGATCACCCCGAGCGCCATCAGGTCGGAGCCGCAGATGATGGCGGTGTGCCCGGTCGCCAGCAGTTTCGCTGCTGCGACCTGGCCGCCCTCCGGGGTGAAGATGGTGCGTTCGATGCTGTCCTTCCCGAAACCTAGCTCCAAGAACGCCGACGATTTGCGCTGGGTGGGCAGGAAACGGGCCGGGCCGACGGCGAGCCCGATGCGGTCGTGCCCCAGCGACCTCAGATGGGCGACGGAGGCGGCGACGGCTTCGGCGTCGGAACAGTTCACGAAAGCCGAGGTGAGTTGCGTGGTGTGGCCGTTGATGAAGACCGTCGGAACCCCGGCCTCCGCCAGTCGCAGGTGGGGGGTGAGGTCGGCCTCGGTGTCGGCGGCGGCACCCGATATGGACACCACGCCGTCGACCCCCAGGTCCAGGAGGGCGGCGATGCAGGAGGGCTCATCCGCGCCCAAGGGGCCCGCAGCGACGATCACGGTGCGGTGGAGGGGCTGGAACATGGCCCCCAGGCGTTCCGCGAAGGCGGGGAAGGAGGGGTTCGACAACTCCGGGACGATCACTCCCACCACCCCGGTGCGTTGCTGCAATTTTTCACGATCGTAACCGAGGTCGGCCATGGCCTGGAGCACCATGCGGCGTGTGTTCTCCCGGATTCCCGGTTTGCCGTTGAGCACCCGGGAGACCGTGGAGACGGACACGCCGGCGCTGGCGGCCAGGTCTGACATCCGTGGTCGCGTGCTCATCCGTACCTCCGTTGGTCAGTCTGTCTGCCGAACGTTATCAAATTGTGGCCGAGAATTTCTGAAAAATTGCTGCAATCATGCAGGGTTTTTGTTAGCGTTTTGCATCAGCGGTGTCGAGGTCGACCCGCAGAACAGGAGAACCACATGAGCAAGCGCCTGCTCGCCCTGGCGGCCACCGGCTTGGCCCTCGCCCTGACCGCCTGCGGCTCCGCAAGCAACACCACGTCGAACAGCGCCTCCGGCGCCTCGGGCGGTTCCCAGGCCTCCGGCACCCTCACAGTGTGGACCGACGAGACCCGCCTGGAGGGCTTCAACGCCATTGGCGAGTCCTTCCAGAAGGCCACCGGGGTCAAACTGGAGGTGGTGCAGAAACCCACCGAAGATGTCCGGACGGATTTCATCGCCCAGGCTCCCTCCGGGGCCGGCCCCGATCTGATCGTCGGTGCGAATGACTGGGTCGGCAGCCTCGTCAAGAACGGCGTTGTTGCGCCCGTTGAGCTCGGCGACAAGGCGGACGGTTTCTCCGATGCGGCCAGGAAGGCCTTCACCAGCGAAGGGACCCTCTACGGCGTTCCCTACGCGGTCGAGAACATCGCCCTGGTGCGCAACAATGCCCTCGCCAAGGACACCCCCACCACCTTCGACGAGCTCATCGCCCAGGGCAAGCAACTCACCCCGGAACATCCCGTACTGATCCAGCAGGGAGACAAGGGTGACGCCTACCACCTGTACCCGGTGCAGAGCTCATTCGGGGCACCGCTGTTCAAACCCGACACCACCGAGATCGGTATGAAGGGTGAGGCTGGCGAGAAGTTCGCCGCGTACATCAAGAAACTTGCCGGAGAGGGCGTGCTGTCCGAGTCCATCGGCGGGGACCAGGCCAAGCAGGCCTTCCTCGACGGAAAATCCCCCTACATCATCACCGGGCCCTGGTGGACCGGCGAGTTCACCAAGGCAGGGCTCGACATCTCGGTGCTTCCCGTGCCCTCCGCGGGTGGCCAGCCATCCGCCCCGTTCATCGGGGTGCAGGGCGTCTACCTGTCGTCGCACTCCAAGAACGCGCTGCTGGCCAACCAGTTCCTCGACTACATGGCCGGTGACGAGGCGCAGAAGATCCTGCAGGAGAAGGGCGGGCGGCTGCCCGCGCTGAAATCCGCCGCGGCAGCCGTCACCGACCCGGTCCTCAAGGGCTTCGAGACCGCAGGTGAGAGTGGTCAGGCCCTGCCCGCCACCATCACCACCATGGATGCCGTCTGGACTCACTGGGGCTCCGCCGAGCTC
>CALLVV010000037.1 GCA_938012815.1 uncultured Propionibacteriaceae bacterium
CGGGCAGCACGTGTTGCAGCATCGTGGTCTTGCCGACCTGACGCGCCCCGGTCACCAGCACCACCTTGAACTGTCTCATGAGGGACAGCAGCGTTGCCTCGGCCTCGCGATGCCTGTACATGAACCGCCTCCTACCGCGCGATAGCAGGGGGTCTACGACGCTTTGTGAAAATCTGGATCGCAACTCCAGATTTTCACATCACGGCCTGGAGGACCAGGACGCGATAGCCGAGCCGGGCGAGCTCATCCGAGGGTCAGAGGTTCGGAGACGACGGCGCTGAGGTCCTCGGTGTTGATGTCCGAGGTGGCCGTGTGGCGGGGCGCGGCCGCCGATTCCGTGTCCGGAGTCAGCCCCCGGCGCCCCCGAGCACGCGGCTGCGGAACTGGTCGGCGGTCAGGTGCCGACGGGAGGCGATCGCCAGGTACGACAGCCCGACGGCGATCGCCCCGAACAGCAGGGCCGCCCCGCCGAGCGCCACCAGGCCCGACCCGCTGGCCAGGAAGGCACGCACCAGCAGCAGCCCATTGTGCAGCGGCGAGATTCCCGCGACCCCCTGGACCCAGCCTGGCGTGGTGGAGGTCAGCCCGAGGGCGACGGTGACCACCAGGGCAAGCACCGAGATCCCGCGGCCCACGTTGCCGAACCAGCCGGTCAGGGCGTGGTTGACGACGGCAAAGCTCACCCCGACCATCGCCAGTAGAGCGGCCGCGCCGATGGTGCGTCCCGGCGTCAGTTCGAGAGCCATGCCGACCGCGACGCCGAACAGCAGGCCCTGAACCGCGCCGAGCGCGGCCGGGGGCCAGAGGGTGCGCAGCCACAGGACCGCACTGGTGCGGGAGGACGCGATCAGGTCGGAGGGAACGGGACGGGCGAAACTCCACGACAGCAGCGACCCGAGCCACAGGGCAGCCACCGCGAGCAGCGCGGCCAGCGGCACCATCATCGCCTCGTAGACCTTCCCGTCCTTCAACACGGGTGAGGCGACCACCTGCGACAACGTGTCGCGATCGGAGTCACTGTAGCTGGGCAGTTTCGACCCGGCCTCGGAGAGTTTGTCATGAAAGGTTCCGAGCCCCTGCGACAGTTCCCGCGACCCCGCGCCAAGCCGCAGCAGCCCTGCGGCGAGCTGGGTTGCCCCATCGGCGGCCTGGCCAACACCGGCCACGTAACTGCCGGTACCGTCGGCCAGCTGTCCGGCCCCGGAGGAGAACTGCCCCACCCTCGAGGAGAGCTGCCCGGCTCCGTCGGCCAACTGCGACGACCCGCTGGCAAGTTGATTCGCCCCTTCGGCCAGGCGGGCCGTCGCCTCCGGCAGAGCGGAGGTCTGGTTCCGCAGCTGTTGCAAACCACTCAGCAGCCGGGTGGCGCCGGTGCCGAACTGCTCGGCATTGGTGCGCAGCGGCTCGGCCTTGGTGAGGATGGCGTCGGCACCCTCGCGAAGTTTCGTGACCCCACCGGTTAGTTTCTGCGCCTGCTCGGTGATCTTCGACGGCAACTGTTCCAGGGCGGTCAGGGGATCAGTTCCGGCGGGCACGATCTTCGCCATCGCGTCACGCAGTTTGATGATCGATTCGGTCATGCCCAATCCCATCCGCGAGAACCCGCGGGCGGTTTCCAGCAGAGTCTTGCCGGTCTTCGGGTCGGTTTGCTGCAGCACACCGAGGGCCGCTTTCGCTCCCTGCTGGAAACCCTTGGTCAGGGCGTCCCCGACCCCCTGCTGATAGGCATCGCGGAGCAGCTTGCAGGTCTCGGCGTCCTCGATCGGGCACTTCCAGTTCGCGACCAGCCGCTGGGCGAACTCCTTCAGCTCCGACGGCGGCGGTGTGTCGCCGGAGGCGTACCCGGCCAGGGTGGAGTCGAGTTTGTTCAGCTGGGCGTCGAAGGCAGCGAGCTTGGAACGCACCTCCTCAATGGTGATGTCGCTCGCCCCCGGGAAGTACTGTTTGAGGGCCTGCTGGGCCTCGCGCAAGGCCGGGACGAGCTGTCCGAGGGCCGCCTGGGCCTCCTTCATGGCCTCCGGGTCGAGCTGGGAGTTCAGGTTGGATTCGAGCTGGGCCAGGCCGTTTCGCAGTTCACCCACCCCGTCGAGGACACCGACGGTGCCCGAGGTGTATCCGGAAACCCCCTCCAGCAGCGGCGTGGCACCGTCGGTGAGCTGGTTGACCCCGTCCGCGAGCCGCGGTGCCTGGGCATTCAGCTGGGCGATGCCCCCCGCGAAGCTCCGGGTGCTGTTCGCGAGGTTCCTCGCCCCGCCCGCCAGGGTCCCCACTGCGCCGCTGAGTTTCTGCGACCCCTCGGCCAGGGTGTTCGCTGCGCTGCCGAGCTGCTTCCCCTGAGTGGACAGCTCACCAAGCCCGTCGGCGAGTTTCCCGGAGTTGTCGGCAGCGGTGGATGCGCTGTCAGCGAGTTGGGAACCTGCCTCGTCAAGTTTGCCCGCGCCGTCGACGACCTGTTTGAACTGCTCCCCCACCTTGTTGAAACCGATGTAGATGTTCTCCAGGTAGGCCTTCGTGAGGGTGGCGTTGATGGTGTCGGTGGCCAGGCCCGCGATGTCGTGCGCCAGGGCCGCGTCGGCGAAGGGCGCGTTCTTGGAGACCACAACATCGATGGTGGCCTGTTTCGCGATGGCGGCGTCGTTGCTGCTGAAGGATGTGGCGGCCTCGGAGAATCCCTCGGGGATGGTGACGACGGCGGAGTAGCGGCCGTCGTTCAATCCCGCCTCGGCGTCCTCGGCGTCGGCGATGGTCCACGAGATGTTGGTTCCCTCCCGGGCCACCATCTCGGAGGCCAGCTGCCGCCCCAGCGGCATGGTCCGGCCGTCGACGGTCACCGCCTTGTCGTGGTTGACCACGGCGGCGTGGATTCCCTGGTCGTTGCCACCGCGCACCAGCCCCAGCAGGGTGCCGACGGCGAGCAGCGGCACCAGGGCCAGCACGACGAGCCCCGGCCAGCCGAGGCGATGTCCGGAATGAATGCTTTCAGGTCTCATCGGATACTCCTGACGGGCTGGTCGACGACGAACACGCCGTCGACGGGAAGGGCTTCGAGGATCAATTCGCTGCTGGCACACAGCACAAGCGCGCAGGCCCCGTCGCTGCGGAACCGGTCGATCAGATCGGTCAGGCGTTCGTCACCGACGTCGACGGCCTCCACCGAGTCGACGAAGGCGACGCTGCCCGGGACGGGGCGCAGCTTGGAAAGAGCGTCGGGGTCGTTGGCGAGATCGGCGTAGCGGGTGCGGCGGTGCACGGCGGTGGCGGCCCCGGGCAGCAGCTCCCCCGCCACCCGGGCACGCCCCGAGGTGATGCCGAGCCTGCCCGACAGCGCCAGCGCCACACCGGTGCGGGACGACACGGGGCCCGCGACGCCGATCACGTTCCCGGCCTCCAGCACCAGGCTGGTGGGCGGCAGCACTCCCTCGACCGCGACCTCCTCGGCGTAGAGCAGGTGGTCGCCGCCGGGCCACCGGGCCAGTTTCAGTTTCTCCGTGAGGACCTCGCCCTCGACATCGAAGGTGGGCAGGGCCTTGTCCAGCCAGCGCGGCAGCCACCAGGCCCGCTCCCCGAGCAGCGCCATCACCGCCGGCACCAGCGTCATGCGCACGCAGAAGGCGTCGATCGCCACCCCGACGGCGAGGGCGAAGGCGATCTGTTTGATGGAGCTGATGCCCTCCGGTACGAAGAACGCGAACACCGAGAACATGATCACGGCAGCGGCCACCACCACCGGCCCGGATGCTGCCATGCCGTCACGGATCGCGTCGACGGGTTTCTTGCCGTGCACGTACTCCTCGCGGATCCGGGAGACGAGGAACACCTCGTAGTCCATGGCCAGGCCGAACAGGATTCCCATCAGCAGGATCGGCAGGAAGGAGATCACGGGCATCCCGCGTTCCAGGTTCACCATCTGGGTCAGGTGCCCATCGTTGAACACGAGTTTGGTGGCCCCGAAAGCAGCCCCGACCGACAGCAGGAAACCGAGAGTGGCCTTGACGGGCACCCACACAGACCGGAACACCGCGGCCAGCAGCACCAGTGACAACCCGACCACGAGCACCCCGAACGGCAGCAGCGCCCCCACGAGACGGGAGTTGACGTCGATCTGCATGGCGGTCATGCCCGTGACTGCGGTCTCGACGCCGTAACGTTCCAGCCACTGGTCGTGCCGGTCGCGCAAGGTCTGGACGAGGTCCGCGGTGGCGGGGTCGTCGGGTCCGGTGGTGGGCACCACCTGGAGCATCGCGACCTCTGCGTTCTGGTTGGGGGTGGCCAGCGGAACCGCGGCCACACCGTCGATCGCCTCCACTTCCTCCTTGAGGTCGGCCACCAGCTTCAGCGGATCCTTGCTGGAGATGACGTCGGCGGTCAGCACCAGCGGGCCGTTGCGCCCCACCCCGAAGTGCTGCGAGATCAGGTCGTAGGTGACGCGGTCTGGGGCGCCCGGGGTGTGCTGCCCGGAGTTCGGCAGGGATGTACGCAGCCCCAACCCCGGGATCGTCAACGCCCCGAGACCAACCACCACGACCAGCAGCACCACAA
Organism: uncultured Propionibacteriaceae bacterium; assembly: GCA_938012815.1. Lineage (GTDB taxonomy): Bacteria > Actinomycetota > Actinomycetes > Propionibacteriales > Propionibacteriaceae > Arachnia. The sequence goes on from CALLVV010000037.1 coordinate 4,540, forward strand.
CGGGATGTCCGGTGGTGACGCGCCCCCACCAGGTGAACGCGCCACCCCCGCGGGGCCTGCGGCGCTGCCGGGGCCTCCTCGGCCGGGGCCGCAGCCGCTCCCCCAGCAGCCCCATCAGCGCGGGCAGCATCGTCAGCGCGATGAACACCGCCAGCACGATGGCCAAGGCGGCGAACGCGCCCATCACGGTGAGGAACGGGATCCCCGAGACCCCGAGCCCGAGCAGGGCGATGAACACCGTCAATCCGGCGAACACCACCGCCGAACCGGCGGTCCCGACGGCGCGGGCCGTCGACTCCTCCGCAGCCATGCCCTCGGCCAGCTGATTGCGGTGGCGGGAAAGAATGAACAGGGCGTAGTCGATGCCGACCGCGAGCCCCAGCATCACAGCCAGCATCGGAGTGGTCGAGTTGATGCTCGCCAGCCGGGCGATGAGAAGCATGACGGCCATGGTCACCCCCACCCCCGTGACCGCGGTCAGCAGCGGCAGCCCCGAGGCCACCAAGGAACCGAGCACCAGCGTCAACACCACCAGCGCGACTCCTAGGCCCGCGACCTCCGTGATGCTCAGTCTCGGCAACTCGATGTTGAAGGCCTGACCGCCCATGTCGAGGGTGGCACCCTGCGGCAGCCGCTCGGACATGCGTTCTGCGACGGCGGTGAGCTGCGCGAGCTGCGCATCCGTCGGATTGCCGTTGGCGTCAATCAGGATCGCGACGATCGCAGCACGGCCGTCGTCGGAGACCATTCCCGAGATCCGCTCGTTCCACGGGGAGGCGGCCGAGTCCACGAAGTCGATCGCCTCCAGCTCGGTGATGGTGTCCTCGATGACGCCGCGGAAGTCGTCGACCCGGCCGCCCTCCGGGGCCACGAAGATCGCGGCGGCCTGGGTCATGGCTCCCTGCGGGAAGGTCATTCGAAGCTTGTCGAGGGCCACCTGGGAGGAGGAACCGGGGATCTTGAACACGTCCGCAAAACTGCCCCTGAAGGCCAGGGCGGCGCCCCCCATGGCCAAGACGACGATCAGCCATGCGGCGAGGACCAGTTTCGCGTGTCTGAAACACCAGCGACCGAGGGCGTAGAGCTGAGCGGACATCTTTCCCATTTCGATACAGTCATGAATTCGGACACAGCATACAACGCTGTATCGAGGCTTCAAGCCCGACGTCCCCACCCCCGGGCCGGGGCACGAACCACTAGAATGGCGGACATGACCGACCTGACGCCGCGCCGGGAGGCCACTGTGGGCCGGCTGGTGGAGGCAGCCATCACTCAGTTCGCGGTTCGGGGCATCGACGCGACCAGCGTGGAGCAGCTGTGCGACGCCGCGGGATTCACCAGGGGGGCCTTCTACTCCAATTTCACGTCCAAGGACGACCTGTGCACGGCCATCATCGAGCGCCACCGCGACAACGTGCTCGCCGGCCTGCCCGAGACCATCGCGGAACTACCCCCGGAGGCAGACGTCGAAACGGTGGCCAGCACCACCCTGGGGCATTTCCTGAAGGTACTCGCGCCCAACCGGGAAATGAAGGTCACCCTCACCGAGATCCGCCTGCGAGCGCTGCGCTCTCCCGGCCTGGCGGCCCAGCTCGAACAACTCAACGAGGAGACCCGCCCAGCCCTGGTCGGGTTCATCGAGAGCCTGGCGGCAAGGCTGGATGTGACCTTCGTCCTCCCCACCGAGCACATCCTCACCATCTTCGATGCGCTGTACTCCTACGAGACCCACGGCTACAACAGGGACAGCGTCCGCCAGCTGCTCACCCCCCTGGCCATCTCCCTCATCCGCCCGAACAGGACCTAGATGCCATCACTCCGCCGAGGCGATCGGGATGGGCGACACACCTCAGAGCGTCAGCGACCCCAGCCGGGCATAGTCCTCCTCTGAAGGATGGGCGACGATCACCCGCGGCGGGTGCGTACCGGGATGGGGTTTGACGAGGTGCGGAAGCTGCTCGACCACCTCGGCATAGGGCACGTCCAGGACCGAGTTCCCACGTTCGAAGGAGATCACGTCCACCACGGGGATACTGGCGCCGGGTATCGCCTCGGGCACGAAGGCCATTGAGAAGAGTTCGTCGTCGAGGGCGTAGAGATCCTCGTAGTCGGACACGTAGTGGTCGTACCCCTTCTGAATCGGTTCCTTGAGGACGTTGTAGGTGCGCCCCTCCGCGCGCTGCCTGAGCCTCTGGAAGCGTTGCCCGAGTTGGGAGGTCCTGGGCGGCAGGCTCAGCTGCCATCGACGATTGGCCACCACGTGGGGCAGCGGATGGACGCAGTCGCGGGCGACTACGGCCTCCTCCAGGTCGTCGAGGAGGTCGTCCCAGCGATCCGTCGCGACGTTGACAAGAAAGATGTCGTTGCGGCGCGCCGGGATAACCGCCCACGCGGTGCCCGTCCGTTCACCGAGCCTGCTCAGGAGTTCCTCCATGGCGGCGGCATCTGCGAACCAGGCGGCCTCGTTCCCGGGCGGGGCGGTCAGGGTCAGCACGTCGGGTCCGAGCCCCATCTCGGAGAAGGCCATGGCCTCCTCCATGATGCGCAGGTTGCCAATGGCCCTGCCCTGGAGCTCGACATCGTACTCCGCGATCCGGTCACCCGGCAGGTCCGATTCGGAGACCACTCGGAGGGTGGTCGGCTCGTCGATGGCCAGCCCGAAGCCGATGAACTCGGTGAGCCAACCAACTGCGGCCGGGGCCAGGTGGGACAGACCCCGTGACATGAAGTAGTCGGCGCTGCGGACCAGTGGGACCACGGTCTCCAGGTCCTTCTCGCCCGCTTCGCCGGAAGCGCTCATGACATCCACCGCGTGGTGCACCCGGGCGACGCGGGCGGCCTCGGGCTCGTCGTCGTGGGCCGACTCGGCCAAGCGGGGATCGATCCCGATCACCCGCTCGTCCTCCAGGCGCAGCATCAGCATTCCCGAATCCGGTTCTCCCGGCCGCGGCGCGTCCAGCACCTCGATCACCCCGGGATGCGTCGCGAGGATCCTGATCGTTTCTTCTCGGCTCATGGGCCCGACCATACGTGCGGAGGACACGCCATCGATTGATTGACATCGTGACTGGCCACTTGACCGACACGATTCGGACAAATATTTGCGGATTCGGAAACTATTTACTAACCTAATGGTCAGTTGTTGTGTGCCGCGCGAGGAGGATGCCATGGCCGACCACCCGAGCCCCACATCCGAGGAGGCCGCAAACCTGTTGCGGCAGGCCGAGACCACCCTCACCCGCACCCGGGGAAACGCGGGATGGCCGACGATAACCACCCAGATGAGCATGGGTGCCGCCACCTCCGTGTACCTGCTGGCCAGTCGCAACATCCAATTCGACGCCGTCTCCTTCACCGGCATGATGATCTGGGTGCTGGCACCCTTGATCCTCGTGGTCGCGTTCGCGAAGGTAGCCAAGAACGGTTTCGGGATTCGCTGGGGCGTCTACATGGCGGTCTGGGGCCTGTGCTGGAGCATCTCCATGTTCTTCCCCACAGCCGCAGTCCGGGTGCCACTCGCGGCGGTGATCGCGGTCGCGTCCTTCGTCGGCGCCCTCGTGGAGGCACGCCGATGAGCGCCGAACATCCCCGCCACAAACTGGTCGACGAGTTCACCAACCCGGTTCGCTTCTCACTGGTGGCAGGGCTGGCCGGGGTCGAACAGATCGATTTCGCCACCCTGCGCAACCACCTCCAGGTCTCCGACTCCGTGCTCTCCCGCCAGGCCAGCCAGCTCGAGGGCCTCGGGATCGTCGCTGTCCGCAAGGGCTACATCGGGAAACGTCCCCGCACCTGGTTCAGCCTCACCCCGAAGGGCCGCAAGCTGTGGAAGTCCCACCTGGCGGCGCTGCGGGCCATCGCCGAGAACTCCGTCCTCGCCGTCTCGGGGGACGGTTCCTGAGAGGCCCGGCCCGATTTCCCGCGGCGATTCGGCCAGGCGGGCAGACTGGGTGGCATGAACATCGAGAAACTGATCACGGAGGCCCCCGGGCAACCGGACTTCACCAACAACGCCTGGATCGTCGGCGATGACCGGGAGGTGATCGTCATCGACCCGGCCCACCAGCCCGACCGCATCGCGCTTGCCGTCGGCGACCGGAAGGTGAGGGCGGTGTTGCTGACCCACGGGCACTGGGACCACGTGACGGCAGCCCCGGCCTTCGCGGCCCTGATGGGCAACCCGCCCGTCCACCTGAACCCCGCGGACGAGTTCCTGTGGCGGGAGACCCACCCGCACGAGGCGTTCCGGCCCGTCGCCAACGGCGACGAGTTCACGGTCGCCGGGATCACGCTGCGCGCGGTCGCCACCCCGGGGCACACCCCGGGCGCGACGTGTTTCGTCACCGACGGGGTGGTCTTCACCGGCGACACCCTCTTCGAGGGCGGCCCGGGAGCCACCCGCTGGGAGTACTCGGACTTCGACCGGATCATCGCCTCGATCCGGGAACACCTGCTCACCCTGCCCGACGACACCGTCGTCAACACGGGCCACGGCCCCTCCACAACCATCGGGAAGGAACGCCCGCACCTGGACGAGTGGATCGCCCGGGGATGGTGAGCCCTGTCGCCTGGCCGCATCCGATCCCGGAGGGGAACTCCTGGCGGACGCTGGTCGGGGAGGGCTGGCCCGCCCACGTGCGGGTGCTGCACCCCGCGTCGCGACGGCTCGATGGCGTGGAACACCTGGTGCGGTGGCGGGAGATCGCCCCGGAAGGAGTGTCCATCGCGACCGCGGGCTGGTCCGAGGTCTCCGGGGTCGAACTGCACGAAGGCGCCGCCGGGTCGGGTTGGGATCACGAACCGGACATCGGCCCGAGTCCCCTGATCCTGCCAGTGCTGCTCCGGCAGATGCTGCCCGGCGTCCCGGAAGGCCGCGTCTGGACCGGCGAATGGGACGGCTGGGGAAACCGGAAACGCCCTGCGGTTTCCCGGCCACTCACGGTTCCGGGACGGAGATACCACGTGACCGCGACATCACCGCGGAAGCTGCTGACGGAACTGAATACGGAACTGAATCCCGACCGTCTCCCGGATGTTGTCTGGGATGAGGCCGGAACCTTCATCATCCTGGCGGACATCGACCTGCCCAGCACCGTCGTCGGTTGCCACGAGAGAATCGCCGAGAGGCTCCTCCGGAACCCAGGCCTGGAGGCCGTGCGGGTTGACGGCGGGGCGCCCATCGTCACCTGATCCCACCCTGCGAGTGGTCGCGTTCTCAATTCGCGCCGGGACCCGCCCCCGCCCCGGCAAGGAGCCGATGAGCCGGACCGCTCCCCGGCTCCGCCCGCGGGTTTTTCACAGCTGGATGGCCGCCAGGCGGGCGCGGTCCTCCGGACCCGGACGCCCGATGATGAACCGGGGCGGGTAGGACTGCGGATGGGGACACACCAGATAGGGCAGTTCCGCGATGACATCGGAGTCGTATCCCATGTCCTGGAGCAGGATGTCGTGGGCCAGGGCCCCGAAGTTCTCGAAGGCCCTGCTCAAGAACTGGAGGTCCTCGACGTCCGTCCGAGGCTGGGGCAGTTTATCCTCGACGATGACCCGCATGCTGGAGGGTTCGTCGATGACGAGCCCGATGCCGATGAAGTCGGTGAGTTTCCCCACCAGCGCCACCCGCGCCCCGCCCCGGTCCATGAAATGGGAGGCGTCGCGCACGATGGGAACCACGTTCGCCAGGTCGAGCGGGGGGCGGTTGATGCTCTGCTGCCACGCCTCCTCCAGATACTGATGCACGTGGCTGACGAGTTCCTGCTCCGGAATCCCAGTTCCGCCGGCCGGGAAGATGTCCGGGTTGATCCCCAATCCCCTGCCGTCATTCATCCGGAAGTAGACCATCCCGAGTTCCACGAACCTCTCGGGCTGCGGCTGCGGCACCTCTACGACCGCAGGATGAAGGGAGACGTCCTGATGAGTTCTTCCGGCGTCATACTCCGGGCTTAGAGGTTCCTGGGCTCATCCCGGCTGCGCAGCACTCAAACCGGGAAAAGGCCCGCTTGGGCCCCGATTCCAGGTTGAGTGCTGCGCAACCGGGAAACCTTCCAGATCCCTCACCCGCGCGGGGCGAACATGATCACCCCCGCCCCGGCCAGGCAGATGCCGGCGCCGATGAGATCCCAGTGGTCGGGACGATAGCCATCGGCGACCATCCCCCACACGAGGGCCCCGGCTATGAACAGCCCCCCGTAGGCGGCCATGATCCGCCCGAACGACGACTCGCCCTGGAAGGTCACGATCAGCCCATAGAGGGCCAGCACCAGGAATCCGCCGCCGGCCCAGAGCCAGCTGCGATTGCCCCTGACCCCCTGCCACACCAGCCAGGTGCCGCCCAACTCAGCGGCGGCGGCCAGGACGAACAACACCACGGTACGAACGACACCCACGCCAGCACCCTACGTGACTCCGCCTCGTCGGATCACAGCGCTTCTGCACACCAAGTCACCCGTTGAACGCCGACTCCCTAGACTGGCCCCAACCGAGCCAGGAGACTGTGAAATGAAGGTACTCATCACCGGCGGGGCCGGCTACATCGGCAGCACCGTCGCATCGGCCTGCGAGGACGCGGGCCACGACGTCGTCATCCTCGACGACTTCTCCACCGGACGCCGTGAGTTCACAGGCGACCGCCTCCTCTACGAGGGCGACATCGCCGACGATGCCCTGCTGGACCGGCTCCTCGGGGAGCAGCGGATCGACGCCGTCGTGCACTGTGCCGCGAAGATCATCGTGCCGGAGTCCGTTTCCGAGCCGTTGTCCTACTACGAGAACAACGTCGCCAAGACCGTCACTCTGCTGACCGCCCTGCAGCGCAACGGCGTCGAGCGGTTCCTGTTCAGTTCCTCCGCTTCCATCTACGCCCCCGACGAGAACTTCGTGGTCACCGAGGACTCACCGCTGCAGCCCGGCTCCCCCTACGCGCGCACCAAGTTCATGGTGGAGCTGATCCTCGAGGACTTCACGCGCGCAAGCGACGTGCGTGTCGCGTCCCTGCGCTACTTCAACCCCATCGGCACCGACCCGAAGCTGCGCAGCGGCCAGCAGCTGGAGATGCCCTCCCACGTGCTGGCGAAACTCCTGGAGGCCTGGGTGAACAAGGAGACCTTCACCGTCACCGGTGTCGACTGGCCCACCCGCGACGGCTCCGGCATCCGCGACTTCATCCACGTCTGGGACCTCGCCCGGGCGCACGTCGCAGCCCTGGAACACTTCGACGAGGCCACCGCCACCGACCCCTACCAGGTGTTCAACATCGGCACCGGAAACGGCGTCACCGTCAAGGAACTGGCGGCCTCCTTCGAGAAGATCACCGGCGACCCGCTGAAGGTTCGTTTCGGCGAGCCCCGCCCCGGTGACGTCGCTGGTGTGTACACCGTCTCCACCAAGGCGAGGGACGTGCTCGGCTGGGAGGCGGAGCTCACCGAGACCGACGCCGTGCGTGACGCCATCGCGTGGCTTCCCGTGCGCAGGGAGAAGCTGGGTTACTGAACCTTGAACGGTTTGGTGTCTCAGGACGGGTCGGTGGCCTCGGCCCAGAGCTGGCGGCGCTGCTCGGTGCGGCGCCGATCCAGCAGGCTCGTGGCCACGCAGATGCCCGCCAGCAGGAGAATGGCCCAGAAAAATTTGCGGATCATGGCGACCAATCTACCTTCCCGAAAGTAGTTCCGATTGGGATTCAAGACCGGGGTGGGGGCGGTTCGGGGTGATCCGCGACCACGGTCCGACGCCGCTTCGCCGCGCCCCTGATTAGGCTTGCCGACCATGATGGCCGATCTCTCCGAGACGCATCGCCGCCTGCTGCTGGACGCCGGGACGGCGCTGGGCACGTTCCTGCTCCTGGTGCTTCCCCTGGTTGCACTGGGGATTCCCGAGGAGGCCGCCGTGATCGGCTGGTCGACGCTGATGGTCGCATCGTTGGCGTTTCGACGCGTCAATCCACTGTTGGCCGTGGTCGTGTGCGCGGTGGCGGGCACCGGGATGGTGCTGCAGGTCCCCTCCCCCGTGCCCGCGATGCTGGTTGTACTGGTGATCGTCTTCTCGGCTGCAAAGCACCTGAGCGTCACCGCAGGGCTGGTGGTGATTCCCCTCGGGATCGCCGCATCCATTCTCGGCCCCCTGTCGTGGTTGGGCCGGATCCCGGAGGGCCAACGGTTCCTGGCGGGCGGGTTGCTCAGCCTGCTGTGCCTGTCGCTGATGACCAACGCCTATCTGCTCGGTAGGCGGGTAGCGGTCCAGAATCACGTGACCAGACTCGACGAGGCCCTCGCGGAGGAGCGTTTCCTGGCCGGGGCCCGAAGCGTCCAGGAGGCCACGGAACTGGCCGATGACCGGGCTCGCACCGAGGTGGCCCGGGAGCTGCACGACGTGGTGGCGCACTCGTTGTCGGTGATCGTCGTGCAGGCCGAGGGTGCGAAGGCCCTGGCCACCAAGAAACCCGAGGCGGCCATCGAGGCGCTGAACGTGATCGCCCGCACCGGCCGCAGTTCGATCGGGGAGATGCGCAGGATCGTCTCCCTGCTCCGGGGCGAGTCGGACGCCTCCTTCGGACCGTCACCATCGCTGCCGCAGATCCCGGAGATGGTGGCCAAGGCCGGCCCCAGGATCACCCTCGAAATGCCGGAAGAGCTGCCGCCCGTCCCCGACTCCCTGGGGTTGACTGCCTTCCGTGTGGCGCAGGAGTCGGTGACGAACTTCCTCAAACACGCGGGCCCGACTGCCCGGGCCACCGCGACGATCACCTGCGAACCGGAGGCCATCGACATTCGCGTCACCGATGACGGGGTCGGTGTCCAGGCCTCGACCGAGGGCCGGGGAGCCGGGGTGCGGGGGATGCGCGAGCGCGTCGCGGCGATGGGCGGTACCTTCAAGGCGGGACCACGCACCGGCGGCGGCTACGAGGTCAGGGCACGACTGCCCCTGCCCTCCCAGCTGGGACGGGGCTGGCTGAAGTGAGGAGGAATGGATGATCAGGGTTCTGCTGGCCGACGACCAGTCGCTGGTGCGCAGCGGATTCCGCATGCTGATCGACTCCGCCGACGACATGGAAACCGTCGGCGAGGTCTCGAATGGGGCGGATGCGGTAATGGTGGTCAAGTCGCAGCCGGTTGACGTGGTGCTGATGGACATCCGCATGCCGATCATGGACGGCACCGAGGCCACCCGCCAGATCACTGAGCTCGCTGGGGAGACGAAGGTGCTGGTGCTGACCACCTTCGACCTGGACGAGTACGTCTTCGCAGCCCTGCGCAACGGGGCCTCCGGGTTCCTACTGAAGGACGCCTTGCCCGATGACCTCCTGGGAGCGATCCGGACCGTCGCCGGGGGTGGGGCGGTGGTGGCTCCGACGGCCACGCGGCGCCTGCTGGACCACGTGGCCCCGAAACTGCCGGCCGGCAAGCCCCGCGACGATTCCCGGCTCGACGGGTTGACCGAGCGGGAACGCGAGGTGTTGATGGAGGTGGCGCACGGCGCCAACAATGCCGAGATCGGCTCCCGTCTCTACATGGCCGAGGGCACCGTCAAAACCCATATCGGTCGGCTGCTGGCCAAGCTCCAGGCCCGCGACCGCGTCGGCCTGGTTCTGATCGCCCACGAGTGCGGGCTGCTGGACTGAGACCGGTTGAGCCGACTCGCAACCTCTCAGCCGACGATGTCCTCCGCGGCCATTCGGGCAACCGAGGCGGCGGCGTCGGTGGCCTGCTCCTCGGCGGCCAGTTCGGCGGCGATCCGCTCCCGGTAGTTCGACTTCTCCTGCTCCAGGCGGGCCTCGTCCCAACCAAGGACCGCGGCTGCGATCTCGGCCACCTCGTCGACGGCGGCGCCACCGCGGTCACGGGCCTCGGAGTTGAGGCGCACCCGGGCGACGAGGATGTCCTCCAGGTGCAGGGCGCCCTCGACGGCGCAGGCGCGGTGGACCTCGGCGCGCAGGAACTGCGGGGCCGCCTCGAGGGGTTTGCCGAGGCTCGGGTCCTCATCGATCGCAGCGAACAGGTCGGGCAGTTCGGAGCCGTAACGGCGCACCAGGTGGTGCAGACGGTCAGCGTCGAAGCCGTACTTCACACCCAGGCGGTGCGCCTGGTTCTCGGCAGCGTCGAAACCGTCGGCGCCCAGCAGCGGAAGCTGCGCCGTCACCGAGGGTCGCGTCTTCGCGAGGGACTGCCCCAGGGCGAAGTTAACGGCGTCCTCGGCCATCACCCGGTATGTGGTGAGTTTGCCGCCGGCGATGGCCACCATGCCCGGGATCACCTCGGTGACGGTGTGTTCGCGCGAGACCTTCGTCGACTTCGACTCGTCGAGCACCTTCGGCTGGAGCAGCGGCCGCAGCCCGGCGTAGGTGCCGATGATGTCGTCGCGGGTCAGCGGCGGATCGAGGACCTCGTTGGCGTGATCCAGCACGTAGTCGATGTCCTCGGAGGTCGGCACGGGGTGTGTGAGCTGTTCGTGCCAGGCGGTGTCGGTGGTGCCGATCACCCAGTAGTGCTGCCACGGAATGATGAACAGCACCGACTTCTCGGTGCGCAGGAACAAGCCAGTGGTGGCCTTGAGGCGTTCGCGCGGGATGACGATGTGGATTCCCTTGCTGGTGAGCACCTTCAATCCCCCGGTGCCGCCCGCGAGATCCTGGGTCTGTTCGGTCCACACGCCGGTGGCATTGATGATCCGGTCGGCCTCGATGGTGAACTCGTTGCCGGTCTCCAGGTCGACGGCCTTGACCCCGCAGGCCCGGCCGCGTCCGTCCTTGAGGATCTCGGTGACCTTGACGCGACTGGCAGCGGCAGCCCCGTACTTGACGGCGGTACGGATCAGCGTGATCACGAGGCGGGCATCGTCGACGCGGGCATCGTAGAATTCGATGGCGCCGACGAGAGCGTCACGTTTGATCTCGGGGAAGCGCCGCATGGCCCCGGCCTTGCTGAGGTGGCGCTGGATCGGAACGGTCTTGCGGCCCTTGGAGCCGATGCGCGCGAGGGCATCGTACATGCCGACGCCGACCGCGGAGTAGGCGCGCTCGATGACGGGGGTTTTCAGCGGCCACAGGAAGGGCTGCGCTTCGACGAGGTGCGGGGCGATCGTGGTCAGCAGTCGGCTGCGTTCCCTGAGGGCCTCGGCCACCAGTTTGAAATCGAGGTTGTAGAGGTAGCGGAGTCCACCGTGCACCAGCCGGGAGGACCGCGACGACGTGCCGGCGGCCCAGTCCTGGCCATCCACGACGGCGGTGCTCAGGCCGCGCGCCGCGGCGTCGAGAGCGATCCCCGCACCGGTGACACCGCCGCCGATGACGAGGACATCGAATTTCTGGGAGGTCATGGCCTCAAGGGAGGTTGCACGCTGTTCCTGGGACAGGACTGTCATGTGAGGGCTCCTTCGCTCGATGACCCCAGCCTCTCTCCTTGCACGAACGTTCACAACCTGATTGCACATTCGTGCACACCCGTCGGTTTCCGACACGTCGCGCGTGCAAGGACGCCGATTTATCCCGGATGCCCCGCGACCACTCGGCCGTCGCGCAGCTCAAGGACCTCGTCGGCGCGCGAGATCAGCAGCGGGTCGTGGGTGGCCACCACGGTCGCGGTGCCGCGGATCCGGGTCACCTCGAGGATCAGGTCCATGATCCGCTCCGCGGTCTCAGAGTCGAGCTGCCCGGTCGGTTCGTCGGCGATGAGCACCTCAGGGCGCGCCACCAGGGCCCGCGCCACCCCTACCCGCTGCTGCTGCCCGCCGGACAGTTCCCCTGGCCGCTGTCCGGCGTGACGGGTCAGGCCCACCAGTTCGAGGACCTCCGCCACCCGTTCGTCGCGTTGTCCGCGTTCCATGTGGCGCAGCCGGAGCGGCATCTCGACGCTCTCGGCCGCGGACAGCACGGGGATCAGCCCGAAGTTCTGGAAGACGTAGCCGATGCGGTCGCGCCTGGCGGCGGCCAGGTAGCGGCCGGTGGCGCTGCCGGCCGGGCCGGTGTCGCTGGAAACCTGTGCGGGTGTGCCGGTGGCGATGACCCGTCCGCAGGCCTCCCCGCCGCCCAGCCCCATGTCGATGATCCAGTCGACGTTGGCGATCATGTCGAGGTCATGTTCGATGACGTGCACGGTGGCCCCGGTCTTCACGAACCGGTCCCGGATCCCGAGCAGGACGCGCACGCCCAGCGGATGCAGGCCGACGCTGGGCTCGTCGAGCACGAACACGGTCCCGTGCTGGTCGCGCCCCAGGTCCGTGGAGAGCTTGAGGCGCTGCGCCGCAGCTCGTCCATGACCCCGGAGTAGGCGGCCACCGTCGAATGGACGTTCGAGCCGATGGGGGAAGCGTCGACGACGACCACTCGGCGGGCGTCGCGGGCATCGATCGAGGTGACCGGGGCGGGCAGGGGCGTGTCCTCGGCCAGGGACCGCAGCGCGGGGACGAGGGCCTCCAGGACGAGGGTGGTCTTGCCGGAGCCGGACACGCCAGCGACCGCCACGAACTTTCCCAACGGCACCTCGACGTCGATGTTCTTGAGGTTGTGCACGCGGGCACCGAACACGCTGATCGCGGTGGGAACGGAAGGAGGTTTTCCAGCCATGCGCGTGAGACTACGCGTCCTCCACGCGGACGGGGACGCCCCGCACCATCGGGGCGCGGAGGTTCTGTCCCCTGCACGTGCGATGTCCCGCGGGCGATGACGGCGGGAACAAGACGACCCCATGATGTGATGATGTGGTGATGCTAATGTGTTCTCATGCGAACGACGCTGGACATCGATGACGACGTTCTCGCCGTCGCGAGGGAGAAGGCGCGGCGCGAAGGTATCTCCCTGGGCCGCGCCGTGTCGGCCTATGCGTTGCGCGGGATTCACAGTGGCGAACCGAACTCCGGCTCTCGCGGAGTCCCGGTCTTCACGCCCCCTCAGGGAAGCCAGGCCCATACAGTGACCCTGGACCACGTCGAGAGATACCGCGATGGCGACGAGTGAGCGAACACTGCGCCTACTCGACATCAACGTGATGATCGCGCTTTCACTGGCCAATCACGTTCATCACAAGGCCACTACCAGCTGGTTCGAGGACATCGACGCGTGGGCCACATGCTCGATCACCGAGTCCGCGTATTGCAGGCTCCTACTCAACCCGCGGGTCACGGGGTTCGAACTCGGGGTTTCAGAGGTCTTCGACGCCCTGAGGACATTCTGTTCGATCAGCGGGCACGAGTTCATTGAGGACTCGGCATCGCTGACCTCTCCTGCCATCGATGTCAGCGGGATTGTCGGATACCGTCAGATCACGGACTTCCACCTCGTGGGCCTCGCGGCGCGCTCCGGGGCCCTGATGGCGACGCTGGACGCGCGAATCCCTGCGGCTCTGACGGGCGAGGATCGCCGCTTCGTCGAGGTCATCCCCGTCGACTGAGGGACGGGCCGACGGCGGCG
>CALLVV010000038.1 GCA_938012815.1 uncultured Propionibacteriaceae bacterium
ACACAGGTTCCGGGGTGGTTGCCTTCCTTGGCGGTGGATGTACGCGTATCGTGTTCTTTGCCGGGACTCCCGCCGCGGAGGAAGGCCGCCGCTTTATCTCTGAAATCGATCCCCCGTCCGGGCCTCACGCGGCTCGGCTTTGATTTTCTTGTACTCGGCAAGCTGGGCAGCCGTCATTTCCTCACCCTCAATACCGGAATGGGTTTTCCTCCACTTGTTCACCCAGCATCCTCACGGTTCACGGGACCAGACCGTAAGACTTTGCCACATCGCTGATCGTGCAGGACTTCTCAACAACCACCCGACACGACCTGCTGTTTGAACTCTTCGCTGTACTTAGATGCGGACACGATACAGACTTATGCCTCACATGTTCGATCAAACCCGTTTTTCGTCACTGTCCACGAAACATGTAGCACTCCACGGAATGTCGTTCGGGCGTGTGTTATCCGGCTTCGGGACATCGGTGATGTTGATTCTCCGGAGCGTCTCGTCTACAAGGTGTGGAGTTATCCCGACTACCGCGACGAAATCCCCGAGGAGGAGCGTAGTGTCGGGACCGACGAACTCGACCTCCCATCCCTCGGCCTCCAACGAGAACACACCTGATTCGGCAACTCGCCCTGCGTGCCCGTCGGAAACCGGCAACCTCAACGCAACGCCCGCCGGCTGCTCGTGGGGATGGGCGGGGAAGGGGCAGTGACCGGGGAGCCAAGAGCTCACCGAACCCCCGGCCCACACTTGCGCCAAGAGGCGTCCCCCATGGACAAGACCGACAGCCAGGCAGCGCGCGAGCTTGCCCTGGTCGTGCACGGCGGTGATCCCGCGAAGCTGGGGCAGGCTTACGAGGCGTATCAGATGTTCTCGCGGTCCGCCACATCGACCGTCACCTACCGGAACTCCACCACCAACATCTTGGCCCGGGCGGCATACCACCGGAGCAGGGACCTGGGATACACGGTAGTCATCGGGAACGGCCGGGACGCGTCCGCGGTTTCCGGCAAACTCAATCACGTCGCAGTCGACGAGTACGATCGCCTGATCGTCTGCGAAACCGAGATCGACGGTTACGAAATCTGGGGATGCTGGAGGATCTCCGATGGCACCATCGTCGAGCGGGGGAGCCTGGAATACCTCACGGATCTCCTGACCGGAGACGGCCAGGATCCCCGCCTGGTCCAGGAACTGCGCCGCTAGAAGGAAACTGGAAGCCACCGCGAGTTCTTCAGGAATCTGGCAGTAGGAGCCGTCCGTGTCGTCTACGAACTGGTGACGGTCGACAACGACAGTGGCACCTGGTACGCACGGTTCAGCCCGAACCGGGAACTGCTCATCAGATGAGACGGAACCGGGCCTGTCAATCCCACGCTGTCCGAGGAGTAATGCGATGACCGCCCTGTCCCTGAATGGTTTTCTTTCCTGAGCGGACCAGGTGGCCGCCCGCCCTCGACTGCCTCATCGACCTGGCAACCTTCTCGGGTCGCGCCGCCGCGGCCTCCCTGGGCTGGAGTAGGGACGGGTTTCCATGGCGGTTCGCAGGCAGTCCCACCGGTCCTTCCACCGTGGTGGCGCTCCCGGATTCTTCCGGGGTGGTGACGGTGTTTTTCTACACCCTGGCTGAGGCGGATTCCGCCGACGAACCGCTCCGGGACTGCTTCCTGCGTTACGAGGAGGTAGGTACCCGAGCTTGGGGCGCACCCTTTTCCGCGTGGAGGTGGAGGATCCCGTCGCATGGGAGCATTCCTCCGGGACCGTCGTGGAGATCGTCCTGGGCGGCGACGTGGTCATAGCGCGGTTCTTCACACCGCAGGGCGCGCCGGCATACGAATAGGGACCTCTGATTCCTTCGCAGACCATTTGAGTCCGACCTGCGAACAGCAGCGAGTAGGTCGGGTCGAAGTCATTTTGCGAGTGTCCGGGGTGCTGTGGTCGGGTCCGCTGTTCGCCTTGGAACTTCTTCGCCTTCGCTCTGATTCCGTGTCGCGAGCTCTCCAGGTCGAGGCATTCGTATTCCGGATCGTGCACCCTGATGGTTCCGTCGACCCACTCCACCGGGAACGCGGCCAGTTCGGCGGGCAGGCCGGAGACCACCTCACCGACCCCCTGCATCAGGGCGGGTCAGGAAACCACGGGAGATCATGTCTTGCACCCACTGGTCGCGCGGGACGAGACCGAGATTCCAGAGACAGGAAGGTCGGCAGCGAAAATCGAGGTATTCCGTGTATCGCAGGTTCATGTGGTCGGCATGACGTGCCCGGTGGCCGTCCATCACCTGGGTGGGAGCCCGGTCCAACAACCTCGGCCAGTTCCAGGAGCAACGGGTGAAGGGCCCGGGCGTCGAGACGGGTCCTCGCGTACGAGTCCAGCCGGGAAAGAGCACGGTCGCGGTCCATGGTCAATTACCTGCTTCCGCCACTGAAACGGTGAACGCGCCGTGAAATCAGGGATCCCGTGGGTTTCCCCGCGCGGACTGCTCCTTCGCCGCGACTCCCGGACCTCCCTCCCCTCCGCGTTTCGTGCGCAGAGGGGAGGGACGAGCAATGCTGCTGCCGGATGGTCAGGATGCGAAGGTCTGGGCTGTGGTGAAGCGCTCGGCGACGTCGGGCCAGTTGACCACGTTCCACCAGGCGTTGACGTAGTCGCCCTTCACGTTCTTGTACTGCAGGTAGAAGGCGTGCTCCCACATGTCGAGCTGCAGCAGCGGGATCTGGCCCGCAGGAAGGTTGCCCTGCTGGTCGTACAGCTGGTTGATGTTGAGACGCCGCCCGAGGGTGTCGAAAACCAGCATGGACCAGCCGGAGCCCTGGATGCCGTTGGCGGCGGCGTTGAACTGCTTCTGGAAACCGTCGAAGCCACCGAAGTACTCGTCGATGGCCGCGGCCAGTTCACCATCGGGGCGGCCGCCGCCCTGCGGTGACATGTTCTTCCAGAACGTGGAATGGTTGATGTGCCCGCCCAAGTGGAAGGCCAGGTCCTTCTCCAACTTGTTGATGGCACCGAAATTGCCGGATTCGCGGGCCTCGGCCAGCTGCTCCAGGGCCGTGTTCGCCCCCGCGACGTAGGTGGCGTGGTGTTTGCTGTGGTGCAGTTCCATGATCTCCGGGGCGATGTGCGGGGCCAGCGCGCCGTAGTCGTAGTCGAGATCGGGCAGGACGTAGGTCATCGGGACTCCTCGGTTCGGGACACGCGGCCGGGCCGCGACGGTCGTCCCAATCCTATGCAGCCTTTCAGGACCCGCGGGGCAGTCAGGTGGGCGAGTCGCCGCCGCACTGGACCTTCAACACTCGGAAACCTTTCGCCGAGGCGAGCTTCTCCGTCGGCCATTCCTGTTCGGTGAGCCATGTCGTGAGGGAATCCGCACCGAGATTCTTGCTCACCACCAGATAGGCGGCCCCGTCGGGTTTCAGCCGGGGCAGCCAGGTGAGCAGGAGCTCGTGCAGGGCCTTCTTCCCGATGCGGATCGGCGGGTTGGACCAGATCTCGTCGTAGACGGCATCGTCGGGCGAGAAGGTCCGCACCCGGTCAGCCACCCCGGCGCGTTCCGCGTTCATCCGGGTCAGGGCGAGGGCCCGTTCGTTGACGTCGACCGCATCCACCCGCACCCCGGGGCTGGCCGCGGCGATCCCCACCGCTATCGGCCCGAACCCGCACCCCAGGTCGAGAACCCGCCCGTGTTCCGGCGGGGCGACGGTGCGCAGCAGCACCGAGGTGCCCAGATCCAGCCGGGTGCCCGAGAACACCCCGTTCGCGGTGGTGAAGACGAACTCACGTTCGAACACCGTGGCTGTGATCTCGCGGGTGATCATGGGGGAGGGGTCGTTGGTGAAGTAGTGGCTCATGTCTTCTCCAGGCTTCGGCGGGCGCGGGCCTCGCGGGCCCGCGAGGCGAGCTGGTCGTCGGCGGGATAGCCGACCTCCTCCAGCACCAGGCCATGGGCGGGCATCAACGGCACCTCCCCGCAACGGCGGACACTGCGTGCGACCTCCTCCAGCCACGTCAGGTTCCTGCGTCCCGCGCCGACCACGGTCAGCGCCCCGACCAGGGCTCGTACCATCGAGTGGCAGAAGGCGTCGGCCAGTAGGTGCACCTCCACCACCCCGTCGCCTCGCCGCGTGACGGTGAACTCCCGCAGGTCTCGGATGGTGGTGGCCCCCTCACGGGCCTTGCAGAACGGGGCGAAATCCCGCAGCCCCGTCAAAAGCTGCGTCGCTTCCTGCGCGGTGCCCAGGTGCAGCGGGTGTCGCAGCTGGACCACGTGGTTGCGCAACAGGGGATCCGGTACCTGTGCGGAGTCGATCAGGCGATAGCAGTAGCGCCGCCAGACCGCGGAGAACCGGGCGTCGAAGCCGTCGGGGGCCTCTGTCACGTCGTGGATGGCGATGTCGTCGGGGCAGATCCGGCGCAGCCTGCGCAGCAGGTCGGTGGGGGACAGGGCCGGGTTCTCGACGTCGACGTGGCACACCTGGCCGCGTGCGTGCACCCCGGCATCGGTGCGGCCCGCGACGGTGAGTGCGGGCGCCGGGTCGAGGCGAAGCACCCTGCCCAGCGACTCCTCCAGCACCCCCTGCACCGTCCGCAACCCCGGCTGGGAGGCCCAGCCATGAAAAGCCCCGCCGTCGTAGGCCAGGTTGATGCGCAACCGGGTCACGGCAACCTCCGGTAGGTCAGGTCATAGACCCTGCGGCCCTGCTCCAGACCCTTGGCCTCGTATTTCGTGACCGGGCGTGCCTCGTACCGCGGCGCCCAACCACCGTGGAGATTCTCGAACCGCGGATGGGCGTCGAGCGTCTCCCTCTGCCAGAAGGCGTAGTCCTCCCAGTCCGTGGCGAGCCGCCACAACCCACCGGGCCGGAGTTTCAACGCCATCAGGTCGGCGAAATCCGTGCTGACCAAGCGGCGTTTGTGGTGCCGGGTCTTGCGCCACGGGTCGGCGAAGAAGGTCCACAGCTCTGACAGGGAGTCGTCGTCGAACAGCACCGCCAACCCCTGCGCACCGTTGGCCGGCACGATGCGCACGTTGCCCACCCCTTCGCGACCCAGCCGTCCCATGGTGGAGGCGATGCCGGGCGGGAACACCTCGAAGGCGATGAAGTCGCTTTCGGGGCGGGCCGCGGCCATGGGCACCAGCGAATCCCCGTTGCCCGACCCGATCTCCACGATCCGCGGTGCCCGCCTGCCGAAGACTGCATCCCAGTCGACGTGGGCGTCGTCGGAGATGGACGTGTCCATCTCCGCGGCGGGCACGTCGATGAGGAAACGGGCCCGGTGACGATCCCAGGCCGCCTGCTGCGAATCATTCATCCGGGTGTTGCGGCGCACGAAACTGACGATGGTGCGCTGGGGACGGGGTGGTTTCACCCCGCGATGATAACCGGGGTAACGGGACCCGCCGTCGAGGTGACAAATGTTTGGCGGTAAGTTTTCTCGTAGTCTCGCTGCGCAGGAATCCGGTGGAAATCCGGAACGGACGCGCCACTGTGACCCGCGAAAATGGGGAGTCAGGAACTGCCGGCGAAGACCATCCCAAAAGGACGCGACATCCAGGATTGGTGATCAACGTGGAACTCACCCGCACCCTCGCAGCCCTAGCCGCCGTCGCCCTGTTTTCGTTGACGGCCTGCGCCCAAACGTCACAAACGGAGGGAGGTGCCTCGAACTCCCCTGCCGGAATCGGAAGTGACGGCTGCGTCACCCAGTACGACGCGAACGCCGACTATTTCCCCGAGAAGACGAGCTTTTCCCACGCCACCGGGGTCACGGTGGAATACCACGGCTCCTACAAGACCGTGACGGTCAAGGAGCCCCTGCAAGGCGCCTCGCCGGAAACCTACGTCCTCGTGCAGTGCGGGGCCAACCCCGAGTTGCCCTCCGAACTCGCCAACGCGCAACGCATTTCCATTCCGGTGCGCCGTGCCGCGACCTCCTCCACCACGCAACTGCCCGCCTTCGAGTTGCTGGGGGCCACCGATTCCATGGTGGCGGTGCAGTCCCCGGCGCTCGTCTGGTCCGAACCCATCACAAAGCTCATCGCCGACGGCACGATCGTCGGTTTCGGCAACGATTCCGGTGGCATCAACGTCGAAACCCTCGCGGCCGCCACCCCTGACCTGTTCTTCTCCAGCGGTACCCCCGACCCGGCCTACGACAAGATCCGGGAGCTGAAGATACCCGTGGTGGGAAACTCCGAATGGTTGGAGAACACCCCGCTCGGCCGGTCGGAGTGGTTGAAGTTCACGGCTCTGTTCACCAACACCGAGGGCACCGCCAACCAGGTCTTCCAGAAGATCGAATCCGACTACACGGCGGTGAAGGACAAGGCCCAGCAGACCACCGACCGGCCCACCGCCATCACCGGCGCCCCCTTCAACGGGGAGTGGTCCCGTCCAGGGGGCCGCAGCTACATGGCAGCCTTCCTCGCCGACGCCGGCATGACGTACGTCTTCGCCGACGATGAGTCCAACGGCAGCACCCCGACGGCGATCGAGACGATGCTGGAGGCCGGCGCCCGGGCTGACATCTGGCTCAACGCCGACATGATGAAGAAATGGCCCACCATCTCCGCAATCGGCACCGACGATCCACGCTTGGTGACGATCAAGGCGGCCCAGGACGGGCGGGTCTATGACCCCACCAAACGCATCAACGCCGCGGGCGGGAACGACTACTGGGAGCAGGGCGTGGTGCGTCCTGACCTGGTGCTGCGTGACCTAGCCAAGGCCGCCCATCCCGAGCTGTTCGCCGATCAGGACTACACCTTCTACGAGCAGCTGCCCGCCTGATGCGGCACCCATGTGGGTTCGTGGTCCTCGTCTGCGCGCTGATCGCGGCGGTGGTCGTGGGCCTGGTGCTCGGCCCCGCCCAGATCACTCTCGAGGAGGTCTGGGCGGTGCTGACGGGGCAACCCACCCGGCCTATCGCCCAGTTGATCGTCGGTTCCGTCCGGCTGCCTCGCACCATCACGGCCTGCCTGGCGGGGGCGGCGCTCGGGGTCACGGGGCTGGCCATGCAGACGCTGTTCCGCAACCCCCTGGCGGATCCGTTCATCCTCGGCATCTCCTCCGGTTCCTCGCTCGGCGTGGCGGCGGTGATCCTCGTGGTCGGGGGTGGTGGGGCTGCCGCCCTGACCGCGGGACTCGGGTTCGGTGGTGACCTGGCGGTCGTCGTCGCATCCGCCATCGGCTCCGGAACGGTGATGACCGTGGTGTTGCTCGTGGGGCATGCCGTGCGTTCCTCGGTGACCCTGCTTCTGATCGGGGTGATGATCGGCTACCTGGTCTCGGCCGGGGTGAGCGTCATGATGTCCTTCTCCACTCCCCAGCTGATCGCCGCCTATTCGCGATGGGGGTTCGGCAGCTACGGCGGGGTGACCTGGGCGAATCTTCCGCTGATCTCCGCGGTGATCGGATCGGGGCTGGTGGCTTCCTTGGCGTTGTTGAAACCCCTCAATGCGTTGCTGCTGGGGGAACGCTACGCGCAGAGCGTGGGCCTGAACCTCAGGGCGGCGCGCATGGTGCTGATAGTGCTGACCTCGGTGCTGGCGGGAACCGTGACCGCTTTCTGCGGCCCCATCCAGTTCCTCGGGATCGCGGTTCCGCACTTGGCCAGAGGCATGTTCAACACATCCGATCACCGTGTCCTGATCCCCGCCACCGCCCTGACGGGGGCGCTGCTCGCGCTGACCGCCGATATCATCGCGGGGCTGCCGGGCGATTCGGTGCTGCCCCTGAACGCCATCAACGCGGCCTTCGGGGCGCCTGTGGTGATCTGGATCCTGCTGCAACGCCGGAGGCTCGCGCTGTGAACGTCCTGGAACTGGCCGGGCTCACCGTCGGGTACCGCACCCGGCGGAGCAGGAAGGTGGTCCTGGCGGGGCTCGACACCAGCCTTGAGAAGGGCCGTCTCGTCGGCCTGGTCGGGCCCAACGGGGCCGGGAAGTCCACCCTGCTGCGCACCGTCAGCGGGCTGCAGCCGCCGCTGGCCGGGAGCGTGAGGCTGCTGGACCGGGACCTCGGGCGGATGCGGCGCGACGAAGTGGCCCAGCAGATCGCGGTGGTGCTCACCGACCGGGTCGACCCGGGACGCCTGACCGTCGCCGACGTCGTCGCCCTCGGCAGGCACCCCCACACCGGCTGGTCGGGGCGGCTCGGGGCCTCGGACCGTGAGGCCGTCACCGCCGCCCTCGAGGCCGTCGGGGCGGGAGAGCTGGCGAAACGGATGCTGTGGGAACTGTCCGACGGGCAGCGACAGCGGGTGATGATCGCCCGCGCCATCGCGCAGGCCCCCCGGTTGCTGCTGCTCGACGAACCCACCGCCTTCCTCGACCCGCCCGGGCGGATCCGTGTCTTCGAGCTGCTGCAGGACTTGGCACACGACCGCGGGCTCGCGGTGGTGGTGTGCACCCACGACGTGGAGGTGGCGGCCCGGCACGCCGACCGGATCTGGGTGGTTGGGCCGGACAACGGAATGTGCGTCGGGACCCCCCGCGAACTGGCCCACGACGGCACCCTGGAGGCCGCATTCGGCGGGGGCGTCGGTTTCGATCCGGACAGCTACACCTTCGTCTCGCACCGGTTGCAGCCGGATCGGGGAGGGCATCAGGGGAATACCTGAGGCACCGGGAACCAGCCGGTACCTATGCTGAGTTCATGCGCACCCTGCTGAATCTGATCTGGTTCCTCCTCGCCGGCATCTGGTTGGCGATCGGCTACACGATTGCGGGGATCATTGCCTGCGTGTTCGTCATCACCATCCCGTTCGGCGTCGCCGCGTTCCGGATGGCCGCCTACGTCGCTTGGCCCTTCGGCAAGGCCGTGGTCCGGCGCCCAAATGCCGGAATGGGTTCCGGCATCATGAACCTCATCTGGTTCGTTTTCTGCGGTTGGTGGCTGGCGCTCGGACATGTCGTCGCTGCGATCGCCCAGGCCGTGACCATCGTCGGCATCGTCAACGCGATCGTGTCGCTGAAGATGATCCCCGTCACTTGCTCGCCCTTCGGCAAGCAGATCGTGGACCGCGGCAACCTGGCCCCCTGGGACCGTCCGCTGCACTCCATCTGAGAAGTTCTCGGAGACGATCAACCGCCGCTGGGGCTGCCAGCGGCGGTTGAAGTTCCTTCCTGCTCTGCTTTATTTCTTCGGCCAGAGTTCCCGGGGCATCAGCTCATAGCTGTGAAACTCCCGGGTGAAGCTGCCCGTGCCCTGCGCCAGGCCGCGCAGGTCGATGGGGTAGTTGATCAGCTCCAGCTGCGGCACCAACGCGTCGATGATGGCGTGGTGCTCGGTGTCGGCGTCGCTGCCGAGCACCTGCCCGCGGCGACCCGCCAGGTCCGTCAGGACTGGTCCGAGGAAGGCCTCCCCGACGGTGATCCGCACTCGGTCCACCGGTTCCAGCACACCGATGTTGTTCTCCGCCGCGGCCTCGCGCAGCGCCAGGGCTCCCGCGGTCTGGAAGGCCATGTCGGAGGAGTCGACGGAGTGGGCCTTGCCGTCGTAGAGGGTGACGGCGAAGTCCACCATCGGGAAGCCGAACAGGGTGCCCTTGGCCATCTGGGACTGGATTCCCTTGTCCACCGACCCGATGAACTGGCGCGGCACGGCGCCGCCCACCACCTTGTCGATGAACTCGTAGCCCGCCCCGCGTTCGAGGGGGGTGATCTCGATCTCGCAGACCGCGTACTGGCCGTGGCCACCCGACTGCTTCACGTGGCGTCCCTGGGCCTTTGCGGGGGTGGTGAAGGTCTCCCGCAGCGGCACCTTCACGGGCACCTCGTGTATGTTCAGGCCGTAGCGCTGCCTCAGCCGCGCCAGCAGCAGTTCCTTGTGTGCCTGACCCATCGTCCACAGCAGTTGTTGGTCGGTTTCGGGGTGACGCTCCAGGCGGACGGTGACGTCCTCGACGGCCAGCCGCTGCAGTGCCCCGCCGAGTTTGTCCTCGTCGCCCCGGGTGTCGGCCTCGATGGCGACGGGCAGCAGCGCCTGCGGAACCCGCCAGGGCCGGATCGCGCCCGGGCGCTCCGGGGTGGACAGGGAATCCCCGGTCTCGGCCTTGGACAGGCGCGCGACGTAGACGATCTCGCCCGCGATGGCCTTGTCCTTGCCCACCAGTTCCAGGCCGATCGGCGCGGAGAGCTGACCCGCCTTGTCGCTCTCGTCGTGGTCGGGGTGGGACGGGTCCTCGGTCTCACCGAACAGCTCGCGCCTGCCGGAGACGTGAATGGCGTCGTCGGTGCGCAGGGTCCCAGAGAACACCCGCACCAGCGACAGCCGGCCCGAATACTGGTCGCTGGTGGTGCGGATCACCTGCGCCACCAGCGGGCCGTCCGGGTCGCAGGTGGCGCGCGGCAGGGTTTCGCCATCGAGGGTGGCGATGTCGGGGACGGTGGTGGTGTTGGCGGCGGGGAAACCCTTCTCGATCCAGCGCAACAACTCCTCGGTGCCGACGTCGCTGGTGGTGTGGGCGGGTAGGACCGGGAAGAACCGAGCACTGATGATCGCCTTGTTCAACACCTCGTAGACCTCGGCGACGGCGATCTCCTCGCCCTCGAGGTAACGCTCCATCAGGTCCTCGTCCTGGAGTTCGGTGATGATCGCCTCCAGCAACGGTGCGCGCTGCTCGTCGATGTAGGCGGTCTCCTCCTCGTCGGCGTCGCGGGAGACGCGGGTGCCGGAGGAATAGTCGTGGATTCGTTTGTTCAGCAGGGAGATGTTGCCGGTGGAGCGGTCGCCCTCGCGGATCGGCAGCAGCGCGGCGACGACACCTTCACCGAAGGCGTCGCGGCAGACCTCGACCATGGCGAGGAAATCGGCGCGGCCCTGGTCCAGTTTCGTGATGGCGATGATGCGGGGCAGGCCTGCCTTCTGGCACTCCTCCCACAACGCGATGGTGGCCGGCTGGATCTCCTCGCCGGCAGGGATCACGAATACCGCCGCGTCGGCTGCCCGCAACCCGGCGCGCAGCTCCCCGACGTACTCGGGGTGACCGGGGGCGTCCAGGAGGTTGATCTGCACGTCCCTGGCGGGGATGGAGGCCAGGGTGAGGGAGGCCGCTCGCTCGGGGGTGTCCTTCTCGCCGCGATAGCCCTCCACCCTGGCGCGCAGGAGGTGCTCGAAAAGGGTGGTCTTTCCCGACCCGCTGGCACCGACGAGGATGACATTGCGGATTTGTTCGGGAGAACTGATTGCTACGTGAGTACTCGACTTTGAGGCCATACAAGAACACTAGTGCCTTGTCGGGGCGCATCGAGGTTGGGTCTTGGGAATGGCACCGAGATGTCTTGATCCCGCCAGAAAAACTGATCAGGGATCCAGCAGACTTGTGTCGCATGAGCACGCTTCCCCTCGACGAGGACTCCTGTTACGAGGCGTGTGCGGGACGCGAACACGCCTGGGACGGGCACTTCGTGCTGGCCGTGACGTCAACGGGCATCTACTGCCGTCCCTCCTGTCCCGCCCGGCTGCCCCGTCGCGAGAACTGTCGATTCTTCGTTAGCGCGGCTGCCGCGGTTGCTGCCGGTTTCAGGGCGTGCAGGAGATGCCGGCCCGATCGCCTTCCCGGCGACGCAGGCTGGAACCAGGGGGAGGACCTGGTCGGTCGCGTCGTGCAGGCCATTCGTGACGGGGTGGTTGACGATCTCGGTGTGGCCGGGCTGGGCGAACGACTCGGTGTCGGTGTGCGGCAGCTGAACCGAATCTTCCGGGAAGAAGTAGGGGCCACGGTTCATCAGGTCAACCGGACCCGCAGGGCCCACACCGCCCGGATGCTCATGGACCACACCGACTGGAAACTGGGTGAGATAGCCTTCGCGGCGGGTTTCGGGAGCATCCGCCAGTTCAACGACGTCATGCGCGCAGAGTTCGGAACCAGCCCCAGGGGACTGCGACGCCACCCCGACCCCGAAACTACGCGCGGCGGGAGCGGGCGGTTCCGGCTGACGGTGCGGCTGCCCGCCCCGGGGGTGCAGGCGGCCACCGCCATGCGGGCCGCACTCGCGGCACATGCGGTGCCGGGGGTGGAGAAGTTCGAGTCCGGGACGTTGACGCGCCTGGTGAACACCCCGGCGGGTGCGGCGCTCGCACGAACCGACCTGATGGGCAGGGTGGAGCTGGACCTGCCTGCGCTCGGCGCCCTGGCCCCCGCCCTTGGCGTGGTGCGTCGCTGGCTGGCCCTGGACGCCGACACCGCGACCGCCGATGCCCTGCTGGGCCGCGATCCGCAGCTGGTCCCGCTGGTGGCGGAAAGGCCCGGATTGCGGGTCCCCGGGGTGGTTGACGGGGCGGAGTTCGCTTTCTTCACCGTGCTGGGCCAGCAGATCTCGCTCGCCGCCGCCCGCACAGTGCAGGAACGTTTCGTAACGTCATACGGCAAGCCCGCGCCGGGGCTGGGGGAGCAGTGGCGGCTGCCGCCCGAGCCCGCTGCGGTGGCCGAGGCGGGGGAGAATGGGCTCCG
The DNA here is from genome assembly GCA_938012815.1 of uncultured Propionibacteriaceae bacterium. Taxonomy (GTDB): domain Bacteria; phylum Actinomycetota; class Actinomycetes; order Propionibacteriales; family Propionibacteriaceae; genus Arachnia. The sequence continues at coordinate 12,445 of CALLVV010000038.1, forward strand.
GGAGTCGTTGAGGCTGACCCGTTCCAAGGCCGCGACGCTGCACGCCCTGGCGGTCGAACTGGCGGGTGGACTCCGCGTTGATCCGTGGGCCGACCGGGGCGAGACGCGCAGCAGGTTGTTGGGAATCCGGGGAATCGGGGCATGGACCACCGAGTTCATCGCCATGCGCGGACTGGGTGATCCGGACGCCTGCCCGTCCGGGGACCTGGTGCTCCAACGCGCCCTCGGCCTCGCGACCTCCCGTCAGGTGCTCGCGAGAGCGGAGGCCTGGCGGCCCTGGCGCTCACGCGCCGTCATGCACCTGTGGACCAAGGAGAGTTACCTGTGAAACACGAAGCCATCCTCGCCCTGCCCGGAGGGGACTGGACGATCATCATCGAAGACGACGAATTGACCAGCTGCCGTCACGGCGTTTCACCCCAAGGACTGCCCGCGGCGCCCGGGAACCACCCGATCCTGCGCGCGCTGCACGCCTACGCTGACGGCGACCTCCCGGCGCTGGATGAGATCCCGGTGGCCCAGCCCGGCGGAGAGTTCCACACCGCAGTCAGGGAGGCGATGCGGAGGATTCCGCCGGGACGTACCGTTTCCTATTCGGAGCTGGCGGCCCTGGCCGGGCGTCCCGCCGCCGCGCGTGCCACGGCCGGTGCCTGCGCCCGCAACCGGGTGGCGATCGTGGTCCCTTGTCACCGGGTGATTCGCGGCGATGGGGGTCTCGGCGGCTACGCCTACGGATTGGATGTGAAACAGGCCCTGCTGGACTTCGAGCGTCGTCACGCCTGAGGACGCTCGGCGAGCCCCTGGGTGCGGAGCATGTCGCGGACGGCGTCGTGTTCGTCGAACACGTAGGTCCGGGCGAGCAGGTCGTTGAACCGGTCCGCCACAGAGGGGTCGTGCTCGTCGAAGGGAATGGTCAGGATCTGCCCGGTGTCGCCTGCGATGAGATGTGCGTTCGCGACGAACAGGGCGGTGCGTTTGTTGCCGTCCTCGAAGGGCTGCGCCTTGGCGAGGGCGAGGAACAGGTTCAAGGCGCTCTCCACCGGCTGCACCGGGGCGATCGCGGCATCGACCAGCCGCTGCAGGTCCTTCTCGGTCAGGGCCTCGGGAAGGTGTCTGCCGTGGCGGGTCCTGACTCCGATCCGCTGCTCGGCGGTGCGGAGCCTGCCGGGGTTGATCGCGGCGCTGCGGGTGAGCTGGGCGTTTACCTGCCGTACGAAGGAGGCATCAATGGGGAGGGCTCTGTGATCGATGATGAACTGCGCAACATCCCTGAGATCCAACAGAAGAGCGAGATCGGAGCGTGAGGTGACGCCGTCGGTGGAGCCGGAGCGCAGGAAGTTCTCGGTGTCCACCCGGCCAGTTCCGAGGCCGTCGAACACCTTCCCCGAGGAGTAGATGACACCGGCAAGATCGGTCGTGCTGAGACACTGCACCATGGAAAGCCGCCTTTCAGGAATTCAGTCTTGCAGCAGGAGGATCTCCAGCACGTTCATAGCACGTGCCACGAACAGGTCGTGAGTTCTGAGGAAGCAGCGGAGAGTCTGCCGCAGCGTGAATGCCGCAAAGAATCAGGCTGGGTGCTGTGCCCGGCAGCCGAAACCTCTGGAACACAGTGCTGGGACCAGGGCCGGGTGGGAGCGGCCGCTCGCGGTTCGACTCGACGGACGGGGCGGTCGGGATGATGTTTTGACCACACCGGCCTTGCCGACCTAGACTGTGGCGCTGTTGCGCGCCGTGCCGTCGACCCTTGGGTCGGACGGCTGCGCGTGTGCGACCTCTCAAGTGTTTGATAACGAATGGAAGTTGCTGTGTCCACGTACACCCCAAAGCCTGGCGAGATCGCCCGGAACTGGCATGTGATCGATGCTGAAGACGTCGTCCTCGGTCGTCTGGCCTCCCAGGTCGCCACGCTGCTGCGCGGCAAGCACAAGCCGACCTACGCACCGCACATCGACGGTGGCGACTTCGTGATCGTGGTCAACGCTTCCAAGATCGCCCTCACGGGCAACAAGCGCACCGATGACATGCGCTACTCCCACTCTGGCCGTCCCGGTGGCCTCAAGGCCGTCTCCATCGGCGAGCTGCTGGAGAAGAATCCCCGCAAGGCAGTGGAACGCGCCGTCTGGGGCATGCTGCCCAAGAACAAGCTGAGCCGTCGGCTCATCGGCAAGCTCAAGGTGTATCCCGGACCGGAGCACCCGCATGCCGCGCAGAAGCCGCAGCCCTTCGAGATCACCCAGATTGCCCAGTGAGCCTAGGAAATTCGATGACTGAGACCATCACCGCGGTCGAGGAGACCGCCGACGAGATCAAGCCGTTCGTCGACGAGCAGGACCGAGAGATCGCCTACCGTTCCGACTCCAACCCCGGGGCCGCTGCCAGCGAGACCAGCCGGGCCGCCATCATCGCGCCGGGGGCTGCCACCGGCCGCCGCAAGGAGGCCGTCGCCCGCGTGCGCATCGTCCCGGGCTCCGGGCAGTGGACCATCAACGGCCGCACCCTCGAGGACTATTTCCCGAACAAGGTCCACCAGCAGCTGGTTTCGGACCCGTTCGCGGCGGCGGGTGTCACGGGCTCCTACGATGTCATCGCTCGCATCGACGGCGGGGGCGTCACCGGACAGGCCGGTGCGCTGCGTCTCGGGATCGCCCGGGCGCTGAACGAAATCGACACCGAGGCAAGCCGCCCCGCCCTGAAGAAAGCCGGGATGCTGACCCGCGACGCCCGCGTCAAGGAACGCAAGAAGGCCGGTCTCAAGAAGGCCCGCAAGGCCCCGCAGTACTCCAAGCGCTGATCTCCACGGCCGCGCAGGAACGCCCCCGTCATGTGCGGGGGCGTTTTTCGTTGCGCCCGGTCCGGTGCGCCGCAGCCGGGCATGATGACTCCCGCAACAGGGCCTAAGCTTGCCTGCATGGCTCGACTCTTCGGAACCGACGGCGTGCGCGGCGTCGCGAATCAGGAACTGACTGCTGAACTGGCCCTCAACCTGTCGGTGGCGGCCGCCCACATCCTCGGCGAGGCCGGGGTCTTCGGGCGGCGTCAACCGACCGCGCTGGTGGCTCGCGACCCCCGTGCCTCCGGCGAGTTCTTGGAGGCCGCGGTCTGTGCTGGGCTGGCCAGCGCCGGCGTCGATGTGTTGCGCGTCGGGGTGGTTCCCACCCCGGCGGCCGCCTACCTGGTGGGCGAGTACCGTACCGACCTCGGGGTGATGATCTCCGCATCCCACAACGACATGCCCGACAACGGCATCAAGTTCTTCGCCCGCGGCGGAGTGAAGCTCGACGACTCCCTGGAGGACGCCATTGAGGAACGGATGGGGGAGGAATGGCGGCGGCCCGTCGGCGACAAGGTGGGGCGCATCATCGACCAGCACCAGGCCGTCGACTCCTACATCGCCCACCTGGTGAAGTCGCTGCGGGCCGACAAACCCCTGTCCGGGCTGACCATCGTCCTCGACTGCGCAAACGGTGCCTCCTACGAGACCGCCATCGCGGCCTTCGAGGCGGCTGGGGCATCGGTGACCGCCATCCACGCATCCCCGGACGGCATCAACATCAACGCGGGCTGCGGCTCCACCCATCCCGAGCAGCTGCAGAACTACGTCAAGGCCGTCGGCGC
>CALLVV010000039.1 GCA_938012815.1 uncultured Propionibacteriaceae bacterium
GGCCGGGTTTGAGGGAAATGCCGCCGGTGTCGAAGGTGATGCCTTTGCCGACCAAGACGACGGGGGCGGTCTCTTTGTCGGCCGCGCCGAAGTAGCTCAATTCAATCAGATAGGGATCTTCCACGCTGCCTTTGGCGACCGACCAGAACGAACCCATGTTTTCTTTGATGTAGTCTTTTTCGATGATTTTGGCGTGTGCGCCCAGTTTTTCGGCTTCGGCTTTGGCGGTGCGCGCTAAAAATTCGGGCGTGCATTCGTTGGGCGCGGCATTGCCCAAATCGCGGCAAAGGCTTTGTCCGTAAACCTGCGCTTCGGCGACGCGCAGGGCTTCTTTGACGGCGGCTTCGTGTGCGGTGTAAAACACGGCTTGTGCGAATTTGGCGGGCTTGGCTTCTTTTTTGTAGCGGTCGAAACGGTAGGCGGCGTTGCCGAACGCGATGGCAAAGGCTTCGGCAACGGCGGCGGCTTGCGCTTCATCGAAGGCATGGATGTCCGCATTAACCGTTTCCTGATTTTGCGCCCATTTGGCGGCTTCGGCAGCGGCCTTGTTCAGCGCGGCGCGGTCGGTTTTTTCGAGGCGGACGACGGCGACTGCCTGCAAACCGTTGTCCGTCGGGATTTTGGTGTCGGCAAAAGTTTGACCTTCTTCAAGCGAAGACAAAAGGGCAAGGGCGGTCGGGTGGTTTAATTGTGCAGTTTCGGTGCAGACAAATAACTGCGCGCCTGCCTGTTGCGGCTGCAAGGTTCCGGCTTTTGTGCTAAATTCCACGTTTATTCTCCTGATTGAGATGGTTTCGGGTAGTTTCAGACGACCCTTTGCATTAAAAGGTCGTCTGAAAACGGTTGGAAAGATTGTACTCCATTTGAGAGGTCGTCTGAAACCTTGCGCAGACAATCCGCCTGCGCCGAACCGCTACCGCTCCTAGCCGCGATTCTATGATTTATCAAAGAAACTTCATCAAAGAACTCTCTTTTACCGCCGTCGGCATTTTCGTCGTCCTCTTGGCGGTGTTGGTCTCCACTCAGGCAATCAACCTGCTCGGACGTTGCCGCCCCGGGCGCGCAGCCGCGTCCCGTCCAGCCGCCCGTCACCGTCGAACCAGCCCCCACGCCCACACCGGAAGAAACTCCCACGCCCTCGCCCGCTCCGTCCCCGGCCGAAGACCCCGGCCCGGCGGCCGAGGCACCTTCCGTGGACGAGCGCCCCGACCTGTCGGGTTACCTCGGACCGATCGGGGGCCTGCTGGCGGCGGGGGTCATCACAGGTCTGTCGCTGCGCCACAGGAACGCCCTGCACACCCGTCCCCTCGGGCGCCGCTCCATCCCCGTCCCACCCCCTCTCGAACGTTTCTGGACTGCTCTGGGACGCCGTGGCACGCAACCCCGGGCCGATGGTCCCGCCGATCTGTCCCCCACCTCCGTCCTGCTGGGCTGGCGCGGGGAGGAGGAAGTCTGGATCACTCTGGAGGAGAGCCGTTGCCTGTGGATCTCCGGAACCCAATCGGAGGTCCTGGGAATAGCAGCCGGCACCTGGACCAGTCTGCTGTGTGCGCAGTGGTCGTCCGAGGTAGACGTGATAGCTGCCCATCCCCGGGAGACCTGGGCGGAAGCCATCGACGATCCCCGCCTCACGGTTCTCCCATCCACCGATGAGGCACTGGCGCAACTGGAGCGACTCTGCGCCAGTCGCCGCGTAGCGCTCGGCTCGGACCCGCTCACGGCCGCGCGTTCAGATCCGGACCGGGCCACCGGGTTCGCCCCCACCGTGTTCATCTTCTGCGACTCCCTGGCCAACCAGCAGATGGTCCGCGTCACCCGGGCACTCGAACTCGGCCGGGTCGGGGTCAGCGTGATGGCCCCGACCCGGCAACGTCCCTCCGCTCCGGGAAGTCATCTGGAGTTGCGAGACACGCAGATAGCGAGGCTGGACTCCGGGGAAGACTTCGAACCGCAGCTCATCCCGGGACCGGCCCGCCATGCACTGGTCGAGTTGTTCGCCTCCTCGATCACGCCGGAGTCGGAGCCCGCCCCCTGGTGGCACGACGATCCCCTTCCCCCCGATGAAAACCCGCTGCCCGGCAGCGGCCCCGTCAAGGATCCACCCATGGCCGCCGAACCTCATTCCCCGACGCTGCTTCTCCTGGGGGAGGTGGACCTGGTGGCCTGCGACGGGCCGCGACCAGCCCGGGCCGCCGGGCGTTGCCTCGAATGCTGCGCATGGCTGCTCTCCAATCCCGGGGCGACCCCCACCCAGATGCGGGAGTCACTGATGGTCGCCGAGAGCACCAGGCGCTCAAACATGTCCAGGCTGCGCGGCTGGCTGGGTAGGGGGCCGGAGGGAGAACACCTGCCCGACGCCTACTCCGGGCACATCCGGCTCGCCGCTTCCGTCTCGAGCGATTGGGAGAGGTTCCAGTCGCTGCTCGCGGGTGGGGTCAACCGGGCCAGCGAATCGCTGCTGGCCGAGGCACTGGCACTGGTCCGGGGAACCCCACTGGGAAGTTTCGAGTTCCAGTGGAGCTGGGCGGAGCAGCTGCGCAGCGACATGGTGAGCATGATCATCGACGCCGCGGCGACGCTGGCGGATCGTTGCACGGCCCGCGGGGAACACGAGCTGGCCGACTGGGCCATCTCCCAGGGAATCCGCGCAGCCGGGGAAGTGGAGCCCCTGATGGTGCGACGGATTCGGTCGCTCGCCCAACGCGGCGACCGGGCCGAGGTGGACCGGCAGGTGCTGCATCTCACGCGATCGGCACGCGCCTCGGGACGGGATCTCGGACCGGATTCGGTGCGCATGGTCCAAGAGGCCCTCCAGACCTGCCGTCAGGGAACCCGCCGGGAACGATCCGTCATCAGATGACCAATCCGAGCAGGTGGGGCAGGGCCGCCAGCGAAGCGGCCATCACCACCAGTTCGGTGTCCTCGCGGCTCCACCCGGCCTCCCCGAACCAGGTTCTGGGACCCGGGGCCGAGTAGCCGCGCGAATCCATGGCGATCGTCAGCCTTCCGGCCTGCCTGACCGATTCCACCAGCAGCGCGAGACACAGCGCGCCCCACTCACGCGCCTTGCTCACCGGGGAACGACCCGGACCGACCCCGCGGATCCGCCGTGCCCGCGAGATCTCCTGCCACAGCTCCGCGAACCCGTCGAGGCGGCGGAGGGCCGCGACCAAGGCCAGGACGGGACGCGACGGCAACCGCAGTGAACCCCCGAGATGATCCCCGAGAGCCGTGGGTTCCAGGAACGAGGCGGCCACCACACCGGGCAGCACGATGAACGCCACCCGCAGAGCGGCCACCAAGGCGGGTTCGACGGCACGGGGATCGGAGAGCAGCCAGTTGGACCAGGCGATGGATGCGATCGCGATGCCGGGGGCCACCAGCCGTCCGGGTGGGAAGCGGAACCGCAGCAGCACCATTCCCGTGACCACCAGGGCGGCCACCCCGATCGTCAGGGGCAGCAGTCCCCCTGCGATGACCCCCGATGCGGTGAGAAGAATCGCCCCGAGAAGCAGGGACAGCGGACCGGCCCTCCCCAGCAGTCCCCCGGGTTCTGACCCTTCCCAGTTCCCCGGGGAGTGTTCCTCCCCACCCGTGGGTGGTGAGGGCAGGCAAATCCGTCGGTCTGTGAGGCGTGTCAACGCGGCGTCGTGGGTTGCGACCAGCACCCCGGTACCGGCTTCCCGGGCCGAGATCAGAACACCCGCCACTGCGGCCCAGGCCACCCGGTCCAGCCCAACAGTGGGTTCGTCCGCCAAGAGGGCCCCGGGCGCGTGGAGCACCGAGGAGACCACGGCCAGGCGTCGCTGTTCCCCACCCGACAGGCTCAACGGATGGCGTGCCTCCATACCGTCGAGCCCCACCGCCGCCAGGAGCCACCGGGCCCGGGTCTCCACGTCCTCCCGGTCCCCTCCCAGCGCCAGGGCCGTGGCGGTCAGGGAGGACAACACGGTGTCCCCCACCACCAGGCCTTCCGCGAACTGCGGAACCCAGCCCGCTCTCGACGCGAGCTGCCGCGAGGTGAGGCGCGCCGGATCGTCGCCGCCAACCCTCACCTCTCCTGAGGTCACGGGCAGCGTTCCCAGGAGCGCGGCCAGCAGGGTGGACTTGCCCGCTCCGCTGTCGCCTGTGAGGACCACCAGTTCTCCTCGCCGTAGCTCCGCATCTATGTCGTGCAACACCCGCCGCGGCTCGTCCTGCCGGGTATTCCTCAGGGTGAGCGGCGGTTTCCGGTCGACCGTGATTCCCCGGGCCCGGGCCACGACCTCCCTCGTTTCCCGGGATGCGCTCCTTCCGAGGTCGACGGCAACGGGTTCCGGGTCGGGTGCCCCCGGGACCCAGAGCCCCAGCCTAAGGAGGCGGTCCCCCTCGGTTTCCAGGACATCCCCGAAAGGACCGTCGGCGAGAACACGTCCCGAGTCGATCACCACCAGCCGCTCCACGATCCCGGCCCAGCCGGAGATGTCATGATCGGCGACGACCAGGGTGGCGCCGGTGCGGGTGACCACGTCGTTCACCGCCTCCCGCAGCCGGGCGGCCGAGGGGGCGTCGAGCATCGCACCCGGTTCGTCGAGGAGAAGCACGCCGGGTTTCATGGCCAGCGCCCCTGCCAGCGCCAGCCGCTGTGCCTGCCCGCCCGACAGCGCCGCCGTCGGGTGTCCGGGGTGAAAAGGAAAATCAACCAGTTCCAGCGCTTCGGCGACCCGTCCGCGGATCTCCGCGACCGGCAGGCCGAGGTTCTCCGGCCCGAAGGCGACGTCACGCCCCACGGTCTCGGCGACGATCGAGTCGAAGGGCTGCTGCCCCACCAGGCCGACGTCACCGCGACCCGCGGCTGCCGGGACTCCTCCGACCGTCACCTCACCCGAGAGTTCCCCCGGGGTGTGATCCTCCAACACCCCGGCGAAGGCCCGCAGCAGGGTGGATTTCCCCGCCCCGCTGAGTCCAGCCAGCAGGACCCTCTCCCCCGCCCCGATCTCGAGGTCCACATTGTTCAGGAGCGGGTGATCGACGCCCAGGGGCTGCCATGTGAGCGCGACCGCCCGCAGCTGGCCCCGCTCAGCCATGCCGGGCCAGGTGTTCCCGGCCGGCGGGGAAGGCGTTCAGCGCCCCGGTCGCGGCCATCGCCCTGACCAGGCCCCAGCCCCCGGCACCGGAGATCGCACTGCAGGAAACGACGGCGCACCCGAGGGCGACCAGTTTCATGCCGAGGGTGTACTCGCCCTGGTACACCCACCATTCCCAGCAACACAGTTCAAGGATGGCGGAGAACGCACCGGCCAGCATCGCAACCCAGAGACGGAACCCCCGCCACAGGAAGACCGCGAGGACGATCTCGACCCCGAGCGCCTGCAACGCACCCGAGATCATCACGTTCAGTCCCCACTGGTTTCCCAGCAACGCCTCGACGGTGGCGGCCACGATCTCGCAGAACAGGGCCGCCCCGGGGCGGCGCGCCACGAAGCCGCCCACGACCGCGGGCAGCACCCACACGCCTAGGGTCAGACTCGCCAGAGGCGGGAAGGCCGTGTTGAGCAACGCGGACACCGCAGGGTACAGCAACAGATCCCATCCCCAGAAGGCAACGCCTAACGCGACGCCGAGAATGGCGGTGGTCACGAGATCCACGGAACGCCACGCGACGGGTCCTCCCACCGCGAGCTGTGTCCTCGTCTTCGTCATCCTGACTGTTCCAGCCATGTCAACTCCTGTGGTTCGCCGGTCTGGCCCGGTTTTCCTCAGGGAGGTCACGTCGGGCACACCCGTCGCGACCGGAGATTCCCGACTCCCTACGCCGGTGCTAACCGGTTCAGGTTCGAGGGTCTGCGGTTTCCCGCACTCTCAGCGCAACTGCGCTCCCCTGTCGTCTCCGGTGAACTCTACCGGCCAAGGTTCGGTGATGCATCTCGACCACGACCTCCCGAATGGGCGGGCCCTCCTATTACGATGGCCCGGTGATGAGAAGGCTGATGACCTGGATGCTGCTGCTGGCAGCCGCGGTCGTCGGCATCGTTGCGTCCCCCTCCCGGGCGGATGGAAACCTCGATGTGAACATCGAGTCGCTCTCCCCGCAGCTGTTGGACCGTTCGCAGCCGGATCAGCGCATCACCATGACCGGGACGGTACGCAACAACACCAACCAAACCGTGGAGAACGCCAGCATCCATTTCTGGCGCTCAACCAAACCGATCACGGAACGCGACGAACTCAGGCAGGCACTCATCTCCGAAGCCTCGCAACCTTCGGGGAAACGGGTGACGAACTCCAAGGAGAACTATCAGGAACTGGGTGAACTGGCCCCGGGCGCCTCGGTCAAGTTCACGGTGAGTGCAACCATCGGGGAGCTCACCCTGTCGTCCAAGACGGACTCCGTCCACATGCTCGGCGCCCAGGTGCGTTCCAATTCCCCCAACCAGGATCCCGTGACGGTTGGCCGCGGCAGGGTGCTCGCCGTCACCGCGAAGAAACCGCTGCAGGTCTCGACCGTCGTGAAGCTCACCGCCCGGCCGACCCTGTTGGATGGCACGGATTTCCAGGACAACTCCCTCGAATCCGGGATCGTGGGAGAGCTGTCCGATTTGTTGACGGCAGCCGAGAAACCAGGGGTCTACACGTTGCTGGATCCCTCCCTGCTGGTCGAGGCCCAGGCACTGGCCGGGGAACACACCGTCGCCGGCCAGGCCGCCCCCCCGAGCGAGACGGCGAGCAACTTTGTGAACCGAATCAACAACCTGATCAGCACGGGCCGGGTGATGCGACTACCGTTCGGGAATCCCAACCTGGCGCGGCTGCACACCGCCGGGGACCTGAACGGCTTCGAGACCGCCCTGGGCTGGTCCGAAACCGCTTTGAAGGCCGCAGAGCTGGGGGCCATAGCCGAGGCCCCACTCGCTGCGGATCTGGACGGGAACGATTCCCAGGATCTGACGTTGACGCTGGCCCTCCACGGTTTCCAGAAGATTTTTGGAAACAACTTCACCTCCAGTGGAGAGATAAACACCACGAACCACGGCGTCAAGGCCCATGCCCTGCGCGTGTCCTCCCCGGACCTGCCCGGCATCGGTCCCGGAAGCACATTCACGGAGGCACAGATCTCCGGGCGCCGTTTGGCCGAGGAGCTGCTGGGCGGATCGCCGACGGTCCATATGGTCCGCGAAGCCGCGGACATCAGCCGCGCGGATCTCCTGGCCGGTTCCGAAACCACGTCTCCTCTGCCTGAACCCAGCGATCAGGCACGCTACGGGACCTCGACGGAGCAGGTAGGCGCGTGGTCCAAGCTGCGTTCCCAGGTTCAGGGCATCTTCGATTCCACCCAGCTCCTGGAGGAACTGACGGATACCGACCGCACCGCGCTGAATGCGGCAACCGCCGCGCGGGCCTTCAACGACGCCTTCCACTCCGAGCAGGAGGCCATGGAGTTCGTCGGCGCCACCCCGAGCGAGAAACTGGCCCCGTCCACGATCCGGTTGAGCGCCGCCAGCCAGTTCGTGATGGGCTCCGAGACCAACAATTTCCCCGTCACAATCAGCAATCCGCTTCCCACCACCGTGAAGGTGCGGGTGCAATTCGTCAGTGACTCCCCCAACCGGATCTGGGTCGCCCCTTCCGAGCTGGTGACCCTCGGCCCCGGCGAGCACCGGACGGTCAGCGTCTCCCCGTCAACCGCATCCAACGGTGTGGTCACGGTCAGGGCACAGCTGACGACCGAGCAGGGAACCGCGTTCGGGTCGGTGGTGCCGGTGGAGATCACGGCCACCGGCCTTGGGCGAGTCGGCTGGATCATCATTGTCATCTCGGGTGCAGTAGTGGTCGGGGGCACATTCCTGCGTATCAGGGCGGTGCAGAGGGAACGAGCCAGGGAGAGTCGTGAGCAGTAATGCCAGTGGCGGTGTGAGCAGCAGCCGCAAATTGCTTTCCGCAAGCGCCCTGATGGCGGCGGGAACGCTGGTTTCCCGGGGCCTCGGGATCCTGCGGACGATGCTGGTGGCCTTCATCCTGGCCAACGGCACCAGGCAGGCCGACATCCTGGCACTGGCCAGCACGATCTCCAACGGCATGTACATCCTGTTCGTGGGCGGTGCGGTCAACACGGTCCTGGTTCCGCAGATCGTTCGCGCCATCCGTCACGACGAGGACGGCGGTGAGGCGTTCACGAACCGGGTCATGACCGCGTTCATGCTGGCCATCAGCGTGGTGACCGTGGTTCTGACACTCGCCGCCCCCCTGATCACTTTCCTCTACTCGTCGGATTCCTGGCGCGCCCCCGACCTTGAGAGCCAGTACGCCTCGATGGTGGCACTGACCTACTGCACCCTGCCCCAGATCTTCTTCTACGGCGCCTACACGATGCTGGGACAGGTGCTCAACGCCCGGGACCAGTTCGGCCCCATGATGTGGGCGCCGATCGCCAACAACATCATCTCGATCATCGTGCTGGGTTTCTACCTGGTGATCTGGGGAACCGGTGGGGACCATTCGGGTGCTTTCACCACGGAGCAGATACTTCTACTGGGCGTTGGTTCCACACTCGGGATCGCCTCCCAGGCGTTGGTGCTGCTCCCGTTCGTGAAGAAGGTGGGGTTCCGGTTCAGGCCGCGTTTCGACCTCCGGGGAGCGGGACTGGGCAAGACCTTCCAGCTGGCCAAGTGGACCCTCGGCTTCGTGCTCATCAACCAAGCCGTGTTGATGCTGGTCAATCGTCTGGCCACCTCGGCGACGGCCGCCGGGGCCGGAGGCGGTTCCAACGTCTACGGGAACGCCAGCCTGATCTGGATGATGCCGCATTCCCTGATCACGGTCTCCCTGGCAACCGCGATGCTGCCCAACGCCTCCCGGCTGGCCGCGGAGGGGGATCTCGAGGGTGTCGCGGCCGAGGCGCGCAAAACCATGCGGCTGTCGTTGATGGCGCTGGTACCCGCCTCGATGGTTTTCCTGGCGCTCTCCGAGCCGATGGCGATCCTGTTGTTCGGTCATGGCCAGGGCAGCCGCGACGCCAACCTGATCGCCCTGGCGCTGGGGGCCTTCGCCCTGGGCACGGTGCCGTTCACCGTGCAGTTCATCTGCCTGCGCACCTTCTACGCAGTGGAGGACACCCGTACCCCGTTCCGGCTGCAACTCGTGATAGGTGGCGTGAACGCGGGAGGCGCATTGCTGCTGGTGGCCTTGGCGAACAATCCCGACCTGACCGCGGCTGCGCTCGCAGGGGCCTATTCCCTCGCCTACCTGGTGGGCGTCCAGCTCAGCTGGCGACAGCTCAAACGAAAGATACCCCACCTGAACGGCCGGGATCTCCTGATGCACGTTGCCCGCTTGGGCATCGGAGCGGGCAGCGGCGCCCTGATTGCGTGGTTCCTGTCCAATCTGATCCTGGGCGCGCTCCCCGGAAGGATTGTCGGCCCGCTGCTGGCCTTGTGTCTGGGGGGCGGCATCATCGGGGCCAGTTTCCTGGCGGTGGGCAAGGTGCTGAAAGTCCGTGAGCTCGCCAGCCTCGGCGACTTGATCCGTTCTCGCCTCGGGCGGGGCAAGGCCTCCGGACCCGTGGAGGACGAGGAACCCGGGAAGGAACCGTCGCTCCCGCACATCCCCACCATCGGAGCGGAACCCGCAACCGCTGCCGCCCTGGTGGACGACCTCATGCCGACGGGCCTGCACACGATCATCGCTGATGGCACCTTCAATGGCTGGAACGCTGCCCGCATACCGGAGGAGTCCATGGCCGCGGCCCTCGAACTGCCGAGCCTGGTGGGCAACCTCACCCCGGAATCCACCGACGACGTCCTGGACACCCGGATCACCCCCGCCGTGCGGGACACCCCACCGCCCTCCTCTCCCACTTCCCCAGCCGCCACGAACATGCAGGCTCAGATCGTGGGCCCGGGTGAACCCTCGATGTTCGCGGGAGTTGACGAGATAACCGCTGGGCAGCGGCTGATGAGCACCGGCGACTTGCTTTCCACGCGTTTCCGCATCGAGGAGCTGATCGGGGTCCGGGACGGAATTGAGACCTGGCGTTCCCACGACTTGGTGCTTTCCCGCGATGTCATGGCGCACGTCATCCCGGAGGACAGCCCATACACCACGAACCTGCTGCAGGCGGCCCGGAAGGGTGCGATCGCCACCGATTCCCGTTTCCTGAGGGTGCTGGACGCGGTCAGTCTGGACGACGACCCGCGCGGGCTGGGCGGTTACATCGTCTGCGAGTACGCGCACGGCAGTTCCCTGACCAATCTGCTGAAACACGGCCCGCTCAGCACCTTGGAGGCCGCCTGGGTGGTCCGGGAACTGGCGGATGCTCTCACATCGCTGCACGGTCAGGGGCTGTTCCATGAACAGCTGACCCCCGACAACGTGGTGATCACGACTCTCGGGGCCGTGAAGTTGGTCGGTTTCGGGGTCGAGGCTGGTTTCCACCCGAACTCGTCGGTGAAATGGAGCGACCGCGAGGCAGCCGACGTGCGGGGGCTCGCCAGCCTGCTGTATGCGATGCTGGTGCTGCACTGGCCGGGCGGGGAGGCATGGGGTCTTCCCGCCGCCCCGGCCACCGGCGGCGAGATCGTCCCGATGAGCGCCGTTGCCCCCGGAGTCTCCCCGGCCCTGGACCGAATCTGCACGGCAGCCCTGGCCCAGCCGACGACGGCTTTGGACAATCGAATCACGACCGCGTCCCAGCTGGCATCGGCTCTCGCCTCGGTACTGGGAACGGCGGATGCATCCCCAGACCTGGAGGCCCGGGTCAGGCAGCCGCACGACCCCATCTCTGCGCATCTGCGGCCCGCCCAGCTGGATTCGATGCCGGCCCCCGTGATTCACGACCCCGCCGCGACGCAGGTGCAGCCGGCAGCGACCCGACAGCCCCGTCAGCGGGTGGTGGAGACCAGTGCCGTGGAGGACGTCAAGTCCGCCAAGAACACCTACGAGGGCAGGCCCCTGCTGTGGGTGGTACTGGTGGCAGCGGTAGCCACTCTCGTGATCTCTTTGATCGTGGTCGCGATCAACAGTCTCGGTCCGAAGCCCGAGGTCGCCGGATCCGGCTCGCCCACCCCCGCGGCCAGCGACTCACAGGAAGCCCAGGAGACCGGTACCGTCATTCCCGTGGCCGGCATCACTGCCTTCGACCCGCGGGCCGACAACGGCAACAATGAGGAACACTCCGATCAGGTTAACAACGCCATAGACGGCGACCCCGCCACAGGCTGGTCCACCATGCAGTACCTGGGCAATCCCAAGCTGGGTGGTTTGAAGCCCGGGGTCGGCCTGGTGCTCGACATGGGGAAGCCTGTCAAGCTCGGGGAGGTCGAGGTGACCTTCGCCGCGGCCGGTGGGAGCGTCGAGCTGCGGGTCCCGGAGAAGGAGGCCACGGACAGGCCCCCCATGGACCGCCAGGCCCAGTGGAAGACGGTGGCGACGGCCGAGGACACCTCAGAGCAGGCCGTCCTGAAACCCACCGAGGAGGTCACCAGCCGCTACGCGCTGGTCTACCTCACCAAGCTGCCGGAGGTCTCGAGGGCACACTACGTGGGTACCGTCAACGAGATCGTCGTCAAACAGGGGTGAGGGCGCCGTCAGCCTGGAATCAGCCCTGTCCGCTACGGTTTCCCCATGACCGACGGCAACCTGGAGATCCACGTGCTGGCCGACTCGACCGGGGAGACCGCGGTGCGGTTGGCCCGGGCCGCTCGTGCCCAGTTCCCGGACGCGCATTTCGAGATCATCCGGCACCCCCGGCTGGGAAAGCTGGATTCCATGATGAAGGCCTTGGGCACCCTGAGGGAGCGGGCGAACCGCCCGATCGCCGTGTTCTTCACCCTGGTGAATGCCGAACTGCGGAGCCTGGTGATCAACGCATGCGAGGATCTTGCGATCCCCTACACCGACCTGATGGGCGACGCCCTGGTCGCCCTGGAGCGGATCTCCGGTCACACCGCCGACGAGGTTCCCATGCGTCCCGTGGGGGTGGAGGCCGACTACTTCGTCCGGATCTCCGCCATGGAGTTCGCGATCCGCAACGATGACGGCGCCATGCCGGCCGCGCTCCGGGAATGCGACATCTGCCTGATCGGGGCGTCGCGTTCCGGCAAGACCCCCCTGTCGATCTACCTGGGATATCTGGG
Source organism: uncultured Propionibacteriaceae bacterium (assembly GCA_938012815.1). Lineage (GTDB taxonomy): Bacteria > Actinomycetota > Actinomycetes > Propionibacteriales > Propionibacteriaceae > Arachnia. Next base: position 12,111 of record CALLVV010000039.1, read on the forward strand.
CTACAAAACAGTCAACGTTCCCCTGGTTCCCGGTATCCGGCCGCCCGAGGAGCTGTTCGGGATCGACCGCTGGCGCATCGTCGGGTTGACGATAGACGCCGAGCGGTTGCTGCAGATCCGGTCGCGCCGCGTGCAGGGATTGGGGGGGTTCGGCACCCACGACGGTTACGCGGATCTGGGACAGATCCTCGACGAACTGGACGAGGTGGGCGCCATTCAGCGGCGACTGGGGGCGCCGGTCGTCGACACCACGGGTCTTGCCCTGGAAGAAGCCGCAGCGCGGATCATCGACATCGTCGACGAACGTGCCCGGAGGGCGGGTTCCCGCCTCCGCCGGCCTGCGGGACAGCTGCGCATCGCCCCCTGATCGAGACGCGAAACCACCCCCTGATCCAAGGCGGCATCGCAACCACCACGCACCGCGCCCTCCTCCTGCCAACCTTTGGCCGGGCCCGGAGCGGTTGTGGGATGGTCCGGTCAGATGCCTTCGTGGGCGTAGCTGCGGGGATCGTTGATGGGTTCGATGTGCCCGGTGACGTTCATCCGCGGGAACTCGGCGACGATCTCGTCGGAGAGGTCCTCCAGGAAATCGTGGCCCTGTTTGACGCTCCAGTCGTCCGGGACGAGCAGGTGGAAGTCCATGAACTGCCGGGTCCCGGAGATCCGGGTGCGCATCTGGTGGAAGGCGACCCCAGCCCCGGTCCTGCTGGTGAGTATCGTGCGCAGTCGTTCGTTGTCCTCCTCCGGCAGGGACGCGTCCATCAGTCCCTCGGTCGATTCCTTCACCAGGCCGTAGCCGGTGAACAGGATGTTGACGCCCACCGCGATGGCGATCACCGGGTCGAGCCATCCCCAGCCGCTCACCCACACCAGCGCGATCCCCGCCAGCACGCCGGCCGAGGTCCACACGTCGGTCATCAGGTGTTTGCCGTCGGCCCTGAGCGTGATGGAGCGGTGGCGTTTCCCGGCTCTGATCAGCACCAGTGCCACAGCACCGTTGAGGACGGAGGCGGCCACGGAGATCATCAATCCGACCCCCACCGATTCGAGGGGCTGTGGGGAGAGGAGCCGCTGGAGCGCGAGAACGACGATGGAGATCGCGGCGACGAAGATCATCACACCCTCCACGGCCGCCGAGAAGTACTCGGCCTTGGTGTGGCCGAAGTTGTGGCTGGCATCGGCAGGCCTCGCCGCCACCTTCAGCACGATCAACGCCACGATGGCGGCAACCAGGTTGACGACGGATTCAGCGGCATCGGCCAACAGCCCGACGGATCCGGTGACCACCCAGGCCCCCGCCTTCAGGACGATGGTGGCGAGGGCCGTGGCCACGGCCAGCCAGCCGTAGCGGCTCAGGTCCGGGGCGGCGGAGGATTGTTGAGGATTTGGCGACACGTTCTCATGTTCAGTCTTCGCCGGGACGGAATCAACCCCTGGAAGGATCCACTTGCCTACGTCGTCCCGACCAGGGGCGGGTGGGGTTCGATCCAGGTGCGGGAGCTGTCGGTGACCCAGCGGGTGGCGTGCCCCAGATGCCCGGTCGGCAGGTATCCGGCCCTGAGATCCGCGACGGACACCGGCAGCGCGCCGGTCAGGTCCGCGACCTCCGGGATCAGGTCGGTGATCACGGCTGCCAACGGCATCGTCAGGCTCTTCCGGTTGGCGACCAGCGTCGCCAGCACATCCTCGTCCATTCCCCGGGCCACCAGCACGAGCGGTTGGTTCCGGGCGATGGGGGTCATCAGCTCCCGCATGGTCACGCCCGTGCCGTCGATGACCAGCACGTTGGCGTCCTTGAGGTCGACGCGGCCGTTCACGTCGGCGAACCCGGGATCGGCGAGTCCGATCTCCAGCCGTTCGCCTCTCGGTTCGGTCCTGAGGACCGGACGCCGGACTCCTGGAGCGGGTAGGCCGTCGATCTCCGACTGGGTCAGGTACCCGGGATGCCCCTCGCCCGGGCCTCGCGTGGGCTCCCCCTCCGTGCGGCGTCGGCGTCTCACATCCAACCAGACGGCCAGAGCCAGCAACGGCACTCCGATCGCCAGCGCCCACAGCAATCCGCCCAGTTCACCCATGTCCCCAAGACTGCCATGTGGACCGAGCAGAGGCAGTATGGCTAAACTGTGTCCGCCCCTATAGCTCAGCTGGCAGAGCAGTGGACTTTTAATCCATGGGTCGCGGGTTCGATCCCCGCTGGGGGCACGAGAGGGTCACCGTAGCAGCAGACCCCGGGCGGATACCCAACAGACCCTGCCTGCGTGACGTGTTACAGCAGGATTTCTATGAAGTCGATCTGCGACAACCCGGATGTTGCGAACAGGTCCGCAAGGGTCCACGGCACTTCGTACCGTAGCTTGCCCCATGCTCCTGATCCCATCAGCACTCCAAGTTGATGGTTTTCTGCGGCGTGGCCGGCATGACTCATGGTTCGAGGTCATCTGAGTGATCAGGTCGTCGTACCGTCTGCGGGGGCTGTGACATGTCAGGTTGTGATCGGGCACGGATGGCTTCGGCACGTTGGGCGACTTCCCAGACCACATAGATGTGTCGTGGTAGCAGCATCGAGGGCGGGTAGCTTCGTGCGAGTAGATCAGTTGCCTGCTGCGATGTGGTGTACCCGACGTGGTTGTAGAGGGTGACTGCGTCTGCAAGGTCGCGGTCATCGCGCGATGCATGGAGTTTCATCGCGAGTAGGTACTCGGGCGAGGGTACCTGCACGAGCAGCGATTCCGACTCGAACACAGTTCGAGGCCGGTCATCGGTTGTGGGCATGAATCCCTTGGCTGCGTCATTCAGCCAGTCAGGTTCGAGGCCATGCCGGTCAGCGATGCTTTCTGCGATGTCGCGTACTTCAGGAGCGGGTTCGAAGATTGCATCGACATCTCGGGTGATTCTTTGCTGATCGTAGGCGAGCGCCATGGCTGCCCCGCCAACGACGAAGAGCTGGGCTTGCAGACCACGGGCCTGTAGGTTCTCGGAGAGTTCCTGAAACAGGTCGTGAAGATGCTTGATGTCCAGTTCTTCGTTATTCATGCACGTGCCAATGCGTGTTCGGTGATGTAGATGCCCCGGGTGCGAAATGCCCGGGGGCTTTCACGTTCAGCATCCCGGTGGAAGACCCGCGGGACTGTGGCGTACCACCGGTCGACCTTCCGCGTCGGGTCCAGTGCCCAAGCGGGTGGGTTCCATCCGTCTCGGTCGGCAAGGTGTTCGGCGAGCGCGGCGAATGCCGCGTCGATCTCGGGGGACCCGGTACGGGGCGGTTCCGCCGTGAAAACCTGTGCCGCGAGTTCCACACCGCCGCGCCGCAAGGTGGACGTGTAGTCGTCGAGAGTCTGCAAAATGGCGAAACGCCAGCACTCCCCCAACCCCTCACCGGCGCTGCGCAGCACCGCACAGCGCTGCGCATTCGATGCGGCTTCGTGACGCAACCCGACATCAACGCGTGGTTTCGGTTCCGTGGCAGTGCGAGCACGGTCCAGCAACTCACTGATAGTGAGCACGGTCCCCTTGTACCCCATGGCCCTGACTCCCCTCTCGTTACCCCAATTGTTACAGTGTGACGTCACCCGAGGGGTTCATCCAGCGTGGGAGCGCCGTTTGTTGCTCGTACAACATCGGGATTCTCTTCGGATGGTTCCGTGAGCGTATCTGGACTGCCATGAGTTCCGGGGACGAGAAACCGCGGCAGAACCCACTGGTCCGGTGGGGGTTTGAGATTGTTCGGTCACGTCCCCGGTACCTGCACCCCGCCATTGTCTGAACCCCCCTGCGGCCACCCCGGTCACGGGCCAAGCGGGGTTGCACCGGGGGGCGGGGGTTTGAGGGCACGGGCTACGGTGGTTTTGCCCACCCCCAGCGCGGCCGCGATCCTGCCGAGGCTGGCTCCCCGGGCGCGCATCCGCTTGGCGGCATCGAGACGCTCCGGAGTCATGACGGTGGAGCGGCCGCCGGCTCGTCCACGGGTCCGTGCCTGCCCTAAACTCCTCCGGGTGTTCTCGCGGACCGTGGAGACCCGCAGCTGCCCGAGGACGGTCAGGATCCCCACGATCGCCTCCCCCAGCGGGGTGGTCGTGTCTATGTCCAGGAAGGGTTCGGTGAGGCTACGCAGTCGCACTGCCCTGGTGGCGAGGTCGCGGATGATTTCGATTGCCATCGCCTCGGTGCCTGCCACACGGTCCAAGGAACACACCACGAGTGTGTCCCCCTCGCGGAGGTGAGCCAGGCAGGCGGTCCACTGCGGCCGGTCCGCAGCACGGCCGACGGCCCCGTGATCCACGAAGACCCGCGTCGCCCCCGCTGCTTCCGGTTCCGCCTAATGTGCCGTGGGGCTCTGCTCGCCGGTGCTCACACGGGCACAGCCGACGATGTTCACCGCTCCATGCCCCGACTTCGGCCCGGCTTGCCGCGGTGCGGGTGCCGTTCGGGGACGGCGGGGTTCCTGCTGGGGGCCTGTTGAGGATCCGGCAGGGCCGCGGCACGGATGAAACTCCCGTGCCATCTCTTGAGGTCCTTCAGCGCCTGCTGCTGTTCCATGGCATCGCGTGGCCACGCCCGGGCGGCGACGGCTTGGGCGTCAGGGCCGGTGATTCGCGCCGCAACCTTGTGCAGGTCCTGGTCGGTTTCACGGACGGCCCCGAGGCCTTCCATCGTGGCCGTAGCGGCACGGATCCACGCCTGGGCCTGCCCGGAGGTCATGGAAGTGACGTCCCGGGCCCGGTCGACAACGTCCCGGACCTTTGCGGCAAGCTCCGGACCGCCCCGGGACGCCTCGGTGTCGAGGAAGACACGACCGTCGCGGTCCTGAACCACGACCCTGTCCACGAGCCCGGACGCCACGAGGGTCTCCACGGTGCCCGGAACCGCAGCGGTGGGGATGTCGTGGCCTTCGGCCGTGACCGTGCGTCCTACGCCGAACTCTTGAGCTTGGCCGACGTAGCGGGCGAGAGTGCCGAGCCGGGACACCTCAGGTGGGACGGCCACGACCCGCAGTTCCGTGCCGTACCCGGCCTGCTTGAAGGCCTCGAACTCCCGCAGCAGCACAGCAGGTTGACGCAGCGTGGTCTCCACCACCGCGGTGATCCTGTTGTCCCGCAGCCACTGGTTCGACATTCCTATCCACGCTCCGGAGGCCTGCGCGGTGACCTCTGGCATCGACAGGGGGTTGTGTTCCATGGTGTGGTCGTAGTCGGGGTGGAAACGCCTCAGGTCGTCACCGTTGACGATCACCGATCCCGGATGGGTTTGGCCGCTGGCATCAACCACGCCGGTCTTGCCGGAACCCGGCTGCCCACCCACCGATATGAACCACGGCTGTTGTCCCGGGACGGGGCGCTCCGGGTTTCGGATGTCCTCGAGGTAAGGGATTACCCACGTTTTGAAGATTTCGTGCAACTGCTGCGGCGTGAGATCGTTCATGCCACAACAGCAGGCGCCTCGACCGGCAGGGAGTGGAACAGTTCCCTCAGCTCGGCCCGTTTCGCTGCAATCGCTTCTGCATCGTGGGCCCTGACCTGTTGGACTCCCTTGGTGACCTGGCTGGCCTGGTTCATCCAGTGTTGCTTGACTGCTGGATCCGTGGCCTGATCCGCCCATGCGATGTAGCGGCCGCAGACCCGGGTCGCCATCTCCTTCATGATGTCGAAGGACATCAAGTAATCCGTCATCGTGACTCTCCTCATATGGGGATTACTCTCAAACCCTACTAGATCGTTCCAAAAACAAACCTCCGTTGGTTTCGGAACATTGTGGCCTCGGCAGCGGTTCCCGGACCGCCAACGCGCCCTGCTCTCACAGCGTTGCCTGTCGCACCCCGGGCGGTTCACCGCGACGATGTCCCCGGGTATCCCGGGATCGGCTCGAACCTCCTGGTTCGCAGCCTGAGGACGCTGAACCCCCAAGTCACCAAGGAACACAGCACCATGGTGACGGCGAAGTGCCCGAGCCCGTCGGACAGGCTGTTGGCGGTGGGCGCGTCGAGGGCGTAGCCGGTCAACTCGCGGGTGGACCACAAAGGCATGAACCCGGCATAGGAGCTGTCGGGGTCGACGAGCAGCTGGACGGCCATGAGGGCCAGCAGCGCGAGGGCGCCCTCGAGTTCCCTGACGATGACCAGGCTCACCACCGCCCCCAGCGGCGCCCCGATGAGCACGGTCACGACCAGCAGCAGCAACACCGCCCACACCCGGGGCAGGTCGTCCAGGGTGAGGGCGACGACCCCGAAGTAGATCACGGCCAGGCACAGCCCGACGGCGAGCACGGCCGCCAGCCGTCCGGCGAAGAGCGACGAGGGCGAGGCACCCGCCACCACCAGTCGCCTGTCGAGGTCACGTGCAGCGATGAAGGTGAACAGCGACAGGGTCGCCACGGCCCAGCCGATCCCGATCGACAGGAACCGGATCGCCTGCCAGTGCACGTCGATGCGCACCAGGTAGAAGGCCAGCGGGAGCAGCAGGATGAACACCAGGGCCGTGAGGCGCCGGCTCATTTCCTGCAGGCTGGTGACGAACACGGCCCGGATCATCACAGGTCCTCCCTCGGGTGAAGCTCGATGACGTGGTCGATGTCATCGAGGTCGTGCAGCATGTGCGTGATCATGAGGATCCCGGCCCCGCGGTCGCGCCAGCGCAGCAGTTGGCTGCGGAAGATCAGGTAGGAGTCCTCGTCGAATCCCTGGTAGGGCTCGTCGAGCAGGATGAGGTCGGGGCCGTCCAACTCGGCCAGCACCACGTTGAGTTTCTGCCGGGTGCCACCTGAGAGGCGCGAGGCCACGATGCCGCGGCGCGGCCGCCAGCCGAGCAGGGATGCGAGCCTGCGTCCCGTCCCCCGGGCCTTCCGGGCCCCCATGCGACTGGCGGCCCCGAAGAGACGGAAGTGTTCATCCGGGGTCAGCAGCGGGGCGACCCCACCCAGTTGCGGGGCGTAACCGATGCGCGGGACCCGCTGGATGACCCCCGCCGAGGGGCGGATCAGGCCGGCGCAGATCCCGAGCAGCGTGGACTTCCCGGAGCCGTTGGCACCCACCACGGCGGCAATCTCGCCGGCCCGCAGCTCCAGGTCGATGCCACGGAGAATCTCGCGTCTCCCGTAGCTCTTCGAAACGGATCGCAGCCGCAGCACGACCTCTCCCCCGCCGCGGCTCGCGCCGAGCGCCTGGGTCTCGGCCACGTGGAGGGTCCTGGCCAGGGTGGAGGCGTAGGCGACGGCCGGCCCGTACAGTTCCTGCGGGTTGCGACTCGCATCCCGGGCCTCCTCCGCCGCGTCACGGGCCAGTCCGTCCGCCTCGGCGCGACCCAGACCGGCCTCGACGAGCTGCCCGGCCAGCGTCCGCTCCCATTCCCCGGTCATCGGTTCGGATCCTCGCTGCCGGCATCCGCCGCCGCCCCGGAGACGACCCGTTCGACGGCGTCACGGAAACTCCGCCACTCGCCCCGGCGTCGCGACGCCTCCTCCGCCCCGCGGGGTGTCAGCTCGTAGTACTTACGCACCGGGCCCAGCGTGCTCGGCACCCGGGTCGCCCGAACAAATCCCTGTTTCTCCAGGCGCAGCAGGGCCGGATAGAGCGTCCCGCCGGGAATCTCCCCGAATCCCGCCTCGGCGAGGCCTGCAGTCAGCCCGCGCCCGTACTCGCGCCCCCGGGCGAGGATGCCGAGCAGGCAGAGGTCGAGGAAACCGTGGATCCACTGTTGTCGGAAGCCATCGAACATGGTTGTCAGCCTAGCTAGCTACCAGTAGTAAGTCCAGCTATCTACCTGCTGTGTGAAAGCTCTCCCTTGTTCGCTGGCGCGGAGTCCCGGCGCGTCTCGCGACGGCGCCCCCACAGGCGCCCCGCCTCGGTCGGCGGGCAGGGCCGTTCGTCCCTCAGCCACCGAACCGGGGAGGGCCATGCAGAGCAGGCCGGGCACGCGGCAGCGGTTGCCGACGACTGGAGCCAGAATTGGCGCGCGGGCAGGAACCCGCCCACCCCTGCCCCGCGCCACGCCGGTCATGGCACGAAATCAGCACGGCTGCGAGAAAGACACCGGTGCCGCCAGGAGAATCCCGGCCTCCCCGAGAGGAGACCGGCCCCCGTTCCGTCGCGGGGACGAACGCAACGGGGCGCATACAATCCACAAAGTTGCAGACCCAGACCAAGGGGACCACGGACACGGGACAGGGGATTCATGACTCGCACCATCCTCATTGTCGGCGCCACCGGCAGCATCGGTCTCCACGCCGCCCGGAGGGCCCTCGCGGCCGGATACCGGACCTGCGCGCTGGTGCGCGACCGCGTCAGGGCCGCACGGCTCCTGCCCGCCGGAACCACGTTGCTCGTCGGCGACGCCACCGACACGCCGACGGCGGCGAACGCCGTCGAGGATGTCGACGCGGTCGTCTTCACGCACGGCTCCCACGGTGGAGAGGGTGAAGCCGAGAGCATCGACTACGGCATAGTCAGCACCGTTTTGGGCGCGTTGAGGAATCCCGATGTCCACGTGTCCCTGATGACGACGATCGGGATAACCGTCCACGACAGCCTCTACAATCGCGCGACGCAGGCATACGACTGGAAACGCCGCTCCGAACGGCTGGTGCGCCGCAGCGGCCACCCGTACACGATCGTCCGGCCGGGTTGGTTCGGGCACAACGAACCCGACCAGCGGAAACTGGTCTTCCTCCAGGGCGACACCCGCCGGGTCAGGAGCACCAGCGACGGGGCCGTCGCCCGCGACGAGATCGCCCGCGTTCTCATCGACGCCATAGCGATCCCCGAGGCCGCCTACACCACCCTGGAACTCGTCTCCGAACGCGGCCCCGAACAACCCGACCTCGTGCCCCTCTTCGCAGCCCTGGAACACGACGAACCCGGCACCCATGACGCAATCCTCGACCCGGACACGCTGCCCCTGTCCGCGGAACCGCCCGCGGTGCTGGAGCAGCTCGACGCGATTGGCCGAGTCGTTGCGCCTCACTCCTCGGCAGCGACGTCCCGTGGGTTCGGGGCGAGCTGATCCAGCCAGTTCAGCATCGTCCGCAGCTCCGGGCCGGGGTTCTCGAGCCGGCAGTGATCGCCGGCCGATCCTGCCGGGGTGAAGCGATCTCGTGCGACAGCATCGGCCAGGCCAGCCCTGGACCGGGACCTTGAATCCGACTCGAGCCGGCTCAGCGAAGACCAGTTTGAGCGAAGGCATGAGCCTTGGTGATGCCCGGGGCGGTTTCGCACCAGACGATGAGCCACGCCCTCGAGCGCGCACCCCCACACCGTCGAGAACCTAGTGCCGCCATTCCCACAGGACGTGCCCACTCGCGCTCCTGATGACGACCGAGGAAGCCGCGGCAAGGTCGATCGCGACGTCCAGGTGGTTGCTTCCGTCCTTCGCGGCTGCACGGTAGGTGTAGCGGGTGTTCTCCAGGTGCAGGGGCGTCGTGGTGGCGGTGACGAGCCAGGGATTGCGGCGCCGCAGCCCGATGAGGTCCTGGTGGGCGCGATGGATGTTCTGGCCCCAGTCGGCCAGCTCCGAGGGGGCGTCGGGGAAGGCCGGCCGGATGGCGTCGTCCCCACCGACCCTTTCCTCCTTGACGCCGGTGAATCCCTGCTCGTCGCCGTAATAGATCGAGGGAATCCCCCCGAGGGTGAGCAGAATCGCCAGGGCCACGACCGCCCCGTCGGACCCGACGACGCTGGCGATGCGGGTCACGTCGTGGTTGCCGATGAAGGTGTTCGGCGTGAAGTGGGCGAGGAAGCCGTTGTGGCGGTTCAGCGCCCAGTCCAGTTCGAAGAAGTTGCGGTCCTTGATGCTGGACCAGATGGCCTTCCACAGCTCGTACTGGGTGGTCGCATCGACGCCGGAGGATACGACGAACCGGGAGTGGTCGCCGTGGATCACCTCCCCGAGGAACCAGGCATTCGGATGGCGGTCCCGGACGGCGGGAATCACGCGCGCCCAGAAGTCCGTGTCCACGGAATAGGCGGCGTCGAGCCGCCATCCGTCGATTCCCCGGGCGAGCCAGTGCTCCATGACAGCGGTCACGTACTGGACGACCCGCTTGGAGGCATGGTTGAGACGAACCAGCGAGGCGTGTCCCTCGAAAACGCGCGGGGCAGGACCGCCGGGCGCGTTCCAGTCGATGTCGAACAGATCGGCGGTTGGCCCGCCCGGACCCTCGCCGAGGGCGCGGATCACGTCGGGATGCTGCGCGCCGACGTGGCTGAAAACCCCGTCCAGCAGGAGACGCAGCCCGCGCTGCGAGCAGGCGGCCACGAGCGCGTCGAAGTCCTCCTCGCCTCCCAGGCGGGGGTCGATGCGGAACTGGTCGACCGTGTCGTAGCCGTGGGTCTGGGACGCGAAGACCGGCCCCAGCAGCAACCCGGATGTCCCCAGCTCGATGGCGTAGTCCAGCCAGCCCATCAGCCTGCGCAGGCGCGGGGCCGGCGTCGGTTCCGGGTCCCGGATTGGCGCTCCACAGAACCCGAGCGGGTAGACCTGCCACCAGATCGCGTGCTCCACCCAATCCATCACAACCTCCTATTGAACTGCATTCACTAGCGTTTAATGACTGTAGTTCACTAGCGGTAGGATGGCAACATGGCACGGACCGATCGCAGGCCTCGCCGCAGGCTCGAGCGAAGGCTGCATGGACGCGTGCGGCAAGTTGTACGACGCCTCGGTCGTCAGTAGGGGGCATGACAACGCACGTCTCGCCGAGCTGCAGCTGAACCTGTCCTTGGGGTGCGAGCCTCAGGCGGGTGGGATGTGCGTGGGCGAGGTAGCCCACACCCACCGCTGCGAGCACACCCTCGAGCGTGGTCTCTGCCGCGAGCACGGCTTGGCCACCTTGGGTGAGCGCGGCAATGAGCTCGTCCACGACCTGCAGCACGGAGGGCGTCAGCTCTTCAGAAGAGTGAGAGCTGCCCTTCCGCCTCACGACGACGTTGATTGTATCGTGTTGTTGTGACATCGCTCACCATCCTCTGACGTATGAGCCCCTCGTCGAGGGGACAGTCCTTGTCACGTATCCCCGAGCAGGTGAGGAAGTGCCTCGCCCGCTTGAGCGTGACGTTGAGGCGTTTGAGATCGCTAAAGCTGAGGCGCGTGTGCCCGCGTGCGGCGATGATGCGCCTCGCCCCCACGGGTCCAACGCCAGGAACGCGCAGCAGAAGCTCGAGCGGGGCGTCCATGACCTCAACGGGAAAGCGGTCCATGTGTCTGAGCGCCCAGGCGAGCTTTGGGTCGAGGTCCAGATCGAGCCAAGGTTCCTCTGGCGTCGCGAGCTCGTCCGGCGAAAAGGCGTAGTAGCGCATGAGCCAGTCCGCCTGGTAGAGGCGATGCTCCCGCCTGAGGGGCACGGGAGTGTCTCGCTCGGGCAGGCGCTTGTCCTCCATGATGGGCATATAGGCCGAGAAGAACACGCGACGGATGTCATAGCGCCGGTACAGCGACTGGGAAAGCTGCAGGATATGGTTGTCACTTTCTGGTGTGGCACCGACGATGAGCTGCGTTGACTGGCCAGCAGGAACAAAGCTGCGCCTGACGGCAGGCACTCGGCTTTTGGGCCTGCCCAAGATGAGGGCGCTGCCGTTCGAGCGAAGGGATAGTCCCTCCTGTGCGGCGGTGCGTCTCTGGCGCAAGGTGAGCGCACGCCGCTGCTCAGGTGCCGTACAGGCAGGCAGAGACCGCTCCTCCTGCGCGCGCGTACACGCGATCTGCCCCATGGGCGCAAGCACGGATCGCGCGCTCTTGTTAGGGCAGAGGCGACTGAGCGAGGCAGAGCTTGGGAGCTCCAGGTTAGAACTCAAGCGATCCGCGAGCCTGCCCAGGCGGTCGAGGAGCTCGGGTGAGGTTCCGGGAATGACCTTTGCGTGCACGTAGCCATTGAAGCGAAGCTCCTCACGCAGTATCCGCAGGCATTCGATCATGCGCTCCGTCGTGGCATCGGGCGTTCCCATGACGCCCGATGAGAGAAAGAGCCCCTCGACGTAGTTGCGCCTGTAGAAGTCCACCGTGAGCTCCGCCAGCTCGCGTGGGGAGAAGGTCGCCCGTCTGCAGCACGCCGACGCACGGCTCACGCAGTAGGCGCAGTCGTAGCTACAGGCATTTGACATGAGCACCTTGAGTAGGGTGATGCAGCGTCCGTCGGGGGTGAAGCTGTGACAGCAGCCTGCAGCGGTAGTGCAACCGAGCGCACCCTTGCGTGGTCTGCGTCCGACACCGGAGGAAGTGCAGGCCGCATCGTACTTGGCCGCATCGGCCAGAAGCTCGAGCTTGTCCAAGGTATCCATGCTCCT